>JAODMW010000025.1 GCA_025464815.1 Microbacteriaceae bacterium | reverse complement strand
CCACCATCGTCCTCACCATGCGGGCCGACGACTACCTCTCCGGCACCGGTATCGCCTGGCTGTCCGGAGTCCAGGAACCGATCTCCGCCACACACGCCCAGGAACTGTCCTGTGATGCCGAGATCCGTCTCATGCGACTCGGGGAGCCCGGCGAAGTCCTGTCCCTCGGCCGCACCCGCCGACTCTTTAGCCCCGACCAACGCCTCGCACTGAACGTCCGCGACGGCGGGTGCGTCTGGCCGCACTGCACCGCACCCCCGGCTTGGTGTGACGCCCATCACGCCATCCCCTGGAGTAAAGGCGGCCCAACCGATGTCAGCAACGGAGTGCTCCTCTGCCCGGCACACCACCAGATGCTCCACACCGGCGACTTCGAACTCGTGATGCGCCACGGAATCCCCCACCTGATCCCACCCCGGCGACTCAACCCCAGCGGCCGAGAATGGCGGGTCGGTAGATCGCGGATCACCACCTTGCTCAAACGGTGACGGCATCAGAGTCAGCGCCGCAAAGTCACTATCGCAGGGGCAGTTCCGCAGGGGCAGTCGCGCCGCCAGCCGTGCGGGCAATCTGCTGCCAGCGCGGCGAGTGATCGGACACGCTCTGGGCAGTACAACTTAACCAAGGAAATTCAGGCGCGGGACGCTCGTCGGTGCAGGCTGGGCCTGAGTCCGCTCAGAGCTTCCGCAACAGCACGCTGCTCACCGTGTGATCCGCGTCCTTGCGGAGGACCAGGTCGGCCCGCGAACGGGTCGGCAGCACATTCTGCAGCAGGTTCGGCTCGTTGATCCTGGTCCAGATGTCGCGGGCCGTCGCGGATGCCTCCTCCGGTGTGAGCGAGGCGTAGCGATGAAAGTAGGACTGCGGGTTGGTGAAGGCGCCCCGCTGCAGCTTCATGAAGCGCTCCTCGTACCAGGTCGCGATATCCGATGTCCTGGCGTCGACGTACACCGTGAAGTCGAACAGGTCGCTCACCGCGAGCCCAAGGCCACCGCTCGGCGGCTGCAACACGTTCAAACCCTCGACAATGAGGATGTCGGGGCGCCGCACCACGATCTCGGCATCCTTGACGATGTCGTAGCTGAGATGGGAATAGAAGGGTGCGCGCACCTCCTCCGCGCCGCTCTTCACCTTGGTGACGAACCGCAGCAGCGCCCGGCGGTCGTAGGACTCCGGGAAACCCTTGCGCTGCATGAGTCCCCGGCGCTCGAGTTCGGCGTTCGGCAACAGGAACCCGTCGGTCGTGACGAGCTCCACCCGCGGTGTGCCCTCCCAGCGAGCGAGGAGCTCCCGCAGGAGACGCGCGATCGTCGACTTGCCCACCGCCACAGAGCCGGCGACCCCGATGACGAAGGGCGTGCTCGGCGAATCCCGCCCGAGGAAGCGGGAGGTGTCGCGGTGCAGCCGCCGTGCGCCGACCGCGTACAGGTTGATGAGCCTGCTGAGCGGAAGATAGACCTCCGTCACTTCGCGCAGGTCGAGGAGGTCACCGAGGCCGCGCAGTTCGACGATTTCCGTCGGGGTGAGCGGAAGCTCCGTGCTGGGGGCGAGTTCTGCCCAGTCGGCACGGTCGATTTCCACGAACGGCGTCGTGTGCGCGTGGTCATGCATAGGCCATCAGGTTACCGGAGACGGTGAAGACGCGAGCCAGGGCGGATGCCAACCGGTCGTAACGTAAAATCGAGCCCATGTGTGGAATCGTGGGTTACGTCGGCAGCAACCAGAGCATCGAAGTACTGCTGGGCGGGCTGCGTCGACTCGAATATCGCGGCTACGATTCCGCGGGTATCGCGGTCATCGACGCCGACGGCGAGCTGCATACGCGCAAGCGCGCCGGCAAGCTGCAGATCCTCGTCGACGACCTCGAGGCGCACGGCCTGGCCAACGGATCCACGGGTATCGGGCACACGCGCTGGGCGACCCATGGCGGGCCCAACGATGAGAACGCGCATCCGCACCTCGGCGACGACGGGAAGCTGGCGCTCATCCACAACGGCATCATCGAGAACTTCGCAGAGCTCAAGGCGGAACTGCTGGCGGAACATCCGGATACCGTCTTCACCAGTGAGACCGACACCGAAGTCGCCGCGCTTCTCGTCGGCCTCGAGTACCGGAAGACCGGTGACCTCTCACAGGCACTGCGCGCGGTGGTCGCCACCCTGCACGGAGCGTTCACCCTGCTCGTGCTGCACAAGGACCAGCCGGGCGTGGTCGTCGGAGCCCGCCGCAACTCCCCGCTCGTGATCGGTCTCGGTGACGGCGAGAACTTCCTGGGATCGGATGTCGCGGCCTTCGTCGAGCACACCCGCCGCGCCGTCGCGATCGGGCAGGACCAGATCGTGACGATCACGGCGGACGCCGTCACGGTCACGGATTTCGATGGCAACCCGGTCGAGGCCCAGGAGTTCGAGGTCACCTGGGATGCCTCGGCGGCTGAAAAGGGCGGCTGGTCGAGCTTCATGGCGAAGGAGATCAGCGAGGAGCCGGAGGCCATCTCGAAGACCCTCCTCGGTCGCATCGCCGACGGCGCGGTACGCCTGACCGAACTGGATGAACTCGGCGACGATGTGCTCAAGGGCATCGACCGCATCGTGGTCCTCGGCTGTGGCACCGCCGCATACTCCGGCATGCTCGGCAAGTACGCGATCGAGAAGTGGGCGAAGATCCCGGTCGACGTGGAGCTCTCGCACGAATTCCGCTACCGCGACCCCGTGATCAACGACCGCACGCTCGTGGTGTCGATCAGCCAGTCGGGCGAGACCATGGACACCCTCATGGCCGTCAAGTACGCCGTCGCCGCCGGCGCGAGGACCCTCTCGATCTGCAACACCCAGGGCGCAACGATCGCGCGCGAATCCGATGCCGCTATCTACACGCACGCAGGCCCAGAGGTCGCGGTCGCGTCCACGAAGGCCTTCGTCGCCCAGGTCGCGGCCCTGTACCTCTTCGGCCTGCATCTCGCACGGGTGCGCGCGACACTTCCGGCATCCGAGATCTCCGGTCTTCTCGACGAGTTGCAAGCCCTGCCAGAGCAACTGGCCGTCGTGCTCGAGCAGCAGGATTCCATCAAACAGCTGGCAGGCTGGATGACGGATACGCGCTCTGTGCTATTCCTCGGGCGCCATGCCGGCTATCCGGTCGCGCTGGAGGGAGCACTCAAGCTCAAGGAACTGGCCTACATCCACGCGGAGGGTTTCGCCGCGGGCGAGCTCAAACACGGGCCGATCGCGCT
>JAODMW010000022.1 GCA_025464815.1 Microbacteriaceae bacterium | reverse complement strand
CTCTCCGTGAAGCCGCGCACCAGCAACATCGCGAGGAGGGGTGTGGCGATCGCCCGCAAATCCGGCCGACGCAGGCTTTCTACCGCGGTGAACACAATCCAGATCGCCAGAAGCACCGTTCCGATGATTCCGGCCTGGGCAATGACGGAAACCCAGCTGCTGTCGAGTACCTGCTGATTGCGCCACTGCTGTTGCACTTGGACCGTTTTGGCGGCCAGGCCAACTCCAAGCCATTTTCCCCACGAATCGAAGGGGATCGCGAGCACGGCATCCCAGGCGACGGTGCGAGAGCTCAGGGTCGTTAGCTGCTGAATACCCTGCCCTCGTGCCAGGACCTGCGAAACGATGCTGGTAAAGGCCAGCACAACGTACGCGAAAGGCGCGGCGATAATGGCGACGATTGCCGTCGAGGTCGCGATCCGGCGACCGTAGAGGAAGGCGAGCACCACTCCTATCACGACCACGACGAGCGTGGTGCGCGATTGCGTGGCAACGACGATCGCAAGCATCGCTACGAGCATGGTCGAGGTCCACAGTCGGAACCCGCGCCGAACGATGTCGACGGCGAGGCCGATCGCGGGTGGTGCCGCAAGGCCGGCCAACACGTTCGACGCCATTTGCGGGATGCCGCCGGACAGCCGTCCACCGCTCAGGCCGTGGACCGCGCCGGTCGCCGCCGACACGATGGCCACGGCTGCCAATGCCGCCAACAGCGCGTTGAGCACGATGAGGGGCGGAGCGGACTTCACGACGATCATCACCGTCGCGGCAATCAAAACGATGCGGATCGAGAGCACGAGGGCGGCGGTCGCGTCTCCCGCGGCGAACGCTCCGACTACCGAGATGAGCACGATACCGGCGAGCAGCGAGAGTGTTCTTACTCCGACACTTCCCGTGACTCTCGTGGTTGCATGCAGCACGAATGCCCAGCAGAATGCGACGATTCCCACCACGGCCTTCGCGACCACCACCGGGTCGGCGCCCCCGCTGTAGAGAATCCCTTCCCGCCATGGCACCACGCTGACCACGACGAGAAGCACGATGAGAAAAACAAAGATCCATCGTGTGCGATCGGTGAGGTCTCGTCGCGCGTAGCCGGCCATCGTCGTCAGTCCGCGGGCGAGGTCTGGCGGGACTCGGCATCGGCCGAAGCGTCGGTCACCTTTCTCGCGCCGGGCGTCAGGTCGGAATTGCCGATGGCAGGCTCGGTCGGGCCGCCGGTCAGATCATTAGCTGCTGCTGCTGCTGCTGCTGCGGCGGCGGCAGCAGCTTTTGCTGCCGTGACACTCCGCCTGCGCGCCGTGGTCCGACGCTTCGGACCCGGGGCGGGCTCACCCTCTGCCGGATGATCGATCGAGAGGATGGGGGTACGCCTGGCCTCGTTGAAGTCACCCGGCAGCCATCCGGCCGCTAGGTCGCTTCTGCGATAGGGAGGAACACTGGTCATCACGATGCCAAGCGGGCGCACTCCCATAACGCGGAGGCGGGAGAGAGTACGGGCGAGGTCGGCTACCCTGGTCGAGCCATAGCGCACCAGCACCACTACGCCATCCGCGTACGGCACGACCAGCTCCAGACTGGCCGGCTGGGTGATGGATGTCGCTTGGAGCACAGTGGTGTCGAAGTCGGTCACCAGCTCGTGCACGGTCCGCCGGATGCGTTGTTCGGCGTCGTATTCCTTGGGTAGCTGCTCCTGATCTCCGGCGGGAAGCACGCTGAAGTGCTCGCCAGGCACCGCAAGGACAACGCGCTCCACGGTCGCGGCACCGCCGAGGATCTCCGCGAGGCCCTTCGCTCCGTTCGTGGCTGGCACGATCAGGCCGACTCCGCCCTTGAAATCGCTTTCTACCAGGCACACGGAGCGGCCCGTCGCAGCGAACGCCCGAGCCAAACCCACTCGCACGCCGAGCGTTCCGGCTCTCCGGCTCGCCGGGACGAGCACCAGGACGTCCGGCATTGCTCCCGCATTGGCCTGCCGGATGGTCAGCTGCGTTTCACGAAAGAGGGCTTCTCGCCTTGCCACTTGTCCGGCACTCAGAGGGCCAAATGCCCCCGGCAGCCCCGGCAGCTGGCCGAGTACCGGCAGTCCGGAGACTTGCCGCACCTGGTCGACGGAGCGGATGCGGGTATCCAACCGCGCCCAGATGATCGCGGCGATGAGGCCGAGTGCCAGGCCCCCGATGAGGCCGAGCCCGAGGATGATGCTTGGCTGGGGCGCCGATGGGCTCGTGGGCTCCTGCGCCGGGATCCTGAGTTGCAGATTTACCGAGTAGCGAGTGTCGCTCGACGAGTTTTCGAGGCTGGTAACGACCGACGAGAGATTGAGAGCCACGGAATTGGCGATTTCTGCGGCCGTCTTGGGGTCGCCCGCCGCGGCATCGATCTGCAGGAGCACGGTGGTCGGGGGATTCGTCGCCGTGATGGTCTTGCTGAGTTGTTGGACTGACTCATGGAGCCCCAGGTCCTGAATCGTCTTGCTCAGCACACCCGCGCTTGTGGCGAGCGCCGGATATGAGCTGATGCGCGCAAGGGCGAACTGGGAGCGCTCGTTGAGGGAACCGGCATCCGACTGCACGGAGAGGAACAGCGTGGCGGAGGCGGTATAGGTCGGCGGAATGGATGCGGTTAGGGCGCTCGCGATCCAAACACCCGCCAGCACGCCAATGACGACGGCGAGCCAACGATCGCGAAAGGTGCGCAGGTAACCCTGGTGTTCCATCTGACCTTGTTTCTTTCGGGTGAGAGACAGGTGTGTGCGAATTTATCATCGCAACACACGAGAATGCTGAGGATTTTCCCCTGAGACACGGTATCTGGGACAATACCAGCAGCACCAATCCCGATAGTGCCGGCCCGGCTTCCGAGCTTCGAGCTGATTCAATTACCCGGAAGATCGTCGATGACCCACCCTCGCGCGCGAACGGTGCCGGAGTCGGCCCCTGCGCGCGCGCACGGTCGACACATCGTGCATCGTCGCCGGCGTCTAGTGATGCAGGTCATCGCCCTCGTCGCGGCGATCGCTGCGGTCGTGACCGGTGCGATCGAGGTCGTTGTCGTGTCGAACAAACCCGCCGTCTCGATTTCCCCACCCGGCGCCGCGCCGCTCGGGTCGGTCTCCTATGAGGTGCCGAAGGGCGCGCTGTTCGTCTCTCCAATGGGTTCGGACCGGGCAAAGGGCACGAAGGCCGAGCCGCTCCGCAGCGTGCAGCGCGCGATCACGCTGGCCCGATCCGGCCAGACCATCGTGCTCCGCGCGGGGAGCTATCACGAGTGGGTCACGGTAACCCGCGACAAGACGGTCACCATCCAGCCATACCTCAAGGAGGTCGTCTGGTTCGACGGCAGCGTGGTCGTGGGCAATTGGCGCAAGGAGGGTAGCGTCTGGATCTCCGACGGCTGGACGACGCAGTTCGACTCGAGTCCCACATTCTTTCGTGGCGCCCCGGACAACACCGAACCCGGGTGGATCTTTCTGGACCCACAGTTTCCGCTGGCCGCCCATCCCGACCAGGTCTGGATCGACGGCAAGGCCGAGACCCAGGTGGCGAAGCCGGCGGACGTCGTTGCAGGCACCTTTGCGGTGGACACGGCGGCGAGCAGGCTCTACCTCGGATCGGATCCGACGGGTCACGAGGTGAGGTCGAGCGACAAGCCGAAGGCGCTCGGCATCCAATCAAAGAATTCGGTCGTACGCGGAATCGGGATCCATCGTTACGCCACCTCGGTTCCCGGGTTCGGGGCCATGAGCGTCGAGGCTCCCGGTGTGATCGTCGACAACGTGCTCATCGAGGACAATGCCACCGCCGGCCTTTTCGTGACCGCCTCTCGGGTCACGGTGCGCCAGGTCACCGTGCGCGGCAACGGAATGATGGGCATGGGCGCGAACTACGCGGACGATCTCCTCGTCACCGGACTTCTAGCCACAGGCAACAACACCCAGCACTTCAACAACGCTCCGGTCTCGGGCGGTTTCAAGATCACCCGATCGCGCACGGTCACCATCGAAAAGAGCCGGATCAGCGGCAACTTCGGACCGGGCCTCTGGTTCGACCAGTCGGACTACGCTACGAACGTCGTCGCGAACGATATCAGCGACAATGTGGGCCACGGCCTGATCCTGGAGATTTCCGCTCGTTTCGTTGTCGCGGGAAATACGATTTCGAATAACCGTGACAACGGTATCAAGCTGAATGACACCAGCGACGTGCAGATCTGGAACAACACCGTCGTGGCTAACGGAATAAACCTGCGCGTTGCCCAGGACTATCGACGTGCGAGCGATCTGACCGTACCGGGTCACGATCCTCGACGTAGCCTGCCTGATCCGAAGATGACGTGGATCGTCGGGAACATCACGGTCAGCAACAACATCTTCTCGGGCGCCACCGCCGACAGCGTGGTCAGCGTGGAGGACTACTCGGGTGAATACACCGCCGCGGAACTCGGAGTCACGCTTGACGGGAATCTGTACCAACGGAAGGATGCGTCGTCGCCGAAGTCACTCGTTGTGTGGTCCGTCGGGCCGGGTGATCCTCGCCGCGAAAATCTCAAGGCGTTCACCGCTGCCGCCGGACAGGAGAAGCACGGGGTGGAACTGAGCTTCGCGGCTGCGAGTAAGGCCACCTGGATGGCCAGCGGCCCCGTCAGCACCGCCGCTGCGAATAACGCGCGCGTGGTACCGAAAGCCGTTCTCAAACTGCTCGGATGGGATACGTCAGTGCACCGGCTCGGTGCGAGGTAGTAGCGACTAGGCCTCGGTTCGACGTTCCTTGCGAGCCAGAGGCACCAGGATGAACGTCCGGATGGCGAGGCCTCCCGCGATCGAGCCGATTGCCAGGGCGAGCGGTGCGTAGGCCGCAGCGGCTCCGAGCGCCAGCATGACGACAACGGCGATCGCGGAGAGCACCGTGTCCGAGAGCCTGATCGCGAAGACGAATGCCTGTCGACCGCCGACGGCGGCCAGGGCTCCGTAGGGCGTCACCGCGGACACCGACGCCGTATATGCCAGCCAGCCGAGAACGGCCGTGATTTGGGGGGTAGTGCCGAAGAGCAGTGGTCCCAATAGTGATAGCGCGAGCACGAGCACGACACCCATGACGAACGTGACGCCGAGGAGCACTCCTACGGCCCGATCGGCCGTGGGCAGCTGGTCGCTGACTTTCGCCGTCTTGTCCCTGGCATAGCTAACAAAGAGGAACGAGGTAAGGCCGGAGATGACCTGCAGCGGTGGAGCGACGTACACGCGGGCCGTCTCGAGCAGTCCCGTTGCCGCCAGCCCGAGGAAAATCGTGACGAGTGTGCGCACCACCGTCAGCAGACCCGGCCGAAGCAGCTGTTGATTGGCGCGCCAGAAACCGTACCCGGCCACCGCCCGGTAGCCACCGCGTACGAACGGGACGGCGTACCTCTCTTCGCGCGGCAGAAGCACGATGCCTAGCCCAATTGCAACGACTTGGCCGACCGAGACAGCGACGAGTACGAGATCGAGGCTCAGGCGACCGGTGAGCGCAGCAGTCCCCAGGACCACCATTGTCCCGACCAAGGCCGAAAGATCGATCGCTGCCACGCGCCAGAAACCGATGTTGGCCATCAACAGTCGGCGCATCATTTCTTCGAGGGCGAAGAGCACGACGGCGATTGCGAACAGGACGGCCTGCGAGAGGGTGACAAGGCCGGAGGCCAGGCTGACGACGGCGGAGATTGCTGCAGCGATCGTGGACAGCGCGATTGCGGACTGCTGCAAAGCGGATCGGATCGGTCGTTCGCGCCGATCGAGCACCACGAGAGAGTCGCCGACAAATCCGGTGATGAGCCCGGCGACGAGCACCATGACGCCGTACAGGATCGAGAAGGTGCCGAGTCCGCCGAGCCCGAGCGCGCGGACGACGATGATCTGCAGCGCGAAGCTCGCGAGGGCTTGGGCGCCCTGTGCCCCGATCGCTCCGACCGCGCTTCGCTTCATGGTGTCATTGCCTGGTGCACTAGCGACATCTCCCCGGCGGCGAACGATTGGTCGACCGAGCGCAAGTACGGTCGAACACTGAGCGGGATCGGACCGGACGCTCGTCCAGCCCGATCCCGTAAAGTCTCAGATTACTGGGGGACTCGCGCTGAGAAGTTGTCGTATCTGATGGTCACCGGCGCGTTGGTCGCCGTTGAGGAGATGAAACTCTCAAGCCCGACCGGACCCGCAACCTGCAGCGCGGTAGCGGTCGAGTCGCTCGCGCTCAGCTGCCAGGTCGCGGG
>JAODMW010000014.1 GCA_025464815.1 Microbacteriaceae bacterium | reverse complement strand
GTGGGACGGTGTTTCTGATGGGCACGAACGAGCACTACTTCACCCGAGCGAAGCTGTCGATTCCGGGTGGCGTCAACTCGCCCGTGCGGGCCTACGGGTCCGTCGGAGGCACACCGCGGTTCCTCGTGTCTGCTCGCGGCGCCTACGTGACGGACGCCGAGGGCCGCGAGTATGTCGACCTCGTGAACTCATGGGGTCCCGCGATTCTCGGGCACGCTCATCCGGCCGTCGTCAAGGCCGTGCAGGATGCTGCCGCCCGCGGGCTCTCCTTCGGGGCATCCACCCCTGGCGAGACCGAACTGGCGGAGCTCGTGCGCGAGCGCGTGAGGGTGGACGACAATCGCGCCGTCGAGAAACTGCGGCTCGTGTCGACCGGTACCGAGGCCACCATGACCGCGATCCGTCTGGCCCGCGGCGTGACCGGCCGTGACCTGCTCGTCAAGTTCGCCGGCCACTACCACGGGCATTCGGATGCCCTGCTCGCCGAGGCGGGCTCCGGGGTTGCAACGCTCGCCATGCCCGGCTCGGCTGGCGTCACCGCCGCGACGGCCGCCCAGACACTCGTGTTGCCCTACAACGACCTCGACGCCGTGCGCGCCGTCTTCGCCGAGCACGGCCAGAACATCGCCGCCGTGATCGTCGAGGCCGCGGCAGCGAACATGGGCGTCGTGGCGCCCGAGCGCGGCTTCAATCGCGCCCTCTCGGCGATCGTGCGCGAGCACGGTGCGCTGCTCATCCTGGACGAGGTGCTCACCGGTTTCCGGGTCGGTCCGGCAGGCTGGTGGGGGCTCGAGGCGGCACGCGTCGTTCCGGACGGTGCAGGCTGGAAGCCCGATCTCGTGACCTTCGGCAAGGTCATCGGCGGTGGCATGCCGCTTGCGGCCCTCGGCGGCCGCCACGATGTGATGGATCAGCTCGCACCCCTCGGTCCCGTCTACCAGGCGGGCACGCTCAGCGGCAATCCGGTCGCCATGGCTGCGGGTATCGCCACGCTGCGAAACGCGGATGCCGCGGTCTATGGCCGCCTCGACGCCGTCGCCGACCAACTCTCGTCGGCGGTTTCGGCAGCGCTGGCAACGGAGGGCGTCGAGCACTCCGTGCAGCGCGCCGGAAATCTGTTCTCCTTCGCTTTCACGTCGACTCCGCCCAGGAACTATGCCGATGTCAAGGCGCAGGAAGTCTTCCGGTATCCAGCCTTCTTCCACGCGATGCTCGACGCCGGGGTGTCCCTGCCGCCCTCGGTTTTCGAGGCCTGGTTCGTCTCAGCCGCACACGACGACGCGGCGATCGCCCGCATCCTCGAGGCGCTCCCGGCTGCCGCCAAGGCTGCGGCTGCGGCGACTCTGCGGGTCGAGTAGGTCGCTCCACTCTGCGAGTCGAGTAGGTCGCTCTCCACTCTGCGGGTCGAGTAGGTCGCTCAGCGACCGTATCGAGACCTCACGCTCGTCCCGCTCGGTTTCGATACGGGCGCTGAGCGCCCGACTCAACCCGCGAGGGCTAGCAGGATGAACACGATCCCGACGAGCGGCGGCGCGCCCTGGATGAGCGCCGAGCGGCGGTTGGTTTTCGAACTCAGGAGCAGCACCAAGGCCGCGAGCACCATGCTGCCGGCGCCCATGAACACGAGGGCGAAGCCGGCGGCCGGCACGCTCGCGAGCAGAATCAGGCCGATGCCGGCACCGAGCCCGAGGAACAGGTTGTAGAAGCCCTGGTTGAAGGCCATCGGCCGGATGGTCTCCGCATCCTCCTGGCTGGCGACGCCGAAGATCCTCCAGGTGCGCGGATTCGTCCAGGTCACGCTCTCCAAAAAGAAGACGTAGAAGTGGAAGACAGCGGCGAGAAAGATGAAAATCGCGCCGATGACGAGGAACACAGTGTTCATGCTCGACAGTGTGGCAGACGGTCCGCCGTTGCGCCGGTCAGGCGCGCACGTCGACGACGGTGCGTCCGCGCACGCCGCCGCCGAGGATCATGTCGGCCCGCCCGATCGCATCGGAGAGGCCGATCGTGATGGTCATCGAGTCCAGCAGGTGGAGGTCGAGATCGGTCGCGAGACGAGCCCACGCCTCCTCGCGCAGCGGTTTCGGCGCGAAGACGGAGTTGATCCCGGTGAGCGTCAGCGCACGCAGGATGAACGGCATCACCGTCGTCGGGAGGTCGCCGCTCTGGGCGAGCCCGCAGCTGGCGACGGTGCCCCCATACCGGGTCTGGGACAGCACGTTCGCGAGAGTGGGTCCGCCAGCCGAGTCGATCGCTCCCGCCCAGCGCTGGCTCTGCAGAGGTCTGCCGGGGTCGCCCATGCGACCAATGACTTCAGTGGCGCCGAGCGAGCGTAGGTAGTCGGCTTCCTGCGGACGACCCGTCGATGCGACGACCCGGTGCCCGAGCTTCGACAGCAGCACGATCGCCACCGAACCGACGCCTCCTGCCGCACCGGTCACGAGGATGTCTCCATCCGTCGCTCCCGCCCTCTCCAGCGCGAGTACGGCGAGCATCGCGGTGAATCCCGCGGTGCCGATGGCGGCCGCGCGCTTGCCGCTGATCGCCTTGGGCAGTGGCAGCAGCCACTCGCCTCTCATCCGCGCACGTTCGCTCAGGCCCCCGTTGTGTGTCTCGCCGATGCCCCAGCCGTTCACCAGCACGTGATCGCCTGCGGTCCAGCTCGGGTTCTCGGATACCACCACCGTGCCGACGAGGTCGATGCCCGGTATCAGCGGGCTGATCTTGGCGACGCCTGGGCGGCCGGCTAGGGCCAGTCCGTCCTTGAAGTTGATGCTGGAGTAGTCGACGTCGATGATGACGTCGCCGTCGCCGAGCTCGTCATCCGTCACATCGTCGCGAAGGGTGGCCGCGGCATCCGCTATCTGAAGGGCGCGAAACATGCTGCCAACGCTACTCGCGCGTGCTGGAACTTCTTGCCGCGGTGCTACTCCACGGCGGGGAAAGCGGCTCGCGGAGGGAGAAATATCTCGGTCCGCGACACGATTTCTCCGCCGCGAAGGCAAGCGAGAACACGCGAAGCGGCACCCTCAGCCGAAGAGGATCGCGGCCTCGTCGTAGCGGGACTGTGGCACCGTGTTGAGCTTGCCGAGGGCGTCCTCGAA
>JAODMW010000001.1 GCA_025464815.1 Microbacteriaceae bacterium | reverse complement strand
AGACCGTGATCGACATGGGCATCGTGCGGCGCAAGAAGCTGGATGTCGCGGCCGACCTGCCGAGCAAGCGCATCGCCGACCTGCCGGTCGAGCTCGATGACGACCTCGGCCGTTCCATCCGCCAGGCAGAGCACGACCTGGGAATCCGGCTGCTCGCGCGCTACCGCGCGCTGCTCAAGGCACGCGCCGAGGCCGCCGACATCCCGCATCCGGAACTCGTGCGCATGGTCGCAAAGGCCGAGCTCGAGGAGTCGAAGGCGGCCAAGACCGGCGAGAACGTCTTCACCATGGTGCGCAAGATCGGGCAGGCCAAGGCCGTGCTCGCGGCCGATTACACGGCCCAGCTCGCGCGATCGGTCGGCAAGGTGGTGTTCTTCGCGAAGCACATCGACGTGATGGATGCAGCGGAGGAGACCCTGGCCAGGCGCGGCCTCAAGACCGTCTCGATCCGAGGCGACCAGACGGCCGCCTTCCGACAGGCCCAGGTGGACGCCTTCAACGACGACCCGGAAGTTTCCGTCGTCGTCGCGTCCCTCACCGCGGCCGGAGTCGGACTCAACCTGCAGGTCGCGTCGAACGTCGTGCTCGCCGAGCTCAGCTGGACGAGTGCAGAGCAGACCCAGGCCATCGACCGCGTGCACCGCATCGGCCAGGCCGAGCCTGTCACTGCCTGGCGCATCATCGCCTCCCAGACGATCGACGCGAAGATCGCCGAACTCATCGACAGCAAGGCGGGTCTCGCGGCCCGCGCGCTCGACGGTGACGACTCCGAGATCGCGGCGGAGTCGAGCGTTCAGCTCGACGCCCTCGTGCACCTGCTCGAGCAGGCCATCGAGGATGCCGCGGCTTAGGAGAGTACGGCGCGCTCGACGAGGCGCGTGATCGCGTCGGCGGGGATCGACAACCAGTTCGGACGATTGCGGGCCTCGTAGACGGCCTCGTAGAGCGCCTTGTCGATCTCGAAGGCATCGAGTACAGCGGGATGTTCGCGTAGGTCCCGCCCGGATGCGGCGATGTAGCCGTCGAGGAAGGCGTCTCGGCAGGTTGCCGCCCAGCTGCCGGCGGAATGCCCGCCCATGAGGGCGAAGGAGCCGGCGACATAGTCGAAGGAACGCAGCATTCCCGCGACATCGCGCAGCGGGATGTCGGGCAGCGACCGTTCCCGCATCGGCCTCAGCGGTTCGCCCTCGAAGTCGAGCACCACCCAGCCCCGCCCTGGCACCGCGAGCACCTGTCCGAGGTGGAAGTCTCCGTGGATACGCTGCAGTACGGGCCATGGGCTCGCCTTGGCGCGCAGGTACACCTCTTCGAGCGCGTCCCGATGGTCGGCGAGTGCCGGCACCTCCTTCGCCGCAAGCTCGAAGCGGTGCCGCATGCTCGCGATCACGACGGCGATATCGGCTGGTGTGGTGGCCCGGGACGGGAGGGCGTTCGCAAGGGTTCTGTGCATCGCGGCCGTCGTTTCGCCGAGAGCGTGTGCGCGGCCGCTGAAGTCTTCGCCGATCTCGATGGCGCGAACCGCAACACGCCAGGCGTCCTCCACTCCCGGAAGGAATTCCTGCGCGAAAGCCAGGTGGCCGGTGGCGATGCCGTGCAGCTTGCCCGTGTCCCGCCACTGTCCGCTGACATGGCCGATGGCCCTCGGTACGACGGATGAACCGGCCGCTCCGAGCACGGCGGTGAGCACGACATCCGGGTTCTCCCCGTCGTGTAGCGCCCGGAACACCTTGCAGATGACGGGGGAGGATGGCTCGCCCTCTCCGGTCACCATGTCGTAGATGATCGAGGTGTTCGACTGCTCGCCGCCGAGCACATGGGACGAGCGGATCACCGCCCCGTCATCGCCGAGATCGCGATTCCCGTGAGCGATGAAGTCACCCGAGCCGTCTGACGCCGCGACCTGGCCTTCATCGAGAATGAGTCTGAGCAGCGCTCCGGCGAATACGGGATCGTGGGGACCGTCGTAGATCCAGATCATCCCGGTCTGATCTTCGCGCGTGGCGACCAGCGCACGCTCGGCATCCTCGAGCGGGGCGCGCCGCTCGGTGAGCGGAACCTGGTAGAGCAGCGGATGCTCGGCGTGGTCCAGAACGAAGTGAACGCGAATCGAGACGGGCTGGCTCCCGGGGTCGAGGGCGAATCCACCGATGCGCTCGAAGCGTGGAGTGCGTGCCTTGCCCGCGTACCAGCGCTGCCGCGTCATCCACGCCGCGAGATAGTCGGGAACCTCGTCCACGACCACCTCCAGCGGTGAGCGGGATCCACCGCCATGACTCACCCTACGCAGCGAGCGGGTGCCGGACCACCCCTTGACATGCTCACCGGGGAACTTTTGTCTGATCTCCAGACAACCCCCACTTCCGGGGAGACCCTCACTGGGGGCATACAGGAAGCACCGATCAGGAATACTCTCCTAACCAGCACCACAGGGGGGAACGTCTGGGTGGCGGCGACTTCGCGAGAGTCGAATGCGGATACGGGGGTATACCGGCTTCGACGGATCGCAGAGAAGAAGTCCCGCCACCCATGATCCCTGCCCAGTCCTCGTCCAGTTGCGGCGAGGATAATGGTCGGATGCTTTCCAGAGATCTCGCACTCGCCCTGCAGGATGCCGGCGTCCGATGGCATCCCGTTTCCGGGGATGCATTCGTCATCAACCGCGAGGGTTTCGAAGGCGACGTCTTCGTGGTCAGCGACATGACCATCGAATCGCACGAGTTCGAAACCGGCACCATCCTCGGGTTCAATGGAACGACCGAGTGGGCCCTGGACTCCGTCGCCCTCGAGAACGCCCTCTGGCTCCCGCACGAGCACCAGCTGCGCGAACTGCTCGGCGGCACATTCCTGTCCCTCAGTCGCATCGAGGACGGCTACCGCGTCGATTTCGCCATCAACGGTGAATCCGCGTTCGAAGAGGCCGCCACTCCCGCCGACGCCTACGCCGCCGCCCTGCTCGGCCTGGTACGCGCGGCCTCTCGCTGACGCGCTAGTCGCGTAAGGCGCGCAGGTAGGCGTTGATGCCGATGGAGAGGTCCGCGTCGACGGCGAACGTCGCGCCGTCGAGTTCACGCACGGGGGCGGCGAGCCGCACGCTGGACACCAGCCACGCGGCATCCGCGCGCCGCAGCTCCTGGGGAGTGACCTGCTCGAAGCCCGTCTCGAGGCCGATGCTCTCGACGTAGCGGAAGATGCTCGCCTGCGTCGTGCCGTCGAGGATGCCGAGGCCGGTGCCCGGCGTGAGAACGCGGTTGCCGACCCGATAGACGACGCTCGAGGTCGGGCCTTCGAGCACGAAGCCGTCGCTGGAGACGAAGATCACGTCGTCGGCCCCGCGTCGGGCCGCCTCGCGCAGGACCGCACGATTGATCGCGTAACTGAGCGTCTTGGCTCCGGCGAGCAGCCACGGCGAGGTCTGTTCGACGTCGTGACGGTAGCCGCGATCGAGCGTCG
>JAODMW010000004.1 GCA_025464815.1 Microbacteriaceae bacterium | reverse complement strand
TCGCGGTGCGTCGACGGATTCCGGTCGCCGCTGCGGCGGTGGGGCCCGCCGCACCCTATGCCTGCGGGCATCCGCGTGATATCGACCGGATCGAGTCCGATTCGGATGACGACCGCTGCTATCTCTGCAGGCGTCTGGATGGTGCGCCGGTCACGCGGGACGAACTGCTGGCGATCGTGGCCCCGCGGTTTCGCCCGGCGCTCGCGGCGGAAACGGGGGTGACCCGGCGGTACTCCTGGATCTGCCCTGCGGGCCATGGCAGCTACGAGGCACGCATCGAGCAGATGCTCGGGGGTCGGCGCTGTCGCGTCTGCCACCATGCCCGCGCGGCCGCCGACAGGTTCGATGTCGGCGATGCCTTTCACAGCCCGTGGGCACCGAAGCCGGCATCCGCTGCCGAAGCGGATCTTCGGCAGCGGCTCGCCGATCGGCTCGCGGTGGACTTCGGATGCAACGCCGTACGCGTCGCCCGGCCGTTCTTCAGCCACGTCGAGGTGTGGCCCGACATCGTCATGCCGGAGTTCCGTATCGCGATCGAGTACGACACGACCGGCCGCGACGGCCTGGAACATGTCGGCCGTCGCGAGGACACCGATCGCAGGAAGGATCGACTGCTCCGCGCGGCAGGGTGGGACGTCGTGCGAGTCCGCTGCGGCAAACTCCGACCCATCGGACCACACGACCTCGCGGCCTCCGGTGTCTCAGACACTCTCGTGGACCGCCTGTTGGATCGGTTGCGGGAGATTCGCGGCGACCTGATCGTCAACTCGTACCTCCGATGATCGCGTCAACGAAAGAAGGGCGGCAGCGCCGCGAGGCACAGCCACCCTTGGTTGATCGGCGTGGTGTTACACGGAGATCGAATGCTGGTTCTTGGAGTCGCCAGCCGCTACTTCGATCTTTCGCGGTTTCGCCTTCTCCGTCACCGGGATGATGACGCTGAGCACGCCGTTGTCGTAGCTGGCGCTTATTCGCTCTGCATCGACGCCCTCGCCGAGGCTGAACTGCCGCAGGTAGTTGCCGTTGGGCCGCTCCTGGGTCAGCCATTTCGCGTCTTCCCGAGTCGCGGCGGTGCGCTGGGCACGGATGGTCAACAGCTGTCCATCCACGTCGACATCTACCGAGCCGGGATCGACACCGGGCAGATCAGCGTTGAGGATGTATCGATCATGATCCCTGTACAGATCGACCGGCATGAACCGGGGACCCGGGCGGAACTGGAATAAATTGCCCGTCAGACGATCCAGTTCACTGAAAGGATCGGACGACATTGCCATGATGAAATTCTCCTTTCTTGAACTTGAGTGCTTTCGACTCAACTACGAAATATGATAACCCCGGGCACGCGAGGGCGTTCCATCGAATTTGCTTAAAGTTGGCTGAAACGGGAAAGCGCGGCGCCGATCGAAACCGCAGGAATAGGGGGCTCTACCAGGCTCGCTACCGGTGTGATCCTCGTGTCGCCTTCACGCCCGAGTTGACAGCATCAAAGCGTTCGCGGCTGTCGAGGACAGCGGCATAGCTGCCTATCGCCCAGCGCCCCAGCGCCAGCGCCGGTTCGATGAGCGTTACACCGACGTCGGTGAGTTCGTATTCAACTCGAGGCGGGACCTCGGCGTGCATGGTGCGGCGTACCAGACCGTCACGTTCCAGGTGGCGGAGAGTCACCGTGAGCATCCGTTGCGAGATGCCGGGGATGTGTCGGTGCAGCTCCGTGAACCGCAGTCGGCGCCCAACTGCAAGTGCACCGACGATCAGCAGGGTCCATTTGTCGCCGATGTGGCTGAGCACACCGCGGATTGCCTCACCCTTGCCGTTCGCACTGCAGGCACTCTCATACTCGGAGATCCCAACGGGGCTGTGCTCGGGTGCGGTCGGCTTCTCGAGGGCCGGTGTGCGGGTCGCCATAATGACCTTTCTGTTTCCCACTAACACGATTGTGCCTTTTGTAACCGTCGCAAATCTGACTCATGATAGGCAACGCACTAACAGTAAGCATAGCCAATCAAAACAAAGGAATTTCTGTGAACATCGCTCTCTGGGTAATCCAGATTCTGCTCGCCCTTGCCTTCCTCGTGAGTGGAATCACAAAGGCCATTCGACCGAGCGAGAAGCTGAGAGTCGAATTCACCGAGCTTCAACCCGGGGTGATCCGACTTGTCGCGGTAGCAGAAGTACTGGGCACGCTCGGCCTCATCCTGCCGGGCGTCACCGGCATCGCCCCCGCACTCACTCCGGTGGCAGCTGCCGGGCTCGCAATCATCATGGTCGGAGCGGTGGTCACCCACGCGCGCCGACACGAGGTCAAGTCGGTCGTCGTGAACGTCGTCCTGCTCGCCCTCACGGTAGTGGTGGCGGTGGGACGGTTCGGGCCGTTCCCGCTGTGATTACGGATGGCCGTTTCACATCGCTTTCCGGCCGGCGTCCGCTGCCGACGGTGATCGAGCGGTCTCGTAGATTACAGTGAAGCAACTATCGGCGCCCACGCCGCCGTTCACTCTCGACAGCGGAGGAAGCTCGTGTCGGACGATCGTCATCACTCTGGTAACCGAGCCTACGAGTCGCTTCGTGAGGACATCCTTCTCGGGCGCTACACGCCGAATCAGCGGCTCGTCGAGGTAGAGCTCTGCGAGCTGCTGGGCGTCAGCCGGACTCCGGTCCGTCAGGCATTGCTCCGCTTGGAGTACGAGGGCCTGGTTGAATCGCGCCGCCGTGGCTGGATAGTGCACGAACACACCGAGGACGAGGTTCGCAAGATCTATGAGGTTCGATCAGCGCTCGAGGGGTATGCCGCGCGGCTGGCAGCGATGAATGCGACTGCCGACGAGATCGCGAGTCTCGCCGCGATCTATCCCGAGGCGATCAAGCAATTGGTCGCAGGCCCGAGGGCCAGGCTCGTGGAACTGAACGGAGCATTTCACCGCGCCATCAATCTCGCCGGCCACAATGAGCGCCTCGCCAACCTGTGCGAGTCGAACCAGGCGTTCGCCTTCAACTATCATCTCGCGGCCACGTATTCGGATGATGAGATGTCGGGTTCCCTCAGCATGCACATGCAAATTCTTGCGGCCGTCGAGGCACACGACGCCGACCTCGCAGAGGAACTCGGCCGAGAGCATGTGACGGCCTCGCTGAACTTCGCGCTGCGCCGGATTCGTCACTACGTGTAGCGGGCCGCAACTCGGCTGGGAAATATTGCCTCTTGTGTTTGGTGGCTGGCTTTTGGATACTAACTTGTATCCAACATTCCAGAAAGGTCAACGATGACTCTCAAACCCACAGCACTCCTGGGCATCGCGGCAGCCGCGACGCTGTTGCTTGCCGGTTGCGCTTCACCTGCAAATACCTCGACCGACGCGTCGGGATACCCGACCAAGACCATTCACCTGCTCATTCCTTATGGCGCCGGAGGAGGTACCGATCTTTCGGGTCGGCTCATGGCTTCCGGACTGGAAGACAAACTCGGCGCGAAGGTGGTTATTGAAAACGACCCGTCCGCCAGTGGCCAGAACGCGGTGCAGAAGGTAGCTGACGCAAACCCCGACGGTTACACCCTCGGTTTCGTGTCGCTGCCCGCCACAAACATGATGTATCTCGATAGTGAGCGGGGCGCCAAGTTCACGCGTGACAGTCTCTCGCCGGTCGCAGTTCACGATACCGACACAGTTGCGATGGCTGTCTCTTCTACGAGCAAATATAAGTCGCTGGACGACGTCGTGGCCGCTGCCAAGAGCAACCCGGGATCGATAACCGCCGGATCGAGCGGAGTGCTCGCCGTCGGCCACCTCGGCGTTCTCGCCCTGCAGAAGTCCGCCGGCATCAAGATCACCTGGTCGACGTTCGATGATTCCGGCCAGCTGCGTACCAGCGTGTTGGGCAACAGCGTGACACTCGAGGTCGGGCCGGTTTCAGAACTCGCGCCAGCAGCAGCCAACGGCGATCTGAAGATCCTTGCCCTCCTCGGCGACAAGCGAATGGGCGGCAGTCTGTCCGACGTGCCGACCGCAAAGGAACTGGGTTACAGCGGCGTCAGCGTCTCTGCCAACCGGGTGCTTGTCGCTCCGGCAAAGACTCCGCAAAAGATCGTCGACGCGCTCGCAGCTGCCATCAAGTCCGCTCAACAGGGCGCCGATTACAAGTCGCAGGCGGCGTCCCGATCACTGAACCTCAACTATCAGGATGCGGCGGCCGCTACCGCCCTGTGGACAAAATTCGACAGCACGTTCGGCCCGATTGCGAAAGAGTACCGGGCTTCAGAACAGTGACCAACGAAAACATCGGTGTGACCGGCGACCCCGCCGGTCACACCCCCACACCTCGCGACAGACAGTTGTTCGCGCGCGCCGATCTGATCGCGATGCTTTTCTTCCTGGCATTGGGGGTCGCGATCGTCATCAGCGCGATCTCGCTCAAGGTCACGAACGCACTGGGAATCGGGCCGGGAATGTTCCCGCTCGTATCGGGTGGGCTGATCGGGGGGCTCGGGCTCATCGGCTCGATCGCCCGCATCAGGCAGTTTCGGGCTCCCGCGTCTTCCTCGTCGGAAGAGGGTCCGGCAGTGCCCTCGATTCTTGACGAGGGCGAAACGCCGCTCGAGAGCGAAGAGACCTTCACGACAGTCAACTGGCTGCGCCTTGGCCTGGCTCTCACGCTCGTCGTAGTCTTCGTGCTCATCGTCCCTCTCGTTGGATTCGTTCTTGCACTATCGCTGCTGACACTCGGACTCATGAAGCTGGTCGCTCGCCGGACCTGGGTACTCTCCCTCGTCGTCGCAGTCGGAGCAGGCGCCCTGACCTATTTCGGTTTCGGCGTATTCCTCGGCATCCATATGACCGGCTCCTCGCTGGTCTTCTTTTCCTGGTTGGACACATGAATTCATTCCAGGGGCTCCTCGACGGTTTCGCGGTCGCCCTCACCCCAGAGAACATCCTGTTCGCTCTCATCGGCTGCCTCGTTGGCATGCTGGTCGGCGTCCTGCCCGGGATCGGACAGAGCGCAGGAATGGCGCTTCTTATCCCGCTGACCTACGTGCTCCCGCCCGCGGGCGCGATAATCATGCTCGCGAGCATTTTCTACGGCGCGGCGTATGGGGGTCGCATCACCAGCATCCTGATGAATATCCCGGGCGAGTCGGAGTCCGTCGTCACGACCTTCGAGGGTTACCCGATGGCGCGAAAGGGACGAGCGGGCATTGCGCTGAGCGTCACAGCGATCACGTCATTCGTCGGGGCGATCCTCTCGGTCATCGTTGTCGCGTTCGCGGCGCTTCCGCTCAGCCTGCTCGCCCGGTACCTAGGACCACCCGAATACTTCGCGCTCATGGTGCTCGGCCTGTGCCTCGTCGTGGCTCTCATCGACAAGTCCCTCGTCAAGGGCGTATTGATGCTCGGCCTCGGTCTCTTTCTCGCCCAGGTCGGCGCAGATCCTGTCCAAGGGTCCGCTCGTTTCTCGTTCGGCTCCCCGGACCTGCTTGCGGGCATCCCGCTGCTCGCGGTAATCATGGGTTTCTTCGGAGTGAGCGATGTTCTGCTTGCCGCCGGACGCCGACACATTCCTGGCACAATGGCGAAGATCGACCGTCTTATGCCTGAGCGCAAAGACCTCAAGGATTCGGTGGGCTCAACCCTGCGCGGAACGGCCATCGGATTCATCTTCGGTCTCATTCCGGGCATGGTCGCCGCGGTCTCGACATTCGCGTCATACGTGACTGAAAAACGGGTCTCGAAGCATCCGGAGAAGTTTGGGACCGGGGTCATCCAGGGCATCACCGGCCCGGAAGCGGCAAATAAGTCGTTTGAGATTGCGAGCTTCATTCCATTGTTCACCCTGGGTATTCCGGGTTCGGCCGCGCTCGCCATACTCATGAGCGCGTTCCTCATCCAGGGGGTGACCCCTGGGCCCGCGATGTTCACCCAATCGCCCGATCTCGTGTGGGGAGTGATCGCGAGCATGGTAGTCGGAAACGTCATCCTGCTTATCCTCAACTTCCCGCTCGTCAAGGTCTGGGTGCAGATCCTGAAGGTCCCCTCCGACATTCTCGGCATGGTCGTCATCGCCGTCAGCGTCGTGGGTATCTACAGCGTGAACAACAGCCTCATCGACATCCTGCTGCTGGTCCTCTTCTCGTTGCTCGCAGTGATGCTCAAGCTCCTGCAGTTCCCGCTTCCACCGCTCGTGCTCGCATTTGTGCTCGGTGGTCGCATCGAGGGATCGTTCCGCCAGACGCTCGTGCTTTCCGGCGGCAATCCGATGACCTTCCTCACGCATCCGATTGCGGCGACGATCCTCGTGATCGCGGCCGCGTCGATCATCGTGCTGAAGGTGCGCAGGTGGAAGCCTCTCGTACCCCAGCCGACGACCGTCGAGCTCGACTCCTCCGTCAACCGCTAGCTCTTCGCACCGTTTTTGTATTCAGGAGTACACAATGACCCCTTCAATCCGTATCGGCTACATGCTCGGTGATGGCATCGGTCCAGAGATCGTGCCGGTCGCCCGCGAAATAATCGACGCCGCACTGGCAGTGTCGGGGGCCGCCCCACTCGAGTGGGTCGACCTGCCGATGGGGCTGCCGGCGATCGAGCAATACGGGTCGCCGATGCCGCCCAGCACCGTCGAAGCACTCGAAACGACCGAGGGTTGGATCCTCGGCCCATTCGACAACGGCTCATACCCGGCGTCGTGGAAGGCGAAGGGCGAACGCGTGCCGGGGGCAACGCTCCGCAAGCACTTCGACCTCTATGCGAACATTCGGCCGAGTCGAAATCGCGAAGGCGTGGCGAGCATCAAGCCCGATGTCGACCTCGTCTTCGTGCGCGAGAATACCGAGGGCTTCTATCCGGACCGCAACATGTTCTTCGGCAACGGCGAGTTCAAACCGACGGACGATGTCGCGCTCCTCGTCGGAGTATTCACGAGACCAGCAATCCACCGGATCGCCTTGCGCGCGTTCGAGATGGCGATGACGCGCCGCAAGCATGTGACGGCAGTTCACAAATCGAACGTGATGCCGACCGTGTTCGGCATGTTCCTGGAAGAGTGTCGAAAGGTAGCCGTCGACTTTCCGGAGGTCGCCTTCGACGATGTACTGTTCGACGCAGCCGCGGCCTACCTGGTCCGCAATCCACAGCGCTTCGACGTAATCGTGACGGAGAACCTGTTCGGCGACACCCTCTCCGACCTGGCCGGGGAGATTGTTGGGGCTCTCGGACTTTCGGCGGCGCTCAACGCGAGCGACACGCATGCGATGGCGCAGGCAGCGCACGGATCCGCGCCCGATATTGCGGGACGCGGAATCGCGAATCCGGTTGGAATGATCCTGTCCGCCGGAATGCTGGTGCAATGGCTTGGAGAAAAGCACTCCGACGAATCACTCACCCGCGCCGCCCGCTTGGTCGATGAGGCAGTCGATGCAGCGCTGGCGAAGGGTGTGCAGACCGGCGACCTTGGTGGCAGCGCCACTACACGCCAGTTCGCGGATGCTGTTCTTGCGGAACTGTCGGCGCGGACCGGGAACCAGAGATGACCCGTACCGGTGGCCGCCTCCTGATCGATTCGCTGGTGCACAACGGCGTCGACTTCGCCAGTTGCGTGCCGGGCGAGAGTTTTTTAGCGGTCCTCGATGCGATCTATGAGGTCAACGAGGGGCGCCCCGAGCCCGTCTTCCGTCTTGTCACCGCGCGGCATGAAGCAGCGGCGGCGAACATGGCCGAAGCGGTTGGGAAGCTCACCTCGTCGCCGGCGGTCTGTTTCGTAACCCGTGGACCCGGCGCCATGCATGCGAGCATCGCACTTCACACCGCTTTCCAGGACGGTACGCCCCTTGTTCTCGTCGTCGGGCAGGTCGCGACGACGATGCTCGGACGGGAGGCCTTCCAAGAGATGGACTACTCGGCGGTCTTCGGAAGCACAGCGAAGCACGTCGTGCAGATCACTGATGCGGACAGGATCGGCGAGCATGTCGCGCGTGCCCTCTATCTCGCGATGGCGGGCAGGCCAGGCCCTGTTGTGATTGTGGTCCCTGAGGATGTGCTGACGTCCGCGACCGATAAGGACCCTGTGTCGGTGCCCGCGATCTCGCATCCGGAGCCATCGCGCTCAGACCTCGAGTCGCTCGTGGCCAGGCTTGAGAAGGCCAAGCGACCGCTCTTGGTCGTCGGTGGGCCGAGTTGGGCTGCCGAAGTGGGCGAAGACATCACTGCCTTTGCCGAAGCGAACGGTATTCCCATTGCTGCGGCATTCAGGTGGCAGGACTCCGTCGACAACCGCCGCGATAACTATGTGGGCTATCTCGGGCTCGGGTGCTCTCCCGCGCTGCGAGCCAGAGCTCGAGAGGCAGACGTCGTTGTCGCCTTCGGCCCGAGGCTCGATGACCCGACCACGGACGGCTTCATCCTGCTCGACGCCCCCACCAGCGAGCGTGCACTTGTGGTGGTGTCCGAGGATGCCGCAGATGCGGTGACCAACACCATTCCGAACGAGGTCATCACGACATCTGTGGCCGCTCTCGCCACCGAACTGCGGCGTCGCACGCTGCGACCATCCAGCTTTAGGACCGAGTGGACCCGAGCCCTGCGATCCGAGTTCGTGGCGTACACGCAGCCGACAGACACGCCTGGTGACGTTGATCTCGCACGCATCATCAGGCATGTGCGCGCTGTGACCGCTGACGACACCATAGTCACGACCGGGGCGGGCAACTATACGGTGTGGGTACAACGATTCTTCGAGTTCCGGCAATTCGGCACGCAGCTCGCGCCGAGGAACGGCGCGATGGGATACGGCTATCCAGCCGCGATCGGCGCGGCCGCTGTGCGAAGCGGTAGGCCCGTGATCGCATTCGCCGGGGATGGCTGCATCCTGATGAGCGGAAGCGAATTGGCGACGGCGGTGCGCGAGCAACTGCCCGTCATTCTCATCGTGGTCAACAACGGAATGTACGGGACGATTCGCATGCACCAGGAGAACCAGTATCCAGGCCATGTAATCGCGACGGCGCTCACCAACCCGGACTTCACCGAATACGGCAGATCCTTCGGTGCCCAGACTCACCTGGTGCAGCGGACGGACCAGTTCGAGGCCGCCTTCGCTGCAGCACTGGCATATTCCGGCCCGAGTCTCATCGAGTTGCGCACAGATCCGCTCCAGTTGACTCCCGACCGCCGGTTAGCTCACACCTCGATCGGGAGCGCCGAATGAACGGCGTCGATGAGGTCGCTCGAGCCGCGCGCGATGCGTCACACATTCTCGCGGAATTCCCTCCGCCCACACGGGCCGGCTTGCTGCTCGCGGCGGCGGCCGCTCTCGACGACAATGCCGAGGAGCTGGTGGCGATCGGAGAACGGGAGACCGGTCTCGACACCGTGCGCCTCAGAGGTGAATTGACCCGCACCAGTGTTCAGTTGCGTCTCTTCGCGGACACCGTCGTGGCCGGAAAGTTCCACGACGCGCGGATCGACGAGGCCGATAGCGACTTCGCGCTCGGTGTGCGTCCCGACCTTCGTCGCGCGCTGCTGCCGATTGGCCCGGTGCTGAATTTCGCTGCAAGCAACTTCCCGTTCGCGTTCTCAGTCGCGGGTGGCGACACAGCATCGGCGCTTGCAGCGGGATGTGCCGTGATCGTCAAAGCCCACCCGGGACATCCGGAGCTCTCGCAACGAACGGCTGAGATTGTCCGGCGCGCGCTCGCCGATGCGGGCGCACCCGCGGGCACGTTGCAACTGATAGAGGGCCAGGACGAGGGAGTCGCGATGCTCATGCATCCACTGGTCGCTGCAGCGTCGTTCACCGGTTCACTGGGCGCCGGTCGTTTTCTCGCCGATGTGGCGGCGTCACGTCCCGCGCCCATCCCGTTCTACGGTGAACTCGGAAGCCTCAACCCCGTCGTCGTCACGGCTGCCGCTCTTGCGGAACGCGCGGAGATGATTCTGACGGGCTTCGCCGGAAGCGTCACTGGATCAGCGGGGCAGCTCTGCACCAAACCAGGGTTCCTCTTCGTTCCTGCCGGAACGGATGTCGGTCCCCGGGTCGGAGCGATCGTCAGCGCGACTAGGGAGCACCGCCTTCTGTATCCGAAGATCGCCGACGGGTACGCAGCGCGCCGCGCCACAGTTGTCTCGACGCCCGGTGTTGCGGTTCATGCTGCAGGTGGGGTCCGTTTCGATAGTGAAGGACACGGTTGGGTCCTGCCGACGATCGTGAGCGTCTCCCTGTCGACTCTCGCACGAGAGCGCGAGCGGCTACTCGACGAGAGCTTCGGGCCGCTCTCGATCGTCGTCGAATACGACGATACCGACGCCCTGGTTGCGGGCTTCACAGACTTGTTCGAAGGGAGTCTCACGGCTGGCCTGCACCTTGGCGTTGGGGAAACCTCGCCCTGGATCACGACGATCGTCGAAACAATGAGCGACGTTGCGGGTCGCGTCCTCTTCGACGGCTGGCCGACTGGCGTGGCGGTGACACCGGCGCAGCAGCACGGTGGGCCGTGGCCCGCGACGACTACGAGCACAACGACATCCGTCGGGACGGCAGCGATACAGCGGTTCCTGCGCCCTGTCGCCTACCAGAATGCGCCGGCCTCGCTGCTTCCACCGGTCCTTCGAGATGACAATCCTTGGAACGTCGAGCAACGGCGTTCCTCGGCGGGCGAGTCTCGACGGTGGGGCGAGGCTGCCGCCGCGCAGATGTGAGCGGCCGACGCATGCAGCGCTGGGTAGCTGTAGTAATAGTTCACGCCGTCCTCGTGCAACTCGTCACCTATGCCTTTCGACCCGCCCTGTCGTACGCGTTGCTTGATGTGCAATCACCTGCTGCTCTGCTCGGACTCATCTCGGCGACGTTTGCACTGCCCGCCCTCTTTCTCGCCCTGCCATCGGGACGATTGGTGCAGAGAATCGGTGAGCGCCACACTGGCTTGCTCGGCGGCGTCCTCTTCACCGGCGCTAGCCTCACGGCGGTGCTGGGTAGACATTCGATCCAGTTGTTGTTCCTGGCGACATTGTTGCTTGGCTGCGGGCACCTGTTCTCGATGATCAGCGAACAGACCGTGGTGGCGAATCGAGCACAGGTCAGTCGGCGCGATTCAGCGTTTGGCCTCTATACGTTGGGAGCGTCGCTCGGCCAGGCCGCCGGACCGCTTCTGCTCGCCCTGCCCGGCGAGGGTAGTGGGGGCCCTCCTGTCGACTCCATCCTGTGGATTTGCGTCGCCCTTTCGGCGGCCCTCACCGGTGTGTCGGCGACGCTGCCCCGAACCATGCATGACAGCTCGCCTCAGCTCGGAATGCTTCACTCGGCCATGGCGATCCTGCGGGAACCCGGGGCCATCAGGGCGCTCGCGGCGAGCGGGATCGCTTTGGCGTCGGTCGATGTCACTCTCATCTATTGGCCGGCACTGGGCGAGCAGACGGGTCTCTCGCCTGCGGTAGTGAGTCTCATGCTCGTCGTCCGGTCGCTATCGACGATGGCGTCGCGAGCGGTGCTGGGTGCGGCGGTTCGTCTGGTGGGACGGCGCCTGCTGATGGTGTGCACCCTCATAATTTCGGCGTTCGCGGTTGCGTTGATCGCGCTCCCGCTCGCGCCTCCGGCCCTTGTAGTGCTCGCGGGGGTTTTCGGATTCTTCGTCGGGATCTGCCAGCCGATCACCATGTCCTGGATAGTCGATTTGGCGCCTCCCGGCGGGCGGGGCATGACGATGTCGTTGCGACTCGCGGGCAACCGTGTCGCACAATCGGCCATCCCTGGCGCCGTCGGAGCGATCGCCGGGGTGACAGGAGTCGCCGGCGTGCTGTTTGCAGTCGCTGGGTCGCTCGCTATGGCTGCCTGGGCGGCCTCCGCTATAGGGAAGGGACGTACGGATAGCGAGAGAGCGATTGGCGCCCAGCCGGAGTAGTAGTTGCCGACAGGTGGAGCGAGTGACGGGAATCGAACAGCATTTGGCGCCGGCTGTAGAAGCCGCGAACGGAGGCAGGTGGCCGTTGCTGACCTGTGCCCGCACGACGGCAGACCGGTGGATGCCCTCAAGCAGGACCTCCGGAGAGACGAACTGTTCCCTCGACCGACGGATGAGTTCGCTGCCGTCGTAGCCAGCGAGGTTCGTGGCCCGGCGTCGATTTCATGTCAGACCCGAGCCCCGTAAGGATGAACTCGGCCAGAGCGCTGGGCTGACGCCGTTCGACAGTTTCCCGACCCGGTCGTCGGGCGGGCGGGCTGCGGTCGATTTGCCGAGTGGCGCGCGAACCGCGGGCCAGCGGGAGATCACCAGATCGAGTAGCCGCCATCCATGACGATGTCTGCTCCGGTGACAAAGCTGCTCGCATCTGAAGCGAGGTAGACCACGGCACCCGCCATCTCATCTGGTGTGCCGATACGGTGCAGCGGGGTCTTATCTAGCCAGGAGTTGAGACGATCCGGCATTGCACGGCTGACGGCGGTGAGCGCCGTCTCGGTGTAGCCAGGCGAGATGGAATTCACCCGGATGTTGTCGGCGCCCCACTCGCCAGCAAGCGACCGGGTGTAATGGACGATCGCAGCCTTGGACGAGTTGTACGCTGCCTGCCGTTGGGGATGATTCACAATGTGCGCTGACATCGACGCGATGTTGATGATGGACCCCGAACCCTGCTCGAGCATGACCCGCCCCTCTGCTCGGCAACAGCGAAAGGTCCCACTGATGTTGGTCTCGAACACCCGCGACCATTCGTCATCCGTTGTCTCGACTGTCGGTTTGTTGAGACCCGTGCCGGCTCCGTTGACGGCAATGTCCAGGTGGCCGTGAGTCCCGACGATTGTCGCAACTGCCTCATCGACAGATGCGGATTCGGTCACATCGATCGGCACATAGGTCGCACCGAGTTCCGCTGCCGACTGCGCCCCGACATCT
Organism: Microbacteriaceae bacterium; assembly: GCA_025464815.1. Taxonomy (GTDB): domain Bacteria; phylum Actinomycetota; class Actinomycetes; order Actinomycetales; family Microbacteriaceae; genus Lacisediminihabitans. Next base: position 18,360 of record JAODMW010000004.1, on the reverse strand, counting down.
GCCGTTCGGCCGCCGATGATCACGGTCGCGCCGTATTTGATCAGCCCCGCGCTAACTGCGTAGCCGATGCCGGTCGCGCCGCCGATCACGAACGCGACGCGCCCGTCGAGTGAGAAGTCGAGTGGAGATGCCATTGTGCTGCCTTCGCTAAGCGTTGGTGGTCGTGAGGATGTCGTCGAGAACTCGACGAAGGTATCGAGCGTTGTCCGCGGACACGGCGAGGCCGTCGCCACCGTAGTTCTCGGCAAGAAAGGCCCCGCGGAACCCGGACGCGATTGCGTACCGGATTGCCATTCGGTAGTCGATGAGTCCCGCCTGGAGGGACGTGGGCGTGGTCAGATATACTCCGGAATTCGGGTTCTCGGCACGGGAGTAGTTCTTGACGTGCCAGTAATTCGAGAGCGGCAGCACCTTTACTGCCATCGCCTCCCACGGCTCGATCGGAGCCTGCGCCCGGATGAGGTTTCCGAGATCGGGGTTGAGCCCCACGTTGTCGCGGTCGATGTCGGAGAGGAAGGCGACGGCGGAGTCGCAGTCGCCGAGGTAGGTTCCCTCATAAAGCTCCAAGGAGATGAGCACGCCGACGTCCTTAGCGTGAGAAGCGAGTTCCTGGTAAAGGCGAACCGCCTTGTCCCACTCGCTGCGGTCGTCAGGATTGGTGGGGCCCTGAACAGTCCAGAACCAGGGAATGGCTGTCTGGGCGGGGAAAAGTGCCTCATGGAGACCGAGACAGATCAGGGGGGAGCCGATCGCCGCCGCCGCATCGATCGCCCGATGGGTGATGGCAAGATTCTCGGTGGCATCGGTCGGATCGATGATGCTCTTCCGTACCACCGAGGTGGCGCAGACCTGGAGACCAACATCGCCCAAAACATCGATCAGGCTCGCGTTTTCGGATGCGCTCATGTCGCCGATCGGCAGCCAATTGCTCGGGAGCTCGACCGTGTCGAAGCCTTCACGAAGAAGCCGACGTAGCTGCCGTTCCCAATAGACCGGACCGGCTTCGCGCGTGGAGACGCCTGCGGGAGTCTCCGAAGGGAACTGAAGCATTGCGGCGCCGATCGGCCAGGTCTCGGCCGACAGTCCCGAGCCGGGGGGCATCACCGTCGAGTTCATCATGCCCACCGCCGATTGCCTGTCGATACGGACCGACTCGATCGTGATTGCCGTTGTCGGGTCAGCCAATGCGGGCACCTCCATTGATGTTGTACGTCGCGCCCGTGATGTATCCGGCATCCGGACCTATCAGGTATTCGATGAGAGCGGCCACCTCATCAGTCGTCCCTAGCCGACCGACGGGCAGACCCGCGGTGAAGGTCGGCTTGCGGTCGTCAGTAATCGTGCCCCCCATGATGTCGGTGTCGATGACCGCGGGCGAGACGACGTTCACCGTCACGCCGGTCGGGGCCAGCTCGAGAGCCGTGCCGTGAGTGAGCCCCTCGATGGCCGACTTCGAGGCGGCATACGCGGTGGCGCTGTATGTCCCGCCGCCCGTCTGAGCTGCGGTGGAGGAGAGGTTCACTACGCGGCCGATTCCCCGCTCGACCATTCCGGGCACGAATCGCTTCATTACAAGGAAGGTTCCGGTCGCGTTGACGCTCAAGACCCGGTTCCACCGATCGAGGTCTGTATTCATGAAGCTGGTCGGATCACTGATACCGGCGACATTGACTACCGCGAGTACTGGCGGCAGGGACTCTTCCGCGATGGTGGCGCCCGAATCGATCTGCCGCTCGTCGGTGATGTCCACGATGGCCGTAGCGACCTTCACGCCGAGTCCGCGCAGCTCAACCGCCAATTCTTCGAGCAGACCACCATCGAGGTCGAACAGCGCAAGGTTCCAGCCGTGTTGCGCGAGTCGGCGCGCGACACTCCGCCCGATTCCACGAACGGAGCCCGCGCCCGTCACGATCGCGGTTCGATCGCTCGGGTAGTGTGTGGCTGTCATGTGGTGTTCTCCTTAACTTTGAACTTTGGGCGTCGTCAGCAAGATGTCAGCCGACAACGTGATACCGACCGCCTAGGCGGGATCCATGTCCGCGCGGGCGCGAAGGCGGACCTGGTGGATGTGCGCACGCATGGCCTCCTGCACCCGGACGGGGTCGAGGGTGCGTGCTGCGACGAGGATGGCATCGTGCTCGTTGAGTGCCTCGAAGTCATCGGAGACACCTTTTTCGGCGTACTGGCGCACCCGATGGGCCTGGCCGTTGAGCGCTCCGGCCATGAGACCGATGAACGGGTTCTCGGTGTGCTCGAACACCACGTGATGAAAATCGAGGTCGGCATCGATCACGGCCCACGCTGCGTCCTCATTCTTCGGCGCGGCGTCTCTGTTCACGTGGAACATGAGCACCGCTTCTCGCTGCTTCGAGAGCGCTCGTTCCAGAGCGTCGACGAAAATCTGGCCGCCAGCCGCGCTGGCGGCTCCCGCCGCGCCGACTTCGAGCAGCTCACGGGCGTCCATCAGGTGCTCAAGCTGTTCTGCGGTCAGCGGGGGAGCGATTCGGAATCCCTTATGAGGCAGATGCACTACGAGGCCGGTTGCCTCCAGACGCGCCAGTCCCTCGCGGACCGGAGTCGGCGAGACGTTGAGCACGCGGGAGAGCACCTCGATCCGTAACCGAGCTCCGTGTTGCAGTTGCCCGCGGGTGACGAGTTGGAGGATCGAGCGGTACACCTGCTCGCTCAACATGTGGGTGTCGCTGAGTGCACCCTTTCCGATCGGGCTGAGTGACGACGTGGAGGAATCCCACGAGCTGTCGTCGCTGCCTTCTGGGGGCTTGATCGACGGTGTGCTGGTCACTGGGCGTCCGTTTCGGCGAGCGCTCGGAGGGTCGCGATTCCGGGCACGAGTCGGTCGAGAAGAGGCAGTTCGATCTTAGGTGCCGAGACTTTCGCGCCGACGTACATCTGCGTGCCGGCCGCGGCCCGGCGGGTGTCCGCGATCCTGTCGATGGTCAGGAGCGAGAGGGGTTCCGATCCCTCGCCGGCATCCGATACGGGCAAGTGAGCATCGGCCCATTCGCCGCCGAAGACTGTGGACTTCGGCGCGACCCCTGTAAACATCAGTCCGACGAGCGTTCCCGACTGGGCGAGCGATGCCACCTGCCGAACCGGCGTCTCGGGATCGCGGGATTCGATGGTCGAGCGAGCCCAATTGATGGTGTGACCGATCGCAATCCCGCTCTGCTCCCGTGCCGAATGAACGGCCCTTACCTCATCCTCCATGCTGAGGAACCCCTTCTGCGGCGGTCGGACGCCGGAAGGAGAATCACAGTGCTCGACCGAGATCGCGAGACCCTCCCAATCCCAACTCGCGATCTCGACGAGAGATCGGGAGAACGCATCGATCGATTCTTCTACAGCCGAGGCCCGGGACCCGGGTGCCGACTGCAGTTGGATGGCGAAGATCGACTCCGGTCCTAGTGCAGAGCGCACCTTCGAGATCTCGACGCGCGCGGCCGCGATGTCGGTGATCGCTTGCCTGCGCGATGCGTGGACGATCGAGGCGAGGCCGTAGTCGCGGTCGACGAGAAGCCTGCTGGAGATTCCGGACATTCCGGTCACGACTGACTTCCAAGTCGGATCGAGAAGCCGGGTCAGATGATCTGCGCCCTGGGGGTTCAGGCCGCCGTCAAACGGTAGTTCCAGCCCGCCCACCAGCGGCTCAGCAGCCAGCGCCGAGAACCATTTGCGCTCGTCCTCCGAATCCGCGGCGAGATCTGCCGGGGCTGCAGCGTATGCACCAATGATGTATCCGCTCACGAGAGCACCTCCGGGTTAACGACATTCCGGGGAGTGCGCCCCTGGCCAACGTCGAGCAGCGCTGTGATCGCGCTGTCAGCTACGGCCTCGGCGAATTCGTCAGTCCAGCTCAGCGAGTGCGGAGTGAGGATCACGTTCTGCATCGCGATGAGTGGACTGTCGAGGTCGATGGGTTCGTGTTGGAATACATCGAGACCCGCACCCGCGATGCGACCGGCTCGTAGTGCTTCGACAAGCGCTTTCTCGTCTACGACGGAACCTCGGGCGACGTTCACGAGGAAGGCATCGGGCTTCATCGAACCGATGAGGCCAGAGGAGATGAGGCCTGTAGTTTGTGCACCGCCCGCGACGGTTACGACAATGAAGTCGCTCCTTGCAACAACCTCGGCAAGCGGCATCAACTGCACCCCCATCGATTTGGCCAGCTCGGTCTTGTCCGAACGGTTGTATGCGATCACCCGAACTCCGAGAGCACGAAATAGGCGAGCCGTCTCCGATCCGATGCTTCCGAAGCCAACTATGCCCACGGTCCGTGAGCCAATGCCGCGGCCCTGCCATTCGATCCGCTCAAGCCACCGGTTCGAGCGTACGAGATGATCTTTTGCGAGGAGGTTGTGCGCGAGCGCCAGAACCATTGTCAGCGCGGCCTGCGCCATCGGCGCCCTCACCGCATCGGGAGTATTGGTAACCACGACCCCCGATCTTGTGCAGGCGGCGACGTCGATGGCGTCGTATCCCGCTCCGAAACGAGCGATATGTCGAAGCCGATTTGTTTCATCGAAGCTCGACGAATCGATGCCCTTCCCACCCATCATCAGCAAGGCGTCGAAGCCGTGGATCTGCGTGGGCGACAGCACGTCGCCGTCGACCGGGATCACTCTCCACTCGAACCCCGCGGTCTCGAGCCGGGCAAGGCCGATGTCGCCGAAGATGGTCGACCCGTCGGGATTCGCTTGATCGCCAGTCACCGCGACCCGGTAGGTGTCGGTGGTCCTCGGCGGCTCGGTAGTGACGGATTGGGCAATCGAGCGTGCACCCATTGGATCCTCCATGATCAAAGCCGTCGAGAAAATATACAATAACACCTATGGCACTCGCTCGATCCAGCGGCACGCATTTGTGTGCGGGCTTGCGGTCCTGATGATCAAGGTCGGAATTGCAGGCACTGGGGCCTGGGCGCGGCGGACGCATCTTCCCGCTTTGCTGCAGCATCCGGACGTGCTCCTGGTCGGGGTATGGGGGCGGGACGGCGAACGTGCCCGACAGCTGGCGGCAGAATTCGGCGTCGAGGCATTCCCCACATTTGAACAACTCTCCGACGTTGTCGACGTCGTCGACATTGCGGTTTCCCCGATGGCCCAGGCAGAGATTGCGATGCGGGCAGCGACGGCCGGCCGGCACCTCATGCTGGAAAAACCGCTAGCGATGACTAGCGCAGAAGCCTCGGCGATATCTCGGCTGGTGAAGGAACGCCAGGTCGTGGCGAAGGTCTTTCTCTCCAGACTGTTCGACGAGCCACGGCGTGCCTGGCTCAGATCTGGTGCCGACCGCCAGTGGACGATAGCTCTTTTTGACTGGAAATCCGCGGGATTACTTGGTTCCAGCCCCGCAGCTGATGATTGGCGCATCGTTGCCGGGCCGCTGTTCGACGTAGGCCCGCACGTGCTGTCTCAGTTGGAATTGCTTCTCGGTGAGGTCACGTCTGTCACCTCGGCTTCGACGGATGAGCGCGGTGCGGTCGATTTCTCTCTGGTCCATAGCTCTGGAGCTCACAGTATTTCGCACATCGATCTCCGTGCGCCTGTGGCGTTCACCGAGGAGAGGATCTCATTGTCATCGCCAGGCGAAACTCGCTCGTGGGGGAACGACGGTCAGGTGGATTTCATCGCCGCGTTCCGCCTCATGGTCGACGACGTCATCGACGATTTGCGCGGTCGCGAATCGAAAGATCGAGCGATCAGCACATTGAGTGGAACCGTCGATGGAGCGCGAGTGGTCCGACTGCTGCACGACATTCATTCGACACTCATCTCCGCGCCGGGTGCATGAGCAAAGTCCGTGAGATCGACTTTTAATTAGGCGGGAACGTGATTTCGTGTTTTTATATATAAACCACGATCCCAAAGGGGCGATTGATGTCACTGTCGACTGAGCACATCCCGGCAACCGCCGAGGGTCAGCTTTCGCCGCGGCCAACGCCGCGTAGAGTTCCAAAGAAGCAGGCCGTCACGGCCAGAGGCCGCCGAATCCGCCGACGTATCTGGTCCATCGTGCCGGTCTTCACATTCGTCGGCATTATTTTGCTCTGGGCGATAATCGTGTGGGCGTTCAACATCCCGCAGTACCTTCTCCCGAGTCCGGTCGCTGTATTCAAGGAACTGGTCACCTCGTGGGGCCTGATCTGGGACAACACGCTTACGACTCTGCTCGAGATCGCTCTCGGCTTCGTGATCGCCATCGTGATCGCCATCCCCCTTGGACTGCTGATCGCGTTGTCCATGCCGGCCCGGCAGATCCTGTACCCACCGGTAGTGGTGTTGCAGCTCGTGCCCAAGATCGCGATCGCGCCGTTGTTCATCATCTGGCTCGGGCTGGGGATCGACTCGAAGGTGCTCCTGACAGTCCTGATGTCGTTCTTCCCCCTTCTCATCTCGAGCATCAGCGGATTCCAGATCCTCGATACAAGGCTGCTCTACCTGACACGGTCCATGGGCGCGAGCCAGTGGGAGACATTCCGGTTCCTCCGCTTCCCCGCGGCGCTGCCTGTCATCTTCGCGGGCCTCAAGACGTCGGCGACCATCGCGGTGACCGCGGCCCTCGTCGCCGAGTTCGTCGGATCGACGAAGGGTCTCGGTTATCTGCTCCTCCAGGCGACCAACACGCTCAACGTTCCTCAGGTCTTCGCAGTCCTGGTCGTTCTGACCGTGATCGGCATCGTCCTCAACTACCTCGTCGAATTTGCTGAATGGCTGCTGACCCCATGGCAGCGCGTTAAGTACAACTAAAGACTGATCGGCGCATCCCACGCTTCGCCGATCTCAGGCCGTCAAGCGCATCACATCCTGCCCACATCAGCGGTCGGCGTGGGCCGACCAACCACATAAGGAACACACCTATGCGTACATCGCACACACTGGCGATGGGAGCCGGCATCGTCGCCGTCGCCCTCGTCCTCGCGGGTTGCTCGGCGGGAACGTCGACTACCACCCCGTCCTCGTCGGCATCGGGGGCGCCCAAATCGCTGACCAAGGTCAGCTTCCAGCTCAACAACCCGCCGAACGGGTCGAACTCGGGCTTCGCGGTGGCGGTCGAGGAGGGCTTCTACGAGAAGCTCGGACTCGACGTCACCATCGTCCCCGGAACCGGTTCGTCGCTGACGGCTCAACTGGTCTCGTCCGGCCAGGCGACCATCGGCTACGCGGACTCTACGGCAACGACCCAGCTCATCGCGCAGAAGGCGCCGATGACAGTGCTGTCGACGATCTATCAGTCCAATCCCAACGAGGTGATCGCGCTTTCCGGCAGTGGAATCAAGTCGATCGCCGACCTGAAGGGCAAGACAGTCGGAACACCCGTTCCCTCGTCGCAGGCGAGCATGCTGCCGCTGTTCCTAAAGGCGAACAAGCTCTCGACGGACAGCGTAAACCTCGTCAACCTGCCACCGACATCCTTGGTGCAGTCGCTGCTGTCGAAGAAGGTAGATGCGATCCTCGGATCGCTCGACACCTACCAGGTACAGGCCAACCAGCAGGGCGCAAAGAACCTCTTCACCGCGACCTTCGCCGCAAACGGTGTGCCGACCGTCAGCACCTCCATCTTCGCCTCGAACAGCTATATCACCCGGAATCCCGAGGTGGTGAAGGCCTTCATTAAGGGTTCGCTTCAAGGTTGGAAGGTCGCTTCGACCAACCAGTCGAAGGCCGTCGCCGATCTGAAGAAGCTGTGGGGCGCTTCGGCTAGCCCAACCGCCGCTGAGGAACTGAAAGCGATTATCGGTGGCAATCTGCTCTGTGCAGGCGGCGCGAAGTACGTGGGACAGGCGACTCCTGCGTCGTGGAAGACGACCCAGGATCTGCTGTCGCAGGCGGGACTGCTGCCGAAGGGAATCGATCCGACTACCTACTACAGCAATAAGTACCTGCCGGCGAACTCCGAGCTGCAGGCCTGCCCCATCGCGAAGTAGTACCCCCGACCAGAACTGCGGAAGGACAATGACATGAACCATCTCGGCTATATCTATGAGGACCTCCATGTCGGCCTGTCCTTCCGCAGTCCAGGCCGTACCATCACCGACGCCGACCTGGTCGGCTTCGCCGGACTCACCGGCGACTATTCCGAGCTGCACACCAGCGACGTCTACGCTGCGTCGAGTCAGTTCGGGCGCCGAGTGGCACATGGCATGCTCGGCCTCGCTTACGCCCACGGGTTGATGTGGGCGCGAACGGGCGAGCTTAGGCAAACCGTCATTGCATTCCTCGGAATCGGCGACTGGCGGTTCGTTGCGCCGATCTACATCGGCGACACCATTTTCGTGAACTATGCCATAGCGACGATGAGAGACAGTTCATCGAAGCCCACACAAGCGATCGTCACGTTCGACGTGGAACTGGTCGACCAGGATTCCCGTCTGCTTCAACAAGGTCAGAAGTCGATTCTGGTCAGCAAGATTCCCCTAGCCGGAGTCTCGGCCAGTTCGACGGAAGTCACACCCGAAAGGCACAACTCATGAGCACATCGAGCACCGCAGCGTCCATCGAGATCGAGGAGACGGCCGGATCGTCGATTCGCATCGAGGGTGTGACCAAGACGTTCGGGGAAGACACCACAACGCCGTCCCAGGCACTGCGAAGTGTGGACATGGACATCAAGCCCGGCGAGTTCGTCTCAGTGGTCGGTCCATCCGGGTGCGGCAAGAGCACGTTGATGCTCATGATCGCGGGTCTGCTCGACAGGTCGAGCGGCGAAATCAGGGTTGGCGAGGACTACGTGGATGCCCCGCTAACGGATGTGGGAATCGCCTTCCAGGACCACCTGCTGCTGGACTTTCGCACCGCCGAAGAGAACGTGATGCTGCAGGCCGTGATTCGGAAGCTACCCAAGGAGGCGGTGAAGTCCCGCTCCGACGAGCTTTTCGAGCAGCTCCGTCTCACCCCGGCGAAGGGCAAGTATCCCAAGCAGCTCTCCGGCGGTATGCGCCAGCGTGTCTCGCTCATCCGCACCCTCGTACACGACCCTTCCGTCATCCTTCTCGACGAGCCGTTCGGCGCGCTCGACGCTCTTACTCGGCTGCAGGTGCGCACAGACCTCGAGCGACTGTGGCTTCGGCGCCGCCCCACCGTCGTCTTCATCACGCACTCCGTCGAGGAGGCTGTCGGACTCTCCGACCGGATCTTTGTCATGAGCCCGAGCCCGGGCGAAGTCGTCGAGGAAATCGTCGTCGACCTGCCGCGTCCTCGCCCGATCGTGCTCGGCGAATCGCCCGAGTTCGCGCATTACGTCGATCGCATCTACGCGCATTTCCAGCGGATGGGCGTGTTGTCGGGAATCGACGTGCCCACGCAGGACGCAAAGCCTTGACCAGACGATTCGAGAATCGGGTCGCGCTCGTCACGGGCGCTGCTCAGGGAATCGGCGCGGGAATCGCCACTCGGCTAGCCGCCGACGGCGCGCGGGTGATCATCGCCGATGTCAACCTCCCCGAGGCGCGCGCGATGGCAAACCGAATCAACGCCGAGGGAGGCGAGTCGGCGGCCGTCGAGCTTGATGTAGTCGACCCGGACAGTTTCTCCCGTCTGAACGATTCCGTGCTCGCGGCGTTCGGCGGCCCTCTCGACTTCTTCGTCTGCAACGCCGGCGTGCAGACCTTCCAGAAGGCCGTAGACGTGACGGTCGATGAGTGGGACCGGGTGCTCGACGTCAACGCTCGCGGCACTCTGCTCTCCATGCAGGCCGCGGCGAGCATGCCGGCAGGGTCATCCGTCGTCGCGATAGCATCCATCCAGGGCCGGCTCGGTGGCCCGTACTATCCGCATTACTCGGCGTCGAAAGCCGCCGTGCTCAGCCTCGTGAAGTCCTTCGCCCTGGCCCTGGCCCCTGGTGGCATCCGGGTCAACGCCGTGGCTCCCGGCATCGTCGACACCCCACTCTGGGACGAGGCGGACAGGATGCTCTCCGCGCTCAAGGGCGAGGCCCCCGGGGTCGCGCGCGCCGAACGGATCGCATCGGTGCCGCTCGGTCGCGCTGGTACGCCCGCGGATGTCGCCGCAGCGGTGTCTTTCCTGCTGTCAGAGGACGCCTCGTACATCACGGGGGAATGCATCCACGTCTGTGGAGGGGACGTGATGCTATGAGCCGCACTGCTGCTGATCTTGACGGCCCAGCGTGCAGTGGCGGGATCGGGCTGGCGCCCGCCCACTGTGTTTCACGGGCGGGCGCCCAGCTCGAACTCGGTGCGTCGACATGACGACGACACTGTCAGCGAACCCCGCAGAAGGGACGCAGAGGTCCGACTTGCTGATAGACGCGCGTTCCGCCGCGGAGCTCGTGCCGCTCGGCGCCGTCGTGGCCGTCGGCGGAAGTGGATCGTTGCTCCAGGTGCCCGAGAGCGTGCTGGCGGCCGTCGGCGAGTGCTTCCGACAGACGGGGGCTCCATCCGGTCTCACAGTGGTCCACACCATGGGGCTAGGTGACCACACCGGCCGGGGTGTGGATCACCTGGCCCAGCGCAGCCTCGTCAGCCGCTTCATCGGATCCCACTTCGTACTGAGCCCCGCCGAGCAGGCGCTCATCGGAGCGAACGAGGTCGAAGCGATCGGACTTCCTGCAGGCACGATCTCTCTGCTCTACCGGGAGATCGCTGCCTGTCGCCCGGGGTTGTTCACCGACATCGGCCTCAGAACATATGTCGATCCGCGTCAACAGTGGGGGCGCATGAACGAAGCCACTCAGACGGGCATCAGCGAACTGGTCTCAGTCGGCGGTCGTGACTGGCTGTTCTACCCGTGGTTTGGCATCGATGTCGCGATCATTCGCGCGACGGCGGCGGATGCTGACGGCAATTTGTCGATGGATGACGAGGCCGCCTGGAGCGACAACCTCGCCATCGCCCAGGCCGCGCATAATTCGGGCGGCATCGTAATCGCCGAGGTGAAGGAGTTCGTTGCCCGGGGAACTATTCCTGCCAGCCGGGTGCGGGTACCGGGGGTGCTCGTCGACCACGTGGTACTGACGGACTTCCCCAATCAGACTCCCATCACCGTGGCCGACCCCACCCGCACCGGGCTCACCGTGAACGCTCCACGGGAGATCGACATCCTGCCGCTCGACCACCGCAAGGTGATCGCGCGTCGGGCCGCCATGGAGATCGCCGAGGGGCAGTTGGTCAACCTTGGCGTTGGCATGGCGAATGGGATCTCCTATGTCGTTCTCGAGGAGGGCTTCCTGGACGACATCACGTTGACCGTGGAACAGGGGATCTACGGCGGCCTGCCCGGTCTCGGTCTGGACAGCGGCACGGCCATCAACCCGTCCGCGATCATCGACATGTCGAGCCAGTTCGACCTCTACGACGGTGGGGCGCTCGACTTCGCCGGACTCGCCTTCGCGCAGGTGGATCGATGGGGCAACGTCAACGTCGCACGGGTCGGCAGCGTTCCGATCGGGCCCGGCGGTTTCATCGACATCAGCCAAAAGGCCTCGACTGTGGCATTTTGCGGCACCTTCCGCGGAGGCTCGCTCGACATCGGCATCTCCCCGGCCGGAGTCTCGATAGAACGCGAGGGTCGGTATGCGAAATTCGTCGAACGCGTGGAATACGTCTCCTTCAATGCCGAACAGGCGCTCGCCGAGGGTCGCCGCGCTTTCTACGTCACCGAGCGCGCCGTCTTCGTGCTCGGTGCAGACGGCATCGAGCTGCTCGAGGTCGCACCGGGCATCGACCTCGAGCGCGACGTTCTCGCTCTTCTTCCGTTCGCCCCCGTCATCCGAAAGGATCCGCTCGTCATGGACAGTCGGCTGTTCGACCCGGCTCGGATGGGCATCCGTCCGAAACCGCGGGACCGTTCGACCAGGCGGAAGCGCGAGGTGCGAGCGTGACGGGGGCCTTCGAGGGCGTCCGCATCCTCGACTTCACGCAGCTGGAGCAGGGCCCGTCGGGGACACAAGTGCTCGCCGATTTCGGCGCAGAAGTGATCAAGGTCGAGCGTATCGATGTGGGCGAGATCGGTCGCGGCCAGTTCCCGACGATCGAGGGCTACAGTCCGCACTGGTCGGCGACGAACCGCAACAAGAAGAGCCTCAGCGTCGACCTGAAGTCGAGCGAGGGGATGGCTCTCGTGCTCGATCTCGCGCGAGAAGCCGACATTGTGGCGAGCAACTTCCGTCCAGGGGTGATGGATCGACTCGGCCTCGGTTGGGACGCGCTGTCGGCCGTCAACCCGCGGCTCATCGTCGCCTACGCTTCCGGTTACGGGCAGACCGGGCCGTACGCGCTGCTACGCGGACAGGACCTCGCAGCCCAAGCGATCAGTGGCCTGATGGCGTTGACCGGCAGCGACGAGAGCGGCCCCACGGCGGTGGGAACGTTCATGATCGACTACGTCGCGTCCATGCAGTTCGCGCAGGGGATGATGATCGCGCTCGCCGCACGAGAGAAGACTGGCCGCGGTCAGGTAGTCGACTCGAGCCTCCTGAATGCGGCGGTTGCGACCCATCTGCAGGAAGGCACGACATATCTGAACACCGGCCAGCAGTACCCTCGCCCGCCGGAGGCGATCGCCCATGCGCACAACACGGCGCTGTACGGCCGGTATCGTACGGCGGACGACCGCTGGGTCGCGCTTATCGGCGAGTTCTACATCACCGAGCCGTGGAAGCGCACCGCTCGCGCGCTCGGGTTGCCGCGGGACGTTCAGGACGACCCGCGCCTGCAGGACACGGCCGGACTTCGCGAACATGTTGTCGAGACGCGCGACCTCGTGGCCGCAGGTGTCGCGAAGTACACGCTCGACGAGGTCACGAAGCGGTTCGAGATCGAAGATGTGCTGGTGGCGACCATCAAGGATTACGACGAAGTCTTCGTCGATCCGCAGATCCTGCACAACGACATGGTGCTCACCGCCGACGTGCCGGGCCTGGGCGCGATGAAATTCGTCGGGATGCCCGTCAAGCTCTCTGAGACGCCCGGCATCTTCCGTTCGCCCCCTCCGAAAGTCGGACAACACAACGACGAACTGCTCACGGCGCTTGGACGGACCGCTGCCGAGATCTCTGCGCTCAAGGCGAGCGGGGTTGTCGGCTCGGAGGCGGACCGTGAGCGCGACGGCCAAAAACCCTCATGGTGACCGACTCGTTCCCATGATCCGTCTCCTTACAGAAAGTCCAGCGATGACGACTGCAACCTCCACCACTCTTCTCCTCCCTACCTCGGCGGGGGGTATCGAGACTCACGCCATGCATCCGTTGATCGACTATCCGCGCCATCCCGCCCAGTTCTCCTCGCGGTCCGTTTACGCGGCCGCGCACGTCGTGGTGGACTCACGAGCCACCTATACGCCAGGCATCCACCCGCCGGTGGACTGGGAGTCGACCATCGCGTTCCGCGAACACCTCTTCAGCTACGGGATCGGCATCGCGGAGGGCATGGACACGTCCGAACGCGGGCCGGGCGGGCTCGACTGGGCCCAGGCGAAGAAGCTTATCCGCCTCGGCGTGGCGGCGGCCAGGAAGGCGGATGCCGCGGTGGTCGCGGGGGCCGGAACGGACCAACTCGATCCTTCCCGAACTCATTCGCTGGCGGAGATCGTCGATGCTTACCTGGAGCAGCTCGAATTCGTCGAAGCCCAGGGCAGTGCGGCGGTCATCAGGGTAAGCCATGCGCTGGTGGCAACAGCGAAATCGTCGGAGGACTACCTCTCCGTCTACCGCGACGTGCTGAATCGGGCAACCAAGCCGGTGATCGTGCACTGGCTCGGCACCGGCTTCGACCCGAGTCTCACCGGATACTGGGGACACGTCGATCCCCTGGAGGCGATGGAGACCGTCGTGCAGATGGCCGAGGCGAACGTCGATCATCTCCAGGGCATCAAGTTCAGCCTTCTCGACGACGAGATGGAACGGGAATTCCGACGGCGAGTGCCGGCGAATGTGAAGGTCTTCACGGGAGACGACTATGGCTACACCGACCTGCTCCTCGGCGACGGTGAACACGTCAGCCATGGACTGCTCGGCGTTCTCGACCCGATTGCGCCCATCGCCTCATCGGGCTTCGCCGCCCTCGACAGGGGCGACGACGCGGATTTCACACAGATCATGAACGCGTCCATCCCGCTCGCCACGAAGATGTTCGAGGCACCGGCGGACCGGTACAAGGTCGGTGTCGTCTTCGTCGCGTGGCTTTCGGGGCACCAGGACCATTTCCGCATGGTGACTGGCCGCGAGGGCTTGAGATCGCTTCAGCACCTGACTGACCTCTTCGTGCTGACCGACTCGCTCGGGCTGTTCCCCGACCCTGATCTCGCTGCGTCTCGTATGCGCGCGTTTCTCGCCGCAAACGGCATCGACTAGACCACTCGAAACGAAAGATAGGTAGTACTCGAATGAGTGACAACGTAGGCGCATTATTCACCCGGACCGCTGTGCTCACGGGTGCCGCTTCGGCCAGGGGAATAGGCCGCGCGACCGCGACTCGACTCGCCGTGGCAGGATGGGCGATCGCCATTCTCGATATCGACGAGGATGCCGCGCAAGCGGCGGCTGCGGAGATCTCCTCATCACATGGTGGACCCGCTATCGGCGTGGGTGCCGACGTGTCGGATGAAGCATCCGTCGACGCGGCCATAGCTAAGATTGAGGCGGCGCTTCCCCCCATGGCGGGCCTCGTCAACCTCGCCGGCATCAGTTCTCCGACGGAGTTCATGGCGGAGACGGTTGAAGCCTGGGACCGTGTCTTCGCGATCAATATGCGCGGCACATTCATCGTGACCCAGCGAGTGCTCCGCGGCATGATCGACCGCCGATATGGCCGAATCGTTAGCATCTCGTCGATCTCCGCGCAGCGCGGAGGTGGCACCTATTCCAAGGTCGCGTACAGCGCATCGAAGGCGGCCATCATCGGCTTCACCCGCGCCGTGGCCCGCGAGATGGGCGAGCACAACATCACGGTAAATGCCGTGGCCCCCGGTCCGATCGACACCGACATCATGGGCGGCACGCTGACGGACGAGCGAAAAGCCGAGATGTCGAGCGACATCCTGATGGGCAGGGTAGGAACGCGAGATGATGTAGCCGCGCTGATCGAATTCCTGCTCAGCGAGGATGCGGGGTTCATTACCGCCGCGACATATGACATCAACGGTGGCCTGCAGATCTCGTGATGGCGGCTCGAGCAAAAGGAGAGACCGTCGTGCTCGAGGCTGAGTTGCTGCGGAGCTTCCCCGAAGATGTCGACGTTCCGGTGGAGGCCGTGTCGATGTCGAACGCGCGCGCGCCGCGCACCCTGATCGTGCTCGACGACGACCCAACGGGCACGCAGTCGGTTTCTGACGTGCCAGTGCTCACCCGCTGGGAGCCGGATGACATCCGATGGGCCCTCGAGCTGGGGCGGGGAGCGGTTTACGTGCTCACGAACACCCGGAGTCTCGATCCCGCGGCCGCCGCCGCGCGGAATCGCGAGGTGGTGACCAACGCACTCGTCGCGGCTGACGGTGCGCCTCTCGGATTCGTCAGCCGCAGCGATTCGACTTTGAGAGGTCACTATCCGCTGGAGCCCGACACGATAGCCGACGTGCTGGAAGAGCAGACCGGGGTGTCGATCGACGGGATCGTGATCGTGCCCGCATTCCCCGACGCGGGCCGAGTGACGATCGGCGGAGTGCACTACGTGCGCGTCGGGAGCACCGGCGAGCTCGTGCCGATCTCGGAGACGGAATTCGCCCGCGACGCCAGCTTCGGCTACGCGAGTTCCAGTCTCGCCGACTACGTGCAGGAGAAATCGAACGGTCGCTCGCTGGCGGAGAGCGTTGTAGTGCTCGACCTCGGCGTCATCCGCTCCGGTGCAGCCTCCATCGCCGACGCGCTCGCCAGCGTTGCTGCGCGCACGCCCATCGTGGTCGACATCGTCACGGAAAACGACCTTCGCGGGCTGGCTCTGGGGCTGGCAGAGTCGGAACGGCGTGGCAAACATTTCGTCTATCGCGTCGGCCCTCCGTTCGTCCGTGCCCGAATCGGGCAAGCCGAGCGTGCGCCACTCACCGCGAGCGAGATCGTCATGGCGGCTCCGCCGTCACAGGCCGGGGGACTGATTGTTGTCGGGTCCCATGTCGGGCTGACCAGTCGGCAGCTCGCGCAGCTCCTCGACCACGACACCTCGGCGACGGTGGTGGAGCTCGATGTGCGATTGCTGATGGATGAAGGATCACGCAAGCGCGTCATCGACGCGGCGGTCACACGCGTCGTCGAAGGGCTCGACGCCGGGGATGTCGTTCTTCACACCAGCCGAGAGCTGGTCAAGTCGGATGACCCCGCCGAGAGTCTTCGCATCGCCAGGGTCGTATCGGCGGCCCTGGTGTCCGCTGTGCGGCGGGTTCTCGGGGCGCACGCCCTGCGATTTGTCATTGCGAAAGGCGGAATAACTTCTTCGGACGTCGCTTCTGACGGATTGTCGATCCGTCGTGCGATGGTGCTCGGTCCACTGCTTCCCGGGATCGTCTCGCTATGGCAGCCCGCGGAGGGTCCGGCGATGGGGATCCCCTACGTGGTCTTCGCCGGGAACGTCGGGGATGACCGTTCTCTGTGGGACGTCGTCAATGTCCTCTCTTTCCCACGCGTGTTGGGCTGATCAGCTCGGCCAAGCCGCACTGCGCGCGGTTGGCTCGAGACACCCCGGCGAGTGTACGCCTGGAAGAGGCGCGCAAGACGCTTCAACCATGGCCCAGAAGACAAGTGGGAAGACGGGTTTCTTCGGATCCGCGAGCAATGTGAGTCGCGGTGGGATAGGGATCTAGTACGAGGTATCCCCATACATAACGGTTACCGTCTGGAACGGCATCGCCCAACCACTCCGCAGCATCGTGACATGCACGGTCGGGAAACGCGGGTTTTGGACAATGCACACCGCGGCTTTCCGGCCGACAGTTGGAGCGAGTGACGGGAATCGAACCCGCACTACCAGCTTGGGAAGCTGGAGTTCTGCCATTGAACTACACTCGCGCGGCCGCTCTGAAGCAAGCAGCACTGCGCAATACTATCAACGCGCCGTTCGGTAGGCTCGGTGCATGTTGCTCTCGGATCGCGATATCAAGGTCGAACTCGACTCGGGGCGGATAGGTCTCGACCCCTACGATCCCGTGATGATCCAGCCGTCGAGCATCGATGTGCGGCTCGACCGCTTCTTCCGGCTGTTCGACAACCACAAGTATCCGTTCATCGATCCGGCGGAAGACCAGCCCGATCTCACGCGACTCGTCGAGACCGCACAGGACCAGCCGTTCATCCTGCACCCTGGCGAGTTCGTGCTCGGTTCCACCTATGAGCTCGTGACCCTTCCGGATGACGTGGCCGCCCGACTCGAGGGCAAGAGCTCGCTGGGTCGTCTCGGTCTTCTCACCCACTCGACCGCCGGTTTCGTCGACCCCGGATTCAGCGGTCACGTCACCCTCGAGCTCAGCAACGTGGCGACCCTGCCGATCAAGCTCTGGCCTGGCATGAAGATCGGACAACTCTGCTTCATCCGCCTGACCTCGCCGGCCGAGAAGCCCTATGGCTCCGCCGAGTACAGCTCCCGCTACCAGGGCCAGCGAGGGCCGACGGCGTCGCGGTCGTTCCAGAATTTCCATCGCACCAACATCGCGCGCGACGAGAGCCAGCTCGACTAGACGCGCTCCAGCTGCTCCAGCTGCCAGCCGAGCCACGGGCTGAACGCGAAGGGAGCCGCGGCCACGGCGGTGCGCAGCGATTGCGGGTCGAGCCAGACGAACTCGGCGACCTCGTCGGGGTTCGGGGTGACAGCATCCATCGTCACCGCCCGGTAGACCGGGCAGATCTCGTTCTCGACGATGCCGGATGCGTCGACGGCACGATAACGGAAGTTCGGCAGCACGACCCTGAGGTCCTCGATCTCGATGCCGAGTTCGAACAGTGCGCGACGGGTGGTCGCATCTTCGCTGGATTCCGAAGGCGAAGGGTGGCCGCAAAAGGAATTGGTCCACACGCCGGGCCAGGTGGATTTCGTGAGTGCACGTCTGGTGACGAGCACGCGGCCATGTCGATCGTAGACGTGGCAGGAGAAGGCGAGGTGCAGTGGAGTGTCGTGTCCGTGCACGGCGATCTTGTCGGCGGTGCCGATCGGTGCGCCAGACTCGTCGACGAGCACGACGAACTCTGTGCTGGTGGTCATCTGCCGAGTTTAATCGTCGGCGACGGCGCGACCGCTCCGACGCTCAGGAGCCGACGGGCAGCGAAGCCAGCAATTCGGCAACCCTGTCCATCGATTCGAGCGCGCCGCTCTCCATGCCGGAGGCGACCATCCCGTCGCGATCGGCGACCGACTGGAAGACCGAGGTCTGTGTGAGAGTCGTGACGCCGTCGTGCTCGACGAGG
>JAODMW010000003.1 GCA_025464815.1 Microbacteriaceae bacterium | reverse complement strand
TGAGGAGCGGCTGCCAGGCATCCGCGACGAGCTTGTCGGCCCAGGCCTTCGGCGTCGTGTCGTTCGCGACCGCGGTGCGCAGGATCTTCTGGCCGTGCTCGTCGGTGCCGGTGAGCAGCCAGGTGTCGTCACCGGCCTGGCGATGCCAGCGGGCGAGCACGTCTGCCGCAACTTCCGTATACGCGTGACCGATGTGCGGCACATCGTTGACGTAGAAGATGGGCGTCGCAATATAGAAGGATTCGCCGGCGGCCATGTCGAACATCCTAATTGCCGCGGCCACCGACTCCTGCCGCGTTACGGCGGGCGCCTAGGCTGACCCCATGAAGTTCCGAAGGATCGGCGACACCGCCGTCAGCGCGGTGGGGCTCGGCGCCATGCCGCTGTCGATCCAGGGAAGGCCCGACAGGAAGCGCGCCATCGCCACCATCCACGCGGCTCTCGATGCGGGCGTCACCCTCATCGACACGGCGGACGCGTATACGACGGATGCCGACGGCCAGGGCCACAACGAGATGCTGGTCGCCGAGGCGCTCAGGGGTCGCAGCGAGGAGGTCCTGGTCGCGACGAAGGGCGGGCTCCTCCACCGTGACGGCGGACCGTGGGACAGGGACGGATCTCCCGCATACCTCAAGCAGGCGGCCCGCGAATCCCGGGTCAGGCTCGGGGTCGATGCGATCGGCCTCTACCAGTTCCACCGGCCGGATCCGACGGTGCCATACGAAGACTCGATCGGCGCCCTCAGCGACCTTCTGGACGAGGGCACCATTCGGATGGCCGGCATCTCCAACGCGGACCTCACGCAGATCGCGCTGGCCGACCGCGTTCTCGGCGGCCGGCTCGTGTCGGTACAGAACCAGTTCTCCCCCGTGTTCCGCGCCAGCCGGTCGGAACTGGACTATTGCGTCGAGCACGAGATCGCCTTCCTGCCCTGGAGTCCGCTCGGCGGGATAGGGCGCGGCGGCGAGGTATTCGCGTCTCAGGCGGCCTTCGCAGAGGTCGGTGCAGAACTGGGCGTCAGCCCGCAGAGGGTCGCGTTGGCCTGGGAGCTCTCGCTCGGGCACTGCGTCATCCCGATCCCTGGGGCTAGCCGACCGCAGAGCATCGCGGATTCGGCACTCGCCGCAGACCTCGTGCTGAGCCCGGAACAGCTGGCGCGGCTCGAGTCCGAGACCGGCTGAGCTCTCGATCCGAGACCAGCCGAGCTCTCGATCCGAGACCGGCCGAGCCCTCGATCCGAGACCGGCCGAGCTCTTGAGGTCCGTCGATTTGTGCTTCCGGCGCGCACGGAAGGACCAATCGACGGATCTCGCCCGCAGTCAGCGGAGCTTGAGCGCACCCTCGTAGAGCTCGCGCCTGCTCAGGCCGGTCGCCTCGGCGACCTCTGCCGCGGCCTCCTTGAGCCGCGAGCCGGCCGCGACCAGCGACTGCACCTGCGCGATGCCGGTCCCGAGGTCGACCTCCTGCACGGCTCCACCTTCGACGACAATGCAGATCTCGCCCTTGACGCCGGCAGCGGCCCACTCCGCGAGCTCCGCGGCGGTGCCGCGCCTGACCTCTTCGTAGAGCTTGGTGAGTTCGCGGCAGACGACGACCCGCCGATCAGCGCCCATGGCCGTCGCGAGGTCTGCCAGGGCATCCGCGAGCCGGTTGGGCGACTCGAAGAAGACCATCGTGCGGGGTTCGCGGGCCAGTGAACGGAAGTAAGCGAGCCGGCCCTTGCGCGGCAGGAAGCCCTCGAAGGTGAATCGGTCCGTCGGCAGGCCCGACACGGCGAGCGCCGTGATCACGGCAGAGGGTCCCGGCAGTGCCGTGACCGTGACCCCGGCAGCGGCAGCGGCCGTGACGAGGGAGAAGCCCGGATCGCTGATGGCGGGCATCCCGGCATCCGTCAGTACCAGCACATCGGAGTCCCTGGCCAGCTCGACGATCTCGGCGGCCTTGGCGACCTCGTTGTGCTCGTGAAGCGGGATGAGCCTCGGACGATTCTCGATGCCGAGCGCGCGCATGAGATGGATGGTCACCCGGGTATCCTCCGAAGCGATCACCTCGGCATTGCCCAGCGCCTCGACGAGCCGCCGTGACGCGTCGCCGAGATTGCCGATCGGAGTTGCGGCGAGGATGATCATCTGTCCATCCTCCCAGCGATCGTTGGCTAGCATTGCACCTGTGACGACACCGGGCGCCGACTTCGACGAGCTGGTCGCTTCCGACGAAAAACCGGTCCCGGAAGCGCCAGAACCCATCGGCACCCGCCTCGACCAGTGGTGGGGACGGATGCTCCGCTCCCCGCTCCGCCAACGCCTCTGGTACTGGGGCGGCCCGATCGCCGTCACCCTGCTCGCCGCGGTGTTGCGCCTCTGGCGTCTCGGCGACCCGCGGGCCCTCGTCTTCGACGAGACCTTCTACGTCAAAGACGCCTATACGCTCATGAAGCTCGGCTATGAGGGATCGTGGCCGGCGGAGGCCGACAAGAGTTTCAACGCCGGGAACGTCGACATCTATACGGCCGACGGTTCCTATGTCGCGCATCCGCCGCTCGGCAAGTGGCTCATCTCCCTCGGCCTGCAGGTCTTCGGGGCCGAGAACACGGTCGGCTGGCGCATCAGCACCGCGATCGTCGGCATCCTCGCGGTCCTGTTCCTCGTGCTGATCGCCCGCCGGCTCTTCGCATCCACCGCGCTCGCGACCCTGGCCGGAGGGCTGCTCGCGATCGACGGCCACGCGATCGTGCTGTCGCGCACGGCGCTGCTCGACAACTTCGTCATGATCTTCTGCCTGCTCGGCTTCTGGGCGGTGCTGCTCGATCGAGGCCAGAGCGCGAAGCGGCTGGGCCTCTGGCTCGCCAGGCGAGAGAACGCCGGGCGCAGCACCGACTGGGGCCCGGCGCTCTGGGGTCGTCCGTGGCTCCTCGCCGCCGGACTCGCCTTCGGACTCGCCAGCGCGGTGAAGTGGAGCGGCCTCTACTTTCTCGCGGCCTTCGCCGTCTACACCCTCATCGTGGATGCGGTCGCCCGCCGCCGCGCCGGTGTCACCTTCTGGGTGAGCGGCACCGTCTTCAAGCAGGGACCGGCAACCTTCCTGCTCACCGTGCCGATCGCGCTGGCGGCCTACCTCTCGTCCTGGACCGGCTGGTTCGTGACCAAAGGCGGCT
>JAODMW010000257.1 GCA_025464815.1 Microbacteriaceae bacterium | reverse complement strand
ACGTCGACATGGACGAATACTTCGCCGCCAAGCTCGCCTTCTTCGACCCGGAGCGCGGAAAGCGCGGCGTCGTCTCGCTCGACTCACCCTGGGGCGAAAAGGTCGTCGAAGGGTCTCGCATTCCGGTCACTACCATTTCCTCGACGCCCGGCGTGGAGGGTGAGTGGAACGTCGAGATCCTCGACGAGCTCGCCGCCTACACCGAGTTCCGCCTGACCGGGCCCGAGAACCGATCGCTCAGCACCCGCGTCCCTTTGATCGGCCGACACATGGCGGCCAACGCCGCACTCGCGGTCGTCATGCTCGTCGAGGCCGGCTTCGAGCTCGAGGCGATCGGTCAGGCGGTCGAAGACGGCATCGACGCCTATCTCCCCGGTCGAACCGAGCGCGTCTCGGGTGACCGGGGACCTTCGGTCTACGTCGATTTCGGGCACAGCCCCGACGCCTTTCTCAATACCCTCGCCGCGGTGCGCAAGTTCACCACCGGCAACGTGATCATGGTCTTTGGTGCCGACGGCGACCGGGACGCGACCAAGCGTCACGAGATGGCGCGCGTCGCCTCCGAGGGGTCCGACATCCTGGTCATCACCGATCATCACCCGCGTTTCGAAGACCCCGACTCCATTCGCGCGACCCTCATCGAGGGTGCACACCTCGCGGAGCACCAGGCCGAGCTGTACGAAGTCAGCCCACCGGAGAAGGCGATCCGTCACGCCGTCTCGCTCGCCAAGGAAGGCGACACGATCCTCTGGGCAGGTCCGGGACACCAGGACTACCGGGACATCAGAGGCGTGCGCACTCCCTATTCCGCCAGGGCAGAGGCGCGTGCCGCCCTGCTCGAAGCTGGTTGGTCATAGGTGATAGCCGCTACTCTGGCCGAAATCGGGGCCGCAATCGCCGGCGTGCTCGAGCTGCGCGGCGTCGCGGTGGCTGAGACGATCGTCTCGGGGCAGGTGCAGACCGATTCTCGTCTCGTCGAGTCTGGCGCGATCTTCTTCGCGATGAGTGGAGAGGTGACCGATGGGCACCTCTTCGCTGCCTCGGCCGTCGAGAACGGGGCCGCGCTGCTCGTCGTCGAGCATCCTCTCGATCTGCCGGTCCCGCAGATTGTCGTCGAGGATGCTCTCGAAGCCCTCGCCGCACTCGCGCGTTATGTGGTGGCCACCGTCCGTTCCGCCGGCACTCTGCGGATTATCGGTATCACGGGATCCAACGGCAAGACGACCACCAAGAACATGCTGCGAGCGGTGCTCTCCGCCCAGGGGCCGACGGTCGCGCCGCCCGGTTCGTTCAACAACCAGGTCGGGGCGCCGCTGTCGATGCTCTCCGTCGACCACGACACGAGATTCCTGGTCATCGAGATGGGCGCGAGTGGGATCGGCGACATCGCGCGCACCGTCGCGATAGCGACGCCCGATATCTCCGTCGTGCTCAAGGTGGGCCTCGCCCATGCCGGCGAGTTCGGCGGCATCGAGGCGACCCAGCGTGCCAAGTCCGAGATCGTGACGGAGTTGCCGAGCGACGCCGTCGCCATTCTCAACATCGACGACGAGCGGGTCGCCGCGATGGCGGAGGTCACTGCCGCCCGTCCCGTCTGGTTCGGACTGGATGCTCGAGCCGATGTTCGTGCGGACGACCTGCGGGCCACGGCATCCGGCACCTCGTTCACCCTCTCGATCGGCGACGTGCACCGCCCGGTCCAGCTGCGGATTCTCGGGGAACATCACGTGATGAACGCGCTTGCGACCCTTGCGGTCGCGAATGAACTGGCGGTGCCGCTCGACGAGGCCATCACCGCGCTCGAATCCGTGCGGCGCGCGGAACGCTGGCGCATGGAGGTGCTGTCTCGCAGGGATGGCGTCGTCGTGATCAACGATGCCTACAACGCGAGTCCCGATTCGATGTCTGCCGCCCTCAAGACCCTCGCGCAGATCGTCGAGCCCGGGCAGCGTTCCATCGCGGTCCTCGGCGAGATGACCGCACTCGGCGAGTACGCGAACGAGGAGCACGATCGCATCGGCCGACTCGTGGTGAGGCTCAACATCCACAAGCTCGTCGTAGTCGGACACGGAGCCCGCCACATCCACAATGCGGCGGGCCTCGAGGGCTCGTGGGACGGCGAGTCAGTTCTGGTCGAGACCGCCGACGAGGCCTACGATCTTGTGAGTGAAGACCTGCGAGACGGCGATGTCGTGCTCGTGAAATCGTCGAAATCCGCGAACCTGCGATTTCTGGGCGATCGGCTCGGGGAGGTCACAGAGTGATCGCGCTCCTTGTCGCCGCCGGGGTCTCCATGATCTTCACGCTTCTGCTCACCCCCGTCTTCGCCAAGACGTTCCGTCGGCTGAATCTCGGCCAGTTCTTCAGGGCGGACACGCCGACAACCCACGTCGTGAAGCGTGGAACACCGTCGATGGGCGGGATCGTCTTCATCGTCGCCGCCATAGTCGGCTACCTCGTCGGCCATCTCGTCAACCAGGACTCGGTCTCAGGCGCCGGCCTGCTCGTGCTCGCGATGATGTCCGGGCTCGGCCTCATCGGATTCATCGACGACTTCCTCAAGGTCAAGCGACAGAACAGCCTCGGTCTGGCCGGATGGTACAAGATCCTCGGCACGGTGATCGTCGCGATCGTTTTCGGCGTGATTTCGCTCAGCTACAAGGATGCCAACCACCGGTCGCCGGCTTCGACGGCGGTCTCCTTCGTACGGGATCTCAATCTCAATTTCACGGTGATCTTCGGCGCAACCGTCGGTGTGATCGTCTTCGTCATCTGGGTCGTGCTCATCACCACCGCGGTGTCGAATGCCGTCAACCTGGCCGACGGTCTCGACGGCCTCGCCGCCGGATCCTCGATCTTCGCGATCGGGTCGTACATCATCATCGGCTTCTGGCAGTCCAACCAGTCCTGCTTCAGCCCGACCCTCGCCGCGGAGAACGCTTTCAAGTGCTACGACGTATCCCGGCCGCTCGACCTCGCGGTGGTGGCCGCATCCATTGCCGGTGCGCTCGTCGGCTTCCTCTGGTGGAACACCTCGCCGGCGCAGATCATGATGGGTGACACCGGGTCCTTCGGCCTCGGCGGCGCCCTGGCCGCCCTCGCCATCCTGTCCCGTACAGAACTGCTGCTCATCCTCATCGGTGGCCTCTTCCTCGTCGTCACCGGGCAGGTCATCATCCAGCGGATCTATTTCAAGGCGACCAAGGGGAAGCGCATCTGGCGCGCCAGTCCGCTTCACCATCACTTCGAGATGAAGGGCTGGGCCGAGGTGACGATCGTCGTTCGGTTCTGGATCATCTCGGGGCTCTTCGTCGCCGCCGGGGTAGGCGTCTTCTACCTCGAGTGGGTTTCGCGGGTCCGTGGATGAGAAGTCCGGAAACCGTCGCGGAGCTGCGCAGTTGGCACGCGGACTGGGCCGGCCTGAAGGTCGCGGTGCTCGGGCTCGGCGTCACGGGTTTCTCCGTGGCGGACACCCTTGCGGAGCTCGGCGCGGAGTTGCTCGTGCTTGCGAACCGCGCCGACGACGAGACCGCCGACCTTCTCGATGTGATCGGTGTGCGACTCGTGCTCGAGGATCTCGAGACGGAGCTGGCCGGCTTTGCGCCAGAGCTCGTCATCGTGTCTCCCGGCTTCGCTCCGAGTCATCCGCTCGTGCTCTGGGCGACTTCGCGAAATCTGCCGGTCTGGGGTGACGTCGAACTCGCCTGGCGCCTGCGCGACAAGCGTGGTGCGCCCGCCGAGTGGTTGGCGGTAACCGGAACGAACGGCAAGACCACCACCGTGAAGCTCGCGACCGCAATGGTCGCTGCGGGCGGCAGGCGCGTGATCGCCTGCGGCAATGTCGGCGTCCCGGTGCTCGACGCCATCCGCGATCCGGTCGGCTTCGACGCACTCGTCGTCGAGCTCTCGAGTTTCCAGCTGCACTACCTGGACAGCATGTCCGCATGGGCGGCCGCCTGCCTGAACGTCGCGCAGGATCACCTCGATTGGCACGGTTCCGCCGAGGCCTATCGCGCAGCCAAGGCGAAGGTCTATCGGAATGCGAAGATCGCCTGCGTCTACAACCTCGAGGACGACGCGACGCGCGAGATGGTCGAAGAGGCCGACGTGGTCGAGGGTTGCCGCGCCATCGGCTTCGGCCTGGGAATCCCCGGTCCGAGCGACCTCGGCCTTGTCGATGGAATCGTGGTCGATCGCGCCTTCCTCGATGATCGCCAACGCGCTGCGATCGAACTCGCCACCGTGGACGAACTGACAAGCGTCGGCCTCGGGTCGCCCCACATGATCGCGAATGTGCTGGCGGCATCGGCGATCGCGAGAGCCTTCGGGATCGGGCCCGCCGACATCCGCTCGGCTCTGCGGGCCTTCCACATCGATCACCATCGCACCGAGACGGTCGCGGAGCGCGACGGAGTGCGCTGGGTCGACGACTCGAAGGCGACGAATCCGCATGCGGCGCAGGCCTCGCTCTCTTCCTTCGACTCGGTCGTCTGGGTGGTCGGCGGCCTGCTCAAGGGTGTCGACATGAATGACAT
Source organism: Microbacteriaceae bacterium (assembly GCA_025464815.1). Lineage (GTDB taxonomy): Bacteria > Actinomycetota > Actinomycetes > Actinomycetales > Microbacteriaceae > Lacisediminihabitans. The sequence continues at coordinate 1,375 of JAODMW010000257.1, read as the reverse complement.
CGTCGCAGCCAATGCGTCGCACCTGCGCGGGGTCGTCATCATCGGCGTCGACCGTCAACCTTTGGTTGAGGCTTTCGGGCGACACGCGCCAGAGCTGCCGCTGTTCGAGGTCAAGACGACTGACACTAATGAGGTAATGCCGATGGCCGTGCGGTTGTCGGCAGGGGTTGCGCGGAGCGGGGACACGGTCCTGCTCGCCCCGGCAGCCGCTTCGATGGACCAGTTCACCGATTACGCGGATCGGGGCAACCGCTTCGCCGACGCGGTGCACGAGATGTTGGGAGAGAGTGCGGATGACGACAAGCCTTCCGCGCCCGAGAGCGAACAGTAGGCCGGGGGCAACGTCTCCTCAGGCCCGTCCTGGTTCCCAGCGAGGCCGCCAGCAGCCACCTGAAATCCAGGGTGACATGCAGCGCCGGGCGCCAGCCGCGGTCGTCGCCGTCAAGAAGATCTTCGCGGCGGAGACCGGCAACTACTTCCTGCTGCTCGGTGCGACGCTTTTCCTCGTGGTCTTCGGCCTCATCATGGTGCTGTCGTCGTCGTCGGTCGAGTCGTTCCTGTCGAGTGGGGACTTCTTCAACGGCTTCATCCGCCAGGTGCTGTTCGCCGCACTCGGGATTCCGCTCATGCTCCTCGCCTCTCGCATGTCGCCGCGCTTCTGGAAGCGCTGGGCGGGAACATTTCTCGTCATCGCGATCATTCTGCAGATGCTGGTCGTCGCCACCCCGCTGGGTGTGGAGCACGGCGGCAACAAGAACTGGATCATCCTCGGCCCGTTCAGCGGCCAGCCCTCCGAGCTCGTGAAGCTCGGCCTCGTCGTGTGGCTGGGTTATATCCTCGCCAGGAAACAATCCGTGATGGACGACTGGCGCGAGCTGATCATGCCGCTGGTGCCCGTCGCTGCTGCGGCTGTCGGTTTCGTCGTACTCGGCGGTGACCTCGGTACCTCGATCATCCTTCTCGCCATCATTCTCGGCGCGGTGTTCTTCGCGGGGGTGCGATTGCGCTTCCTCGCTGTGCCGATCATCGTCATCGGTATCGCCGCCGCGATGATGTCCTTCGCCAGCAACTCGCGATCCAGTCGCATCGACGCTTTCCTGAACGGTTGCGCTTCGGCCAACGACTACGGCGGAACCTGCTGGCAGAGCGTGCAGGGGTGGTGGGCTCTCGCCTCCGGGGGGCTGTTCGGCGTCGGGCTCGGCAACTCGACGGCGAAGTGGTCGTGGCTCCCTGAGGCGGACAACGACTTCATCTTCGCCATCGTCGGTGAAGAGCTCGGGCTGCTGGGCGCCATCCTCGTCCTGACGCTGTTCATCGTGCTCGCCATCGCCTTCGTGCGTATTATCCGTGCGAACACCGATCCCTTCGCCAAGAT
>JAODMW010000216.1 GCA_025464815.1 Microbacteriaceae bacterium | reverse complement strand
GTGGGCCACCGCTCTCTCGTAGAGTGCATCGACAACCGCATGGGCCTTCGGGAGCCAGACGTCTCGCACGGCGGCGCTGATCGTGAGGGCATAGGAGAGATTGTTGATGTCTTCACTCGTGCAGGCGAAATGGGTGAGTTCGGCAACGTCGGTAAGGCCAAGATCGACGAGTCGCTTGCGGACGTAGTACTCGACGGCCTTCACATCGTGGCGAGTCGTCGCTTCCAGCGCTGCCAGTTCGTCGATGTCCCCCTGGCCGAAGTCGGGCACGAGTCGACGAAGGGCGCGTGCCTGTTCGGCGGTCAGCCTCGTCGATCCGAAGAATTCGTTGTCCGTGAGGTACAGCAGCCACTCCACCTCGACATGCACGCGAGCCCGGTTGAGGCCGGCCTCTGAGAGGTGTTCGCCGAGCTCGACGACGGCGCCCCTGTAGCGGCCGTCGAGCGGACTCAGTGGTTGTTCTGGCAGTGGGCTCACGAGACTCCCCGTCGGATTCCTGGCTCAATTTGGCGGAAGAGCGCCGCGCTGGACTTTTCGATCATTCCGAGAACGTTGTCAAACATGGCGGCGTCGGAATAGTACGGGTCGGGAACGTCGACCTGGGCGGCCTGGTCACTGTCGAAGCTCAGGAGCATTTGCACCTTGCCACGATCCTGGTCCGTATTCGCCCAGGCCCGCAGGATGCGTTCCTGGCTGCGATCGAACACGACGATGAGGTCGAGGTTGTCGAACCACTCGGGGTCGAACTGCTTGGCGCGGTGCTGAGAGCCGTCGTACCCACGTGCCATGAGCGCCTCGATGGTGCGTGCATCCGAGTGTTCGCCGACGTGCCAGTCCCCGGTGCCCGCGGAGATCACCGTGACCGCGCCCTCATATCCGGCCTTCTTGACCAGGTCGCGGAAGACGACCTCGGCCATCGGAGAACGACAGATGTTGCCAGTGCAGACGAAGCAGATCCTGAAGAGCGACGACTCATCGAGGGTGCGGTCGAAGCTCATGCGTCCATTCTCCCGCAGATCGCGCGTCGTGGAAGGTCACGCTTTTTCGCCATCCACTCCTGCACAGGAAGGCAGTACTCGGTCGCTGCCCAGCTTCCGGTATCGCCCGGTGCTCGCAGGGCAGCGCGACGAGGATGGCCGCAGGGAAAGGAGCACAGGATGTCGGATGTCGCGGCGGCTTCCGCGCAGACCCTCCGGCTGCGAGCGGCACTCGAGCAACAGGTAGGGGCACTCGAGGCGCTCTCCAGGCGGGTCGAGGAGGCGCGCGCCGGCGTTCCGCCCTCCGCCGACGCCGGAATCTGGGATGGCGAGGCACACCGCCTCTATGTCGCCGCTGTCGAGGCTCTCGCGGGCGAACTCGCCACGGTCGACACCCTCATCCGCAGCGCACTGTCCCACACCCGACGGGCGCTGAGCACCATGGTCGATCGTGCCGGATGACATCGTCGTCAGCGGCGGCGGCTCGAGCGCGGTCGCGACGAGCGAGCTGTTCACCCAGGCGCAACAGCTCGACCTGGTGCACGTGCGATTGGCCGCGTGCCTCGAGCAGCTCGCGGCGGTGGATCGGATCGTGACGTCGGGTGAACTGCGCGCTGCGGATGCGCCGCTGAGCGCGGTCGCCGCCGAGCAGGACCTGGATGACGCTGCCGTCCTCATCGCACGGGCCGGACGGCGCGCCGCCCAGCTGAAGTCGGCACTCGAGAAGTCGGCGGAATCCTACGGACTCGTCGAGCGATCCGCCACGCGGTTGAGCCAGGAGCTGGCCGCACGGTTCGGCTGGCTCTTCGGCATGATGTTGCCGACCATCGCGATCTGGCTTCTGCCGGCGATCGTGGGAGTGACGGGCGGTCTGGCGGCATGGCTCGCGCTGATGCCCGAATCCTCGCGGAAAGCGCTGCTCACGGCACTTCCGGAGTGGTTTCGCAAGAACAGCGCCGGCCTCAGCGATCCGCGCACTGTGCAACTCGTGCGTCTCCTCGTGATGAGCGCCGACGATATCGGTGGCGGGGTGCTGCATCTGCCAGCCGATCTCGTCCATGTCCTCGGCGACGAAGGACTCGGCATCCTCGGTGTCACCACCTCCTCCGCCGTGGTCGTCGGTGCCGCATCGAAAGGTGGTGCTCTTATCGAAAGCCCCGTAGCCGTGAGGTCAGGCAGCACCGTGGCGACGACGGTTCCGTCGACCTTCGAAGAGCGTGCGGGAAGGCTGCCGAGGGGCGATGCTCAGGTGCGGATCGACAGGTACGAGCAGGCTGGCGGCCCCGCCCGATACGAGGTCTACATCAGCGGCACCCGGGATTTCTCGCTTGTGCCCGACGATCAGCCGTGGGACATGACGAGCAATCTCAACTCGATGGCTGGCGGGGAGTCGGGTTCCTATCGCGCGGTGGAAGAGGCGATGCGGCTCGAAGGCATCGACGCGAACTCCCCCGTCGTCTTCAACGGCCATTCCCAGGGTGGCCTGATCGCAGCGCAGCTCGCCGGATCCGGGGACTACAACACGAAAGGGGTCTTCACCCTCGGTGCGCCGGCGGCGCAGATCGACGTTCCGGCGAGCATTCCGTGGGTCGCCGTGGAGCACAGCGATGACCTCGTGCCGGCGCTCGCCGGAAACTGGCAGGGTTCCGATCCGGTTCTCGTGCGCCGTGAGGTCTTCGCGGATCGACCGGTCTCCACCGATGTCGTCTTTCCTGCTCACCAGCTCGAGGCCTATCGCGAGACCGCACGACTCATCGACGAGTCGCACGAGCAGCGACTGGTGCGGTCGGGAGGCGAGTTCGCGGAATTCGGTGCCGGATCGACGAAGGCCGAGTCGACCCTCTACAGCGCTGAGCGAGTCGGCAGGCGTGATGACTAGCGGCGATCGCTTCCCACGAGGGGCCGGATCAGGATGCCGATGAGCCAGCTGATCACGGCAAGCACGAGCGCGCCGAGCACACCCCACCAGAAACCGTCGACGACGAGGCCGAAGCCGAGCAGCGAGGTGATCCAGCTCACCAGCAGGAGGAGGAGCGCGTTCACGACGAGGGCGAGGAGCCCGAGTGTGAGCACGTAAAGAGGGAAGGCGACGATGCGGATGAAGTTGCCGATCACACCGTTGACGATCCCGAAGATCAGCGCGATAAAGAGGTAGGTGAGAACCCAGGCCAGGGTGTCTTTGTTGCCGAAGGGCACGACATGGACACCGGCGACGATGAGGGTCGTCAGCCACAGGGCCACCGCGTTGATCAGTAGGCGCACCACGAATCTCTTCATGCGACAACTATGCCCGTGCCATGGGTGAGCGTGCAATCGATCGAGGCAGGTGCAGGCGCGCCTAGGCTTGACCCGTGACCAACCCCGAGATGCCGCCCGTCAAGCTGAGGCCCGAGATCGTTTCGCTCGCCGCCTACCGCCAGGGCAAGCCGGCAGCCGACGATGCGTTCAAACTCTCCTCGAACGAGAATCCCTTCGAGCCGATCCCCGCGGTGATCGAGGCTCTGGCGGCCTCGTCCGGGGTCAACCGGTATCCCGGGGCCGGCCTCGAACTGCGGTCGGCCATCGCGGACCGGTTCGGGGTCACGCAGGCGGAGGTCCACCTGGGCGCCGGGTCGGTCTCGATACTCGCCCAGCTGATCCAGGCCGCGGCGGGTGTCGGCGACGAGGTCGTCTACGCCTGGCGGTCGTTCGAGGCCTACCCCGGTCTCGTCGCCGTATCCGGAGCCACCAGCATCCTCGTGCCGAACACTGCTGATGACCGGCACGACCTCGACGCGATGGCCGCCGCGATCACCGAGCGCACCCGCGTCATCATCGTCTGCACCCCGAACAATCCGACCAGTACGATCGTCACGGCCGAGGAGTTCGCCGCCTTCATGACGCTCGTCCCGAAGGACATCCTCGTCATTCTCGATGAGGCATATGTGGAGTTCGTGACCGACGACACCGCCGTCGACGGCGTCGTCCTGCGTGGCCAGTACCCGAACCTCGTTGTGCTCCGTACCTTCTCCAAGGCTTACGGTCTCGCCGGGCTGCGAATCGGCTATGCGGTCGGGCCCGAGTACATCCTCGACGCGGCTCGCAGCACATCCATCCCGCTCTCCGTCACGGAGCCCGCGATCCGTGCTGCCCTGGTGTCCCTCGAGCACGAGGAGGAGCTTCTCGAGCGTGTGGCCCGCATCGGCGTGCTGCGCGACCAGGTGTGGCTCGCTCTGCTCGACCAGGGCTGGTCGGTGCCGAAGCCGCAGGGGAACTTCGTCTGGCTGGCGACCGGGGAGCACACGGAGGAGGCGACGGAGGTGTTCGCCACCCACGGAATCGTGGTGCGTCCGCTGCTTCCTGATGGCATCCGGGTGTCGATCGGGGAAGCCCAGTCTGTGGACAAACTCCTAAGAGCTTCGGCGGAGGTTGTCGGCAACCTACCAAGTGCCCTCTCAAAGGCCACGTTAGATTAGAACTTCGGCGTCGCCCGCGACATCGGACCGAACCACCGGATGCCCGGCCTGACAGGCCACAGGCACAGACAGGACTGCGAGGTCACCGTGGCAGAAACCACGCAAGCGGAATCGGCAGTGCAACTCCTCTCCCCCGACGGCACGCTGCAAACCGATGACGTGGCGGCGGAGTATCTCCCGTACATCGATGCGCTGAACGACGAAGACCTGCGCCAGTTCCATCGCGACATGGTGATCACGCGCCGCTTCGATCTCGAAGCGACCAATCTGCAACGCCAGGGACAACTGGCGCTGTGGCCGCCGAGCCACGGCCAGGAGGCCGCCCAGGTCGGGTCGGCACGTGCCGCTCGCGCGCAGGACCATATTTTCCCCTCATACCGCGAGCACTCCGTCGGCATGATCCGCGGCCTCGACGTCCTCGACATCATCAGGCTCATGCGGGGGGTTTCTAACGGCGGCTGGAATCCGAAGACCAATAACAACTTCCACCTCTACACACTCGTGCTCGGCTCGCAGGCGCTGCACGCGACCGGCTACGCGATGGGGATCAACTTCGACGGTGACACCGCGACGGGCAACCCTGAGACCGACCAGGCGGTCATCGTGTACTTCGGCGACGGCGCGACAAGCCAGGGGGATGTCAGCGAGGCCTTCGTCTTCGCCGCCAGCTTCCAGACCCCGCAGGTCTTCTTCCTGCAGAACAACCATTGGGCGATCTCCGTGCCGGTGAGTGTGCAGTCACGCATCCCCCTCTATCTGCGCCCGCAGGGTTTCGGCATTCCCGGTGTGCAGATCGATGGCAATGACGTGCTCGCGAGCTACGCGGTCACCCGCAAGAACCTCGAGGAAGCGCGCTCGGGTGGTGGTCCCCGAATGATCGAGGCTCTCACCTATCGGATCGGCGCACACACGACGAGCGACGATCCGACCAAGTATCGCGGCGACACGGAACTGCAGGGCTGGATTGCCCGCGACCCGATCGAGCGCTTCGAGGCCTTCCTCAGGACACGGGGTGAAGGAGATGGCTTCTTCGCCGACGTCGCCACGGAGGCGCAGGATTTCTCTGCGGATCTCCGTCGGCGCACCCTCGCGCTGGCCCCGCCATCCGCGGAGAAGATCTTCAATCATGTGTATTCGGAACCGCACCCGGTGATGGAAGCGCAGAAGCAGTGGCTTGCCGACTACGAGGCATCGTTCGGAGGGAACGCGTGAGCACCGAAACTGTGAACTCGGAAACCATGAGCATCGAAAACGACACCGCCGAAGCCATTCACTCCGAAACCCGGGAACTCCCCCTCGGCAAAGCGCTCAACGCCGGGCTGCGCAAAGCTCTCGAGGATGATGAAAAAGTCCTTCTGATGGGTGAGGACATCGGCCCGCTCGGTGGAGTCTTCCGCGTGACGGAGGGGCTGCAGGCGGAATTCGGCGCGAATCGCGTCTTCGACACCCCGCTCGCGGAGTCCGGGATCGTCGGCACCGCCATCGGTCTCGCGCTGCGCGGCTACCGTCCGGTCTGCGAGATCCAGTTCGACGGGTTCATCTTCCCCGCCTTCGATCAGATCACAACCCAGCTGGCAAAGCTGACCAGTCGCCATGAGGGCCAGGTGAGCATGCCCGTCGTCATCCGGGTGCCGTACGGCGGGCACATCGGAGCCGTCGAACATCACCAGGAAAGCCCCGAGGCGTACTTCGCTCACACGCCCGGTCTGCGGCTCGTGAGCCCGAGCACCCCCAACGACGCCTATTGGATGATCCAGGAAGCGATCTCCTCGAACGATCCGGTGCTGTTCTTCGAGCCGAAGAGCCGCTACTGGAACAAGGGTCCGGTCGACCTCTCCGCGAGCGCGGCGCCGCTGCACTCGAGCCGGGTCGTCCGCACGGGCACCGAGGTCACCGTCGTCGGGCACGGTGCGATGGTCACTGTGCTGCTCCAGGCAGCAGAGCTGGCGCAGAGTGAGGGCACGAGCATCGAGGTCATCGACCTGCGTTCCCTCTCCCCCATCGACTATGCGCCGATCATCGCCTCCGTGCAGAAGACCGGTCGACTCGTCGTCGCTTCCGAGGCGCCGGGATTCGTCAGCATCTCCTCCGAGATAGCCGCTACGGTCACGGAGAGGGCCTTCTACTCGCTCGAGGCACCGGTACTGCGGGTCACAGCATTCGATACGCCGTTCCCCCCCGCGAAGCTCGAAACCACCTACCTTCCGGACGCCGACCGCGTACTCGAGGCCGTCGACCGCGCCCTGGCGTACTAAAGGATTTCAGGAGCAAACCATGAGCAGCTCAGAATTCAATCTGCCGGACGTCGGCGAGGGCCTGACCGAGGCCGAGATCGTTGCCTGGAGGGTCAAGCCCGGCGACGTGGTGACCGTCAACCAGGTGCTGGTGGAGATCGAGACGGCCAAATCCCTCGTCGAGCTGCCCTCGCCCTTCGACGGAATCGTCACCGCCATCCTGGTCGAGGAGGGTCGCACGGTCGACGTGGGGACTCCGATCATCTCGGTGTCTTCCGACGGTGACGCCGGCAGTGCGGAGGTCCCGACTGCGCCGGAGGCCGACACGGACGCGGTGGCAGACACGGCGGGCAGCATCTCGCATGAAAAGGCCGAAGAGCAGCAGGACGCCGTGCTCGTGGGGTACGGACTCAAGGGCCACGTGACATCCCGCCGCGGCCGCACGACGGCGACCGAGGCCACGCCGTCGCAGCCCGCCGCGCGCCCGTCGTCGGTGCCTGCGGCATCCGCGGCCACCATCATTGCGAAGCCGCCGATCCGCAAGCTGGCGAAGGATCTCGCCGTCGATCTCGCCCAGGTGAACCCCACCGGTCTCGCCGGGGAGATCACCCGGGATGACGTGGTGCGCCACGCGTCACAGGCGAGCCTCTTCCGCAACATCGAGACGCCGGCCTGGTCGAGCGATCGCGAGGAGCGCATCCCCGTGAAGGGCGTGCGCAAGGCGATCGCGACGGCGATGGTGTCGAGCGCCTTCACTGCACCGCACGTGAGCCTCTTCGTCGATGTCGACGCGACGCGCACCATGGAGTTCGTCAAACGACTCAAGAACTCGACCGATTTCGCCGGCGTGAAGGTGTCACCGCTGCTCATCATGGCGAAGGCGATGATCTGGGCGGTGCGACGCAACCCGACGGTCAACGCGCAATGGACCGACAGCGAGATCATCGTGAAGCACTACGTCAATTTCGGGATCGCCGCGGCGACCCCGCGGGGGCTCATCGTGCCGAACATCAAGGAGGCCCAGGAACTCTCCCTGCGCGACCTGGCCTCGGCGATCGAACAGCTCACGATCACGGCCCGCGACGGCAGGACCCAGCCGGCCGAGATGGCCGACGGCACCATCACGGTCACCAACATCGGCGTCTTCGGCATGGATACGGGAACCCCCATCCTGAATCCCGGCGAAGTGGCGATCCTCGCGCTCGGCACGATCAAGCAGAAGCCGTGGGTCGTCGACGGCGAGGTGCGTCCGCGTTTCGTGACGACGCTCGGCGCGAGCTTCGACCACCGCATCGTGGACGGGGATGTCGCGAGCCGCTTCCTTGCGGACGTCGCGAGCGTCATCGAGGAACCCGCTCTCCTGCTCGACTGACCGCCCGCGCGAGTCGCCGACATTGGACAGCCCCTGTCCCGCGAATGTTCCCTTTTGTCAGGTGTGTTCCCGCTCGCCCGGGAACACACCTGACAAAAGGGACCACGTGGGGGGATCCGGCGAGTCGCAGCGGTTTGGTGAGGCGATGCCCTCCGTGTATTATTGATAACGAATCTCATTACTGTTATCACATCACTAGAGAGCTCCAGTATGCGCGCGAAGTCTGTTTCCCCACTCGTCATCAGTGCCGTCGTCGTCTCCCTGGCGCTCGCCGGTTGCTCGTCGACCGCCGGCGCCACCTCGACCGCCGGCACTACCTCGGGGGGCGGCGCCATCCGGGTCGTCGCATCCACGAATGTCTATGGCGACATCGCCTCGAAGATCGGAGGCAACCTCGTGAAAGTCGATTCGATCATCAGCGACCCATCGCAGGATCCGCACTCCTACGAGGCCGACGCCCAGGTGCAGCTCGCCCTGTCGAAGGCCCAGGTCGTGATCGAGAACGGCGGTGGCTATGACGACTTCGTCGACACGCTGCTCAAGGGCGCGAACAACCCGAAAGCGGTAGTGCTCAACGCGTCCGATATCTCCGGCTACGACCAGAATCCGAAGAACGGGCAATTCAACGAGCACCTCTGGTACGACTTCCCGACAATGCAGAAGGTGGTCGACAGGATCGCGGCCAGTCTCACCACGATCGACCCATCCGGCAGCACGGCCTTCGCCGCCAACGCGAAGAAGTTCACGGATTCGCTCACCACCCTCGAGGCAGACGAAGCGAGCCTCAAGTCGAGTTTTGCGGGCGAAGGGGCTGCGATCACCGAGCCCGTCCCGCTCTACATGCTCGAGGCATCCGGTCTCGTGAACAAGACGCCCGCAGCGTTCAGTAAGGCGATCGAAGACGGCACGGATGTCTCCCCCGTCGTTCTCAAGGACACCCTCGCGCTCTTCAGCCAGGGTTCGGTAAAGCTTCTTGCCTACAATGAACAGACCAGCGGACCGGAGACCGAGCAGGTGCTTGCCGCCGCGAAGAGCGCGGGAATCGCCATCATCCCGGTCAGGGAAACCCTGCCGAGCGGCAAGGACTACCTCGGCTGGATGACCGACACCCTCGCCGCGCTGAAGGCCGCCCTCAGCTAAGCGCATGGTTCTCATCACTACAGACAAGGATCCCGTGGCAGCCGATACGGAAACCCCGGTACTGAGCCTGCGTGCCGCGACCCTGTCGTTCGGCGGCCGCGAGCTCTGGCACAACCTCAACCTGGACGTGCAGCCCGGCGAATTCCTGGCCGTTCTCGGCCCCAACGGCACGGGGAAGACGAGCCTGCTCAAAACGATTCTCGGCCAGCAGAAACTGACCTCGGGATCCATCGAATTCCTGGGACATCCGGTCGGGCGTGGCAGCAAGAAGATCGGCTATATCCCGCAGCAGAAGCTGCTCGAACAGGGGACCCCGCTGCGAGCCCGCGACCTCGTCGCCTTCGGGGTCAACGGCAACCGCTGGGGCCTGCCGATATCGTCGAAGGCCGTGCGCAAGCGGGTGGACGACATCCTCGAATCCGTCGGCGCCACCGACTACGCGAACGTGCCGGTCTCGACCCTTTCCGGAGGGGAGCAGCAGCGCATTCGGGTCGGCCAGTCGATCGCGGGCGACCCGCAGTTGCTGCTCTGCGACGAGCCGCTGCTCTCGCTCGACCTGCACCATCAGCGCCAGGTGAGCGAGCTCATCGACGAGCAGCGCAAGGCGCTGGGCACCGCGGTCGTCTTCGTGACTCACGACGTCAACCCGATCCTCGGCATGGTCGACCGGGTGCTGTACCTCGCCGGCGGGCGCTTCCGCGTGGGAACACCGGATGAGGTGCTGCGTTCCGAAGTGCTCTCCTACATGTACGACACCCCTGTCGAGGTCATCCGCAGCCGCGGTCGCATCGTGGTGCTCGGAGCACCGGAGGGTTACGGCGTGCACGATCACCTCGAACATCATGTGGTGGCCGGAGTCGGCAGGTGAACCAGGATCTCTGGAATCAGATCTTCGGCTTCGCGAACTACGGCGAACTGCTCGCGCTCGTGAAGAACTCGATCATCGCCGGCGCGATCCTCGGGATCGTGGGCGGGCTCATCGGCCCCTTCGTGATGACCCGCGACCTCGCGTTCGCGGTGCACGGCATCAGCGAGCTAAGTTTCGCCGGGGCATCCGCAGCCCTGCTCTTCGGCGTCAATGTCGTTGCGGGCTCGATCGGCGGTTCGCTGCTGGCGGCCCTGCTCATCGGCATCCTCGGGGCCAAGGCGAGGGAACGCAACTCGATTATCGCCGTGCTCATGCCATTCGGGTTGGGGCTCGGCATCCTCTTCCTCGCGCTGTACAAGGGGAGAAGTGCGAATAAGTTCGGTTTGCTGACCGGTCAGATCGTCTCGGTCGACAACCCGCAGCTCACCATGCTCATCGCGATTTCGGTCGTCGTGATCATCGCGCTGTTCTTCGTGTGGCGACCGCTGAGCTTCGCGAGCGTTGATGCGGATGTCGCGCGGGCGAAGGGCCTGCCCGTCACGACGATCTCGATCGTCTTCATGATCCTGCTCGGGCTCGCGACGGCCGTGTCGATCCAGGTGGTCGGCGCGCTGCTCGTGCTCTCACTGCTCGTCACTCCCGCTGCGGCGGCGATGCGCGTCACCGCGTCACCCTTCCTGACTCCCCTGCTGAGCGTGCTCTTCGCGGTCACCTCGGTCGTCGGCGGCATCCTGCTCGCCCTTGGCGGCGGACTGCCGATCAGCCCCTATGTCACGACGATCTCGTTCCTGATCTACCTCGTTTGCCGCGTCATCGGAGCCAGGAAAGAACGCCGAGGCGACAGCGGCCGGCTGGTATCAGCGGGGCTGCCGAAAGTTAGGATCGAGGCATGAAGCGCAACACCTGGCAGAGGGAGGCGGTTCGCACGGCACTCGGCAGCAACGAGGGTTTTGTGAGCGCGCAGAGCCTGCACTCCACCCTGCGCGACACCGGTTCGCCGATCGGCCTCGCGACGGTCTACCGCGCCCTCGCCGATCTCGCCGTGGAGGGCGAAGCCGATTCACTGCAGTCGCTCGAGGGCGAGAGCCTTTACCGCGCCTGCACGCCGGGCCAGCATCACCATCACCTCATCTGCCGCAACTGCGGCCTCACGGTGGAAATCGAGGCGGATGCCGTGGAGCTCTGGGCGCAATCGGTCGCGTCGGAGCACGGATTCACCCAGCCCAACCATGTCGTCGACGTGTTCGGGCTCTGTGCCGAGTGCACCGCACAGGTTCGCCCCGGCCGGTGAGATCCGGCAAAAGGTCCTTGAGTGCCATCCGGAAGGACCGAAGGAGGGATCTCACGGAGGCAATTACCGCACAGATTGCTTCTTTCTCGGCGATTCCGTAGTATTGGACGCTGCTGGGCGCGTTCTGCGTTCACGCCTGTGCACAAATCCACCTGTAGTTCTTGTGGATGGTGTGTGCCGACAAGAGACCTTGGGTAGAGAACGATCTTCTCTACGGTATTGATGGAGGAAAACCATGGCCGCAGTGTGCCAGGTGACTGGAGCCGTTCCCGGCTTCGGACACAACATTTCGCACTCGCATCGTCGCACCAAGCGACGTTTCGACCCGAACGTGCAGAAGAAGACGTACTACGTGCCGTCGCTTCGCCGCAACGTCACGCTCACGCTGAGCGCAAAAGGCATCAAGGTCATTGACGCTCGCGGCATCGAGTCCGTGGTCAAGGACATCCTGGCTCGTGGGGAGAAGATCTAATGGCTAAGCAGCAGGACGTTCGTCCGATCATCAAGCTCCGTTCCACCGCAGGCACCGGTTACACCTACGTGACCAAGAAGAACCGTCGTAACGACCCCGACCGTCTCGTACTCAAGAAGTACGACCCCATCGTGCGCAAGCACGTCGAATTCCGCGAGGAGCGCTAAGCATGGCGAAGAAGAGCAAGATCGCTGCCAACGAGCAGCGCAAGATCGTGGTCGCGCGCTATGCGACCAAGCGACTGGAGCTGAAGAAGGCTCTAGTCGACCCCGCATCCACCGATGCCGAGCGGGAAGCCGCTCGCCTCGGTCTGCAGAAGCTTCCCCGCAACGCATCTCCGGTGCGCGTGCGTGGTCGTGACGCCATCGATGGTCGCCCGCGTGGGTTCCTCAGCCAGTTTGGGGTTTCACGTGTTCGTTTCCGCGATATGGCGCACCGGGGCGAGTTGCCCGGTATTACTAAGTCAAGCTGGTAAATTACAGGCGGTTGCAGGGTTTCGGCTCTGTTGGCCGCATCTGATCCAACCAACAGAACTGTTCTCTTGAGCAGGAATGTTTGTTCTGAAAAGCACAACGTCCGAGGAGGACTTCAATGGCTGACAAGTCACTAAACCGTACCGAGCTCGTCGCGGCAGTTGCCGCTGCGTCTGGCCAGAGCCAGGCTTCAGTCAATGGCGTCCTTGACGCCCTGTTCAGCACCCTCGCGACTTCGGTCGGCGAAGGCACCAAGGTTACGATTCCGGGCTGGCTCGCAGTCGAGCGCACGCATCGTGCCGCTCGTGCGGGCCGCAACCCCTCGACCGGTGAGGCGATTCAGATCGCTGCCGGTTACGGCGTGAAGGTCAGCGCTGGCAGCAAGCTCAAGGCTGCTGCAAAGTAGTTCGATTCTCTTCCCGAAGGGGATGCCGGCCGCTGGCCTGCATCCCCTTCGGCTTTAACGCCCAGACGGCTCGAATAGGCTGGATGCCGTGCCAAGGCTCGTGAAGATCGCCGGCCCAGCCGCGTTGCTGGTCGTCGCTTTCGTGTCCCTGCTCGCCGCGCTGCAGTTCGGCGGAGCGGCACAGGCGCCCCTCGTTTTCGACCCGGGCCCCGTCGTCCGTTATGGTCTTCCGATCACCACCATGCTCGTCGACCTCGGTGTCGCGGGCACTCTCGGGGCCCTGGTGCTGGTCTGTTTCGCGTTGAGCGACCGCGACAAGGAATTCACCAAGGCTCTCGACTTCGCCGCCGCCGCGGCCGGATTCTGGGCGGTCGCCTCCGGTGCCACCGCCTTCCTGACCTTCATGAACTACTACACGAAGCCGATCTCGCTCGACTCCGACTTCGGCTCGCTCCTCGGCCAGTTCCTGACGGGAACGGGGCTCGGTCAGGCCTGGTTGGTGACGACGCTCGTTGCGGCGGCTGTCACCGTGTTGTGCTTCGCGGCGCGCAACCGGACGCTCCTGCTGTTCGTCACGGTCCTCGCGGCCGTCGGGCTGGTGCCGATGGCTCTTCAGGGCCACTCCGCCGATGCCGCCGGCCACGACGCGGCAACGACATCCCTCGGACTGCATCTCGTCTTCGCCGCCATCTGGCTCGGCGGCCTGCTGACGATCGTCGTCATCCGTAAGACGCTCGTGGGCGGGCGTATCGGCCCGGTTCTCTCGCGCTACTCCAGCCTCGCGATCGTGTGCTTCATCGTGGTCGCCGCATCGGGCTATGTGAACGCTGCGCTGCGGGTGGGAACGCTCGCCCAACTTCTCACGCCATACGGCATCCTCGTGCTCGTCAAGGTCTTCGCGCTCGGTGCGCTCGGCATCTTCGGGCTGGTCCAGCGGCGTTTCCTCGTCGCCAGGATGCAGAAGTCCGGCAACGGCGGAAGCAGGTTCTTCTGGTGGCTCGTCGCCGCTGAACTCGGATTCATGGGACTCGCATCGGGCGTTGCCGCGGCGCTGGCCAAGACGGCGACGCCGGTGTCACAGGCGGCAATCACCACGACCCCCGCCTACATCCTCACAGGCGAGCCGCTTCCGCCCGAACTGACCTTTGCCCGCTACTTCACGGTCTGGCGATTCGACCTGTTCTGGATTCTGATCATCGCCTTTCTGGCGTTCTTCTATCTCGCCGGAGTGTGGCGCCTCCATAAACGCGGAGACCCCTGGCCCTGGTATCGCGTCGTGCTCTGGCTCGCCGGCCTCGCGTTGCTGTTCTATGTGACCAATGGCGGTGTCAACGCGTACGAGAAGTACCTCTTCAGCGCACACATGCTCGGGCACATGGTGCTGGCCATGATGATCCCCGTGCTGCTGGCGCCCGCCGCCCCGATCACGCTCGCTCTCCGCGCGATCACCAAGCGAACGGATGGGAGCCGCGGTCCGCGCGAGTGGATCATGCTCGCCGTGCACTCTCGTGTCGCCGGCTTCCTGACCAATCCGATCGTTGCCGCGGTGCTCTTCGCCGGTTCGCTCTGGGTCTTCTACTACACGCCGCTGTTCAGCTGGGCGACCACGGATCACATCGGGCACACCTGGATGGTCGTGCACTTCCTGGTGACCGGATACCTGTTCGTGCAGTCGATGATCGGAGTGGACCCCGTACCTCGCCGGGCGCCGTATCCGCTGCGTCTCCTCATCCTGCTCGCGACGATGGCCTTCCACGCCTTCTTCGGGCTTTCGCTCATGACCGGTTCCGGCCTGCTCCTCGCCAACTGGTTCGGGGCGATGGGTCGAACCTGGGGCCCGAGCGCGATCGTCGACCAGCAGACGGGCGGCGGGATCGCCTGGAGCGTCGGCGAGATTCCGACGGTGATCCTTGCCATCACCGTGGCGATCATGTGGAGCCGCAGCGACGAACGTGACGCGAAACGGCTGGACCGCAAGGCAGACCGTGACGGCGACGCCGAACTCGAGGAATACAACCGGATGCTGGCCGATCGCGCCCGGCGCGGCTAGCCAGGTCGCGCTCAGTACTGGGCGGTGATGAGCGGGGCGCCGTCGGGCTGGAAGGTGATCAGGTAGCGGACGGTGAAGGGCACGTCCTGGTCGAAGTTCGAGACCGTGCCGTCGAAGATCGACTTCACCTTCACGACGAGATGCGCGGTCGCGGCCGTCTCCGGTACCTGCCAGCTGCCGACCTGGCCGCCCGGCACGATCGTGACGGTCGGGTACTTCACCATCGACCAGGCCGGGTCATTCTGGATCCGGTCGGTGATCGGCTTGCCCATCGGGCATCCGGTCGGCAACAGCACCTTCTGTGTGACGCAGTCGGCGAGGTATTTCCGCAGCTCCTTCTGCACCTCGGCGACGAAAACCTTGTTCGCCTTGATGTCCACCGTGGCCTTCACGGTGCTTCCCACCTCGTCCACGAGCACCGTGGTCGTCGGAGCGACCAGGTAGGTCGACGTGTGGCTGAGTTCGATGGAGGAGGGAATGAAGACGAGGAAGCCGTCGGCAGCGCTCGGTCCGGCCTTCGACACGAGATGAACGCCGTTCGCATCGAAGGCGCTGTCATTCAGGGGAGTGACCTGCAGGATGCTGACGGGGCTCTCGACGAACCGCCAGGCCGAGAACAGTCCGAGTCGTGAGCCACTGCGCTCGACGCGGAAGGTCGTGACGCCTTTCTTTCCGTCGAAGGCGTAGCCGTACTTCACGCTGTGCGTGCCATCGCCGTTGTCGGCGTCGCTCAGCAGGTGGATATCGGCCAGCTCGCGGAGGGCGGCGGGTTCGGTGAGCCGGGTCGAAACCTTCGTGCTCAGCGTGACGCCGGGCATCGCCAGGACACCATCGACATCGTGCCTCGCCAGAGAGTCGAGATAGGAATGCACAAAGCCCGACGCGCTGTACAGCGTGAGGTTGAGCGTCGTGACCGTGCCGACGAAGGCGACGACCAGGAGCCCCGAGAGCACGAGCAACCGGGTGAGTACGCTGCGCTCCATCCCCACATCCTAAGCTCGCGACTTGTCTACAGATCGCGTCGCGCACCGTGCCGCGGGCTCGAGCGACGGTAGATTGGAGAGACTGTTCGGCAATCGTGGTGGAGGGCTCCTCGTGCGTGACGTCACCCTCTCTGCCGAGCAGGCGGCTGTGTTCGAAACCATCGAGAACACCCGGGAGAACATCTTCGTCACCGGTCGTGCGGGCACTGGAAAGTCGACTCTGCTCAGCCATCTGTCGTGGAATACCGACAAGCAGGTGGTGATCTGCGCGCCAACGGGTGTGGCAGCGCTGAACGTCGGGGGGCAGACCATCCACTCGCTGTTCCGCCTTCCGATCGGGGTCATCGCCGACCACGACATCGAGCAGAGCGGGGATCTGCGCAAGCTGCTCAACACGATCGACACCCTCGTGATCGACGAGGTGTCGATGGTCAATGCCGACCTCGTCGACGCGATCGACCGCAGCCTTCGCCAGGCGCGACAGAAACCGTTCACGGCCTTCGGGGGGGTGCAGGTCGTGCTGTTCGGCGACCCATACCAGCTCGCGCCCGTGCCAGGCGATGCTGACGAGCGCGCCTACTTCGCCGACCAGTACCGCTCGATGTGGTTCTTCGACGCGAAAGTCTGGCAGGAGACCGAGCTGCGCATCTTCGAGCTCACCACCATCCACCGCCAGCACGAGGCAGAGTTCAAGTACATGCTCAACGCCGTGCGGCACGGCCATGTCACCGCCGAGATCGCGGGCAGGCTCAACGAGACCGGGGCGAGGCCGGCGCCGACGGATGGCGCGATCACTCTCGCGACCCGTAATGACACCGTCAACCGCATCAACGCCGCAGAGCTCAAGCGGCTGCCGGGCCGGGTTCTCACGGCCAAGGCGGAGATCACCGGGGAGTTCGGCGGCCGCGCCTTCCCGGCCGACGAATCGCTCGAGCTCAAGGTGGGTGCCCGCGTGATGTTCCTGCGCAACGACACCGGCACCGATGGCGGCCAGCGCTGGGTGAACGGCACGGTGGGTACGGTGACGAAGATCGCGGCCACTGTCTTCGTGGATGTCGACGGTGAGATCCACGAGGTGCAGCCGGCCATCTGGGAGAAGTTCAAATACACCTACTCGGCCGCGACGAAGCAACTGCGCAAAGACATCGTCGCCGAGTTCCAGCAGTTCCCGCTGCGACTGGCCTGGGCCGTCACGATCCATAAATCGCAGGGCAAGACCTACGATCGCGCGATCGTCGACCTCGGCTCCGGAACGTTCAGCGCTGGGCAGACCTACGTGGCGCTGAGCCGCCTCACCGAATTGGAGGGACTCTACCTGAGCCGCCCGCTGCGGCCGAGCGACATCCGGGTCGATCCGGACGTCGAACGCTTCATGAGTCGCGTGACCACCATTCCGGGCATCGAGGCCTAGTTCCCGTGCGGTCGCTGTTCATGCGGCCGACAGCAGCCGTTACAACCTCATCCGGGAAAGTTGGCACGAAATCTACGGTGTCCGGTTGTCCGCATGCCGCACGATGGGGGAATGCCGATCATTCCCGACACCAAGAACTGGACCTGGGTCGTCGAGAGGCCCTGCCCGGAGTGCGGTTTCGACGCATCCGGCTTCGGAGAGAAGGATGTCGCAGCCATCCTCCGCGCGAACGCCACCGCCTGGCCAGCAGTGCTCGACCGCGCGGATGTGCGGCTGCGGCCCGACGACAGCACGTGGTCGGCCCTGGAGTACGGCGCCCATGTGCGAGACGTGATTCGACTCTATGCGGAGCGGCTGGCCCTCATGCTCGAGCAGGACGACCCTCTCTACCCGAATTGGGACCAGGATGCGACGGCCGTCGCCGAGCGCTACAACGAGCAGGATCCGGCCGTCGTCGCGGAAGAGCTGCTCGCGGCCGCGCGAGTGCTCGCGGATGCATTCGACGCGGTGCCGGACGACGCATGGGGTCGCCCGGGCCGGCGGAGCGACGGGGTGCAGTTCACCGTCGCATCCTTCGCAAAATACTTCATCCACGACCCGGTGCATCACCTGTGGGACGTCACCCGCTCCGCAGGGTGAGAAACCCTCGCACGGCGACCGAGATTTCGATACGGGCGCTGCGCGCCCTACTCAATCCACAGGATTTCGATACGGGCGCTGGGCGCCCTATTCAATCCACAGGTCAGTCGACGAGGTGCTTCTCCAGGAATGACGCCGTGCGGGCGAAGGCGAGCGCAGCCGCGTTCACGTCCACTCTGTCGACTATCGTCGCGTTCGCGAAGGAATGCGCCGTGCCGAGGTAGGTGAATTCGGTCACCGGCGTGCCATGGTCTTTGAGCCGGTCGACGAATGATTCCGGGTCCTCTCCCTCGCCCCATTCGTCCGCCTCGGCGAACTGCAGCAGCACCGGGCAGGGGATGACGCCGTGTTGCGAGGTGCCGAGGGTCGCGTAGTAGGCGACCACGGCATCCACCGCTCCGCCCTGCGCGTGGAGGAGCGTGAGCCACCCGCCCAGGGAGAAGCCGACGACGCCGACCCTCTCGGTGCCCTCCATACGCGCGACCTGGATCACGTCGTCGACAGACGCAAGCGCGGTGGCGACGTCGAGCTCGTTCATGAGTTCTTCGGCCGTGGTCTCATCGATGGTCGCGACGCCGGCATACAGATCGGGCACGGCCACGCGATAGCCCTGGTGCTCGAGCCCCTTGGCGTAGTTCTCGAGCCAGGGCAGACGGCCGTACCAATCGTGCACGAGCACGACGAGAGGACTGCCCGGCTCACCGTAGTAGAGGGGGACTCCCGGCGATGGAATGGCGACCAGATCCGACATGACGGCCCTTCCGAGAACGAATGCGGTCTCGTCGTCGCCACTCTATCCGAGGACGTCGGCCCGCGGCCTCAATCAGGCAGACCGGGAGAGTTCGGCCCTGAGCGGCCAGTCCTGGCCTTCGAGGATGACCTGGGCGCAGGCCCCGGTCTTCGCATTGACGACGATCGGCGCCATGAGGTTCATACTGGTGCCGCTCTCGCCCGGATTGGCGACGACGAGCACCATCGCATCCTCCGAGGTCTTCACGTCGAGCGCGACGCTCTGCTCGTCCGAGATCACCGGGGTGTAGTCGGGCAGATAGAGCGCGGCGTCGATCACGAACAGACGGATGCCGTCGTCGTCGACGGCGCGCAGCGAATACAGTCCGCTGGCGCCTTCGATATCAGTGAGGGTGAAGTCGCGGAGCGGTTCGAGCCCGGGGGGCGGGGTGACGAAGGTCAGGCTGGCGCTCATCGCAGGAAGTCCATGAGGGTCGGCTGCAGCGTGCGCGAGGTCACCGCGAGCGCAGCCTGGTAGGTGACCTCCTGCTGCTTGAGCTGGATGATTATCTGGCTGAGATCGACATCTTCGATTCCCGATCGCTGCGCTTCGAGCGCCCCGGTGGTTTGCAAGTTCGCGTCCTTCGCTTTCGTGATCTGCGCGGAGCGCGCTCCAACCGAGCTCTGTGCTCCGCGGAGCGTGTTCGTTGCGGCGTCGATGGCGCTCAGCCGGGATCCCACGTTCACACCTGCACGCAGGTCGGCGACGATGTTGTCCACGAGCGCGAAGACCGAACCCGTACCGGTGCCGAAGACGCCGCCGCCGTTGACATCCACCTGCACCGTCGTGTTGCCGTCGATGCGGCGCTGTACGGGGCTGCCAGTGCCGGTGAAGGTATATGTGGCGGCGTCGAAGGCGAACCCGGCATCCGAATCCCCGGCGAAGACGGTACGCCCGAGGTAGGTGGTGTTCGCCTTGCTGAGAAGGTCGTTCTTCAGTCCCTCGAGCTCCTTTGCGATCGCCTCCTTGGAGACGGAGTTCAATGCTCCGTCGTTGGCGCCCTGGACGGTGAGGTCGCGCACGCTGGCGAGAATGTCGCTGACGGCCGACATCGTGGAGTCGATCGTGGTGAGCCAGTTGTTGCCGTCGTCGATGTTGCGGCCGTACTGGGCGGTGGCGCTCTGTGCGGCGCGTACGCGCATGGAATCCGCGGCGGCTGCCGGGTCGTCCGAGGGTACCGAGATCTTCTTCAGGCTCGACGCGGTGTCCTGCAGGCGCGCGAGCTGGGCGGCGCTCAACTGCAGGTTGAGCTGAGCGTTGACCATTCTGGTCTGGGCTGTCACACGAGTGAACACGGCTTACCTTCCGACGATTCCGGTGTGATTGATGAGAACGTCGAGCATCTGGTCGATGGTGGTCATCACGCGGGCGGCACCCTGATATGCGGTCTGGAACGTGATCATGTTGACGTTCTCCTGGTCCAGATCGACCGACGAGTTGGCCAACTGGGCGCCGGATGCCGACGTCGCAGCCGATTCGGCGAGCGTGGCCTGCTGCAGCGCGCTCTTGGTCGAAACGCCGATCTTGATCACGAAGGCCGACCAGACCGAGTCGGGGGAGTCGCTCGCAGCTCCGAGGGCGGCGATCGCGTCGGCGTTGGATCCATCCAGATTCCCCGCGCCCGCGGCGCCTGTGGCGATCCCCGCGGCCGTCGTCGGGATGACGCTGAGCCCGAGTGCGGCCGGGCCGGTGGCGGAAACGGCGAAGAAGTCGAGGCCGGTGGCTCCCGTACTCGTAGTACCGGTCTGGTGGACGGCGTTGATCTTGCTCGCGAGATACGTGGCGAAGCCGTTGAAGCTCGCGGCCGCCTCGGCGATCGCGCCGCCCGTGCCGGTGGCGTTGGACGGAGCGAGCATGGTGATAGAACCGGCCATCTCGCCTGATTCGACGGCCACGGCGAGGCCGGGCCGATTCGCCCACTCCAGGCCGACGGGAGAGGCGGCAGCACCGGACATGGAGTTGCTTCCCGTGACCGTGACGGCGCGGAACGTATCACCGGAGACCAGTGCGTTGCCGCCCACGAGCACTTCCGCCGTGCCATCCGCGAGTTCTCTCACAGTGCCACCCGTGAGAGCGGCGATCGTGGTCGTGAGGGCATTGCGCTTGTCGAGGAGCTCGTTGACGGACCCGCCCGCCGCGAGGGTCGAGCGGATCTGACCGTTCAGGGCGGCGACCTGTGCGCCGGCATCGTTGAGCTCCGCGGCCATGCCGTTGAGCTGGCTGCGCACCTGCGACCACTCGTCATTGACGGCCGTGTAGCCGCTGGCGATCTGCGAGGTGAGGGTGCCCGCCTTCTCGAGCAGCACGCCGGCGGAAGCCGAGTCGCCAGGACGATTGGCAACGTCCTGCCAGGAGGCCCAGAAGCTCTGCAGTTGAGCGGAGATCCCACTATCGCCCGGTTCATGCAGGGAGGCCTGGATCGAAGTGAGCACGTTCGACCGCACCGCGAGGTTGCCGGACGTCGCGGCAGAGGTGCGCACCCT
Organism: Microbacteriaceae bacterium; assembly: GCA_025464815.1. Classification (GTDB taxonomy): domain Bacteria; phylum Actinomycetota; class Actinomycetes; order Actinomycetales; family Microbacteriaceae; genus Lacisediminihabitans. The sequence continues at coordinate 2,908 of JAODMW010000216.1, read as the reverse complement.
CGCATCGAGATATACGTCTCCGAGGCGGGCGATCCCGTCGACGGACACGCCCTGCCCGACCTGCGCACGCCCGGACAGCAGTCCGGTCTGCGCGAGCGAGCCGATGGCGGAGGTGGTCACGCGCTGGCGGGTGTACCCGGTCGTGGAGGCGTTGGAGATGTTCTGCCCGACGACGTCGAGACCCTGTCTCGCTGCGTTCAGTCCGGTGTAGGCCGTGTTGAGCCCGCTGAAAGTACTCATTCGCCGCGGCTCACAGAGTGAAGTCGAACATCTGGGCGGACGCCGACGTTGCGCCGGGCGCTCCGGTGGCGTTGTAGGTGCCGCTCTCGGTTCCGCCGTCGACCTGGGCCTCCTGGATGAATCGGATGGCCGTACGCAGGTAGTGCTCGTTGAGGTCGCGAAGTTCCTTGATCTGGCTCGTCTGCTCGGTGAGGGCCGCGAGATGCGCGGCGAAGATGTCGGCCCATGGTCCAGCCGGTGCCTTCGCGACCAGCTCACGCAGGGTGACATTCTCATCGGCGCCCCATTCTGCGGCGACGATAGCGGCCTCGACGGTGCGGGCGAGCCCCGCGTTGCGGAGGCGCTCCATGACCTGCTCGACCTCGCGGGTGGCGTACTGGAGCCAGCGGGACTTGCCCGAGGTCAGCAGGAACTGCTCTTCTTCGAGCTTGAAAGCCAGGAGGTCGAGTAGTTCGCGCTCACGCCACAAACACGCTGACAGTTCGTTCGCGCTCATGTCTGCTCCAGTTCGATCGTCGGCTAGTGCGGACGTTCCTCCAGGCCGTGCAACCGACTGCATGGGTCTCCATCTCGTTCATGGATGACTATCGGCAAGGGTACATCGCGGGTAAGAGAGATTGACGGCGGCTCCCTGAGCATCCGCACAATGTCGTTGTCCACAACATGGAGGACTTTTTGCCCCTTTCGGGGTACGTGAGCCCCCGGACTGGGGTCATAAACCGAGCTAACAACAGGTAAATTCGTTGTTTTTTGCCCCCCGGCGGCCTATAGAGTCCAACCAGATCGACGGAAACACCATTCTCACGATCGCCCGAAAGCACCACAATTCTTACCCTGATAGACCAGAACTTTTGATCAATCGTCCTCAACGACGTGGACCGAGAAGCGATCGCTGCGATCGCACGGGGGCAAGACAAGTGAATCGGACAGAACGCAACGCACTGGTGGTGGAAAACCTCCCACTGGTGGGCTACCTGGTTTCGGAAGTGTGGGCGAAGGCCACCCATCTCTCACGAGACGATCTCGCATCGGCGGGTGCTGTCGCCCTCATCACCTCTGCGGACTCCTATAACCCGGATCTCGGTGTCCCCTTCGGTGCTTTCGCGCGCAAGCGCATCATCGGCGCCTTCGCCGACGAGATGCGCTCGAACGACTGGGCCACCCGCGGCGCTCGCCGCCGCATCAAGGAGACCATGGCTGTCCAGGAGGCGCTCACCGCAGGTCTCGGTCGTGCCCCGAGCGTCGACGAGATCGCCTCGGCGATGGGCGTCGACCGCGACGAGGCCGCCGCCGGCCTGGCGGATGCCGCACGGGTCGTTTCCGCGCTCGACGACACCACCGCGGAGTTCCTCATAGCGGACACCGCCCTTCCCGAGGAGTCGCTCCTTTCTGCCGAACGTCTCGGCTACCTCAGTGCCGCCATCGAGTCGCTTCCGGAAAAGATGCGGACCATCGTGACGCAGATCTATTTCGACGACCGCTCGGTCAAGGAGATCGCGGAAGAGCTCGGCATCACCCATTCCGCCGTCTCGCAGCAGCGCGCGGAGGCCATCCGCCTTCTCCGCGATGGGCTCGAGACCCACTACGCGGATTATTCGGTGGGCGACCGCGTGCCGGTCTCGCGGATCGCTCCGGCGGCACGCAGTGCATACCTGGCTCGCGTCGCGAACAACGCCCTCGCGGGGATGTCGCACATCGCTCACCAGCAGACGACGAGTGCGGCGGCATCCTGAAATATATGAAAGCTTCAGCTCGGCAGCTAACGCGCACAGGTGCGCTGCCGATAGCTCAAGGTGTCGGACCACGGATGGGCCGATAGAACAACCCACATCACGGAGGAAAACATCATGGGTATGCAGGTCAACACCAACGTTTCGGCGCTCAACTCCTACCGGAACCTCACCAACACGCAGAACGATCTCGCAAAGTCGCTGGAGAAGCTCTCCAGCGGTCTTCGCATCAACCACGCCGCGGACGACGCAGCTGGTCTCGCAATCTCCCAGGGACTGCAGTCGCAGGTCGGAGGCCTCACGGTCGCCAGCCGCAACGCGCAGGACGGCATCAGTGTCATCCAGACCGCTGAAGGTTCGCTCTCCGAGGTTCAGACCATCCTGCAGCGCGTTCGTGACCTGGCGGTCCAGGCCGGTAACGACTCGAACAACGCCGATTCACGTACGGCGATCGCTACCGAGGTCACGCAGCTCGGTGACGAGCTCACCCGTATCGGCGCTTCGGCCAACTTCAACGGCACGAAGCTGCTGGCTTCGGGCGGCGTGTCGCTGACCTTCCAGGTCGGCGGCGGATCGGTTGCGGCCGAGGACCAGATCAGCGTCAGCACCGCGGATGTCGCCGCGATCGGTACCACGATCTCCGGCCTCGCCGCGGCGGGCTTCTCCAGCTCCGCGAGCGCGCTCACCACGATCGCCACCCTCGACACCAACATCAGCGCGGTGTCGACGGCTCGTGCAAGCCTCGGTGCACAGCAGAACCGGTTCGAGAGCGTCATCCGCAACCTCAGTGTCACCACTGAGAACCTGACGGCGGCGAAGTCGCGCATCACCGACACCGACATGGCATCCGAGATGGTGAAGTACACCCGCTCGAACATCCTGTCGCAGGCCGGCACCGCGATGCTCGCGCAGGCCAACCAGGCGAACCAGGGCGTTCT
>JAODMW010000164.1 GCA_025464815.1 Microbacteriaceae bacterium | reverse complement strand
GCGACGACGAGGATCGGCTTCATGAGCACGTACGGGAAGTAGATCTCGTGGATTCCGCCGAGGAAGTGCACGACCATCGCCGCGGGAACCGTTGGGCGGATCGCACGCGGCCCGAAGAGCAGCATCGCGGTCAGGATACCGAGGCCGGGGCCGGGGTTCGATTCGATCATGAAGAGGATCGACTTACCCGCGGACAGCGCCTGCTCGGAACCGAGTGGAGTGAATACGCCATGGTTCAGCGCGTTGTTCAGGAACAGCACCTTGGCGGGTTCCACGATGATCGACACGAGCGGCAGGAGATGGATGTTGACGAGCCAGTTCACGAGCTGGCCGAGCCCCTGCGCGATCCAGAAGGTGATCGGACCGATGATGTAAATGCCGAAGACAGCCATTATTCCGCCGATGATGCCGGCTGAGAAGTTGTCGACGAGCATCTCGAAGCCGCCCTTGACCTTGTCGGCGATGAAGTTGTCCCACAGCCTGAGCAGCAGGGCAGCCAACGGACCGAGGACGAAGGCACCGAGGATGTTCGGGCCGATGTCGGCGATCGACTTGTAGGCAATCGGCGGGGCGCCGTTCAGCGAGATCGACACGAGACTGAGTGCGACCGGCGCGATCATCGCGCCGACCGTCGCCACGGAACCGACCACGGCGCCGCGGGTGCCATGCACCATTCGGCCGCCGGTATAACCGATCAGGATCGGGATGAGGATGCTGATCAGTGGTCCGACGATGCTGCCGATTTGAACGGTGATGGGCAACGGGTGGGCTGTCGTACCAGCGATGGTGTTGATCCATCCTGTGGGGATGAACAGCGCAGTGATGAGGCCGAAGGCGATGAACGCGCCGAGGTTCGGCATCACCATGCCTGCCAGGAACGCGCCGAAGCGCTGAACCCGTGCGCGGGCACCGGTACCGGTGACCGCTGGTGTGTAATCAGACATTCTGTTTGGTACTCCTTCGTACTATCGAGGACTGAACGGGATGTGGTTGTACGGCGTACTACGTGGCCACGAGTGGCCGATCCAGGTCTGGCTGCCACACCAGCTGGACGTTGTCGTAGGCGATATCGCCCCGTCCGGGAACGGAAGTCCCCGGAAGACTTGCGGCCGCGGCTCCCCAGGCGAGTGCCTCGAGCATGGCCGATTCCTCGTCGTTCTCGTCGACCGAGAACTTCGAGAGGAAGCCGGCGAGAAAACAGTCACCGGCACCGACGGTGTTGCGCGGCTGGCGCACGGTGGACTCTCCGACGATCACACCCGATCCGCTCACCATCACCGCGCCATCGGCGCCGAGGCTCACGAGCACGCGTTCGACGCCAGCCGCACGGATCTCCTCCGCTGCGGCGATGACGTCAGCGATCGAGTCGAGATCGCGGCCGACGACCTCGGCGAGTTCCGCCCGATTCGGCTTGATCACGCGGGGACGAGCGGCGAGCGAGGCAACTAACGCATCGCCGCTCGTGTCTACGGCGAGGTGCGCCTCCAGCGCCGAGACGGAGGACATCAACTCGACGAGTTGCTCCCCCGTGAACCCAGGCGGGACGCTCCCCGAAATCACGACCCAGTCGCCGGCGGATACGGTGCCCGAGAGCACCCCGGTCAGCACGGCGAGGTCGGATGCCGATAGCAGCGACCCTGGTTCGTTGAGTTTGGTGACGGTGCCGTCGGGCTCCGCCACGGTGAGGTTGGATCGCGTGCGCCCGCTCACCGGCACATACCGCGCGGACACGCCGGCGAGATCCAGCAACGAGCTCAACTCCGTACCTTCGGCGCCGGCGACCGGCAGCACGGCAATGCTCTGCGTACCGTTGATGGACAGGGCCCGGGTCACGTTGACGCCTTTGCCGCCGGGTTCGAGTACGGGTCCGGACGTGCGCAACACGGCCCCGCGTTCGAGTCGATCGACCTCCACCGTGCGATCGAGGCTGGGATTGAGTGTCACTGTGACGATCACACGATCACCACCCTCGGTCCGGCTGTTTCGATGTCCTCCGCGAGTTCGACATCCAGTTCGACGTCCGTGATCACGGTGTCGACGACACTGAGCGGTGCGACTCTGGCGAAGTCCTCGCGGCCGAACTTGCTGTGGTCGGCGAGCACGACGGTGCGACGTGCGGCGTCGATGAGTGCGCGCTTGACCGTCGCTTCGGCGATGTCCGGCGTGGTGAGACCGCGCTCGACGCTGATTCCGTTGGTGCCCATGAAGGCGACATCCGCGAAGACATCCGCGATCTGGGCCTTCGTCCACTCGCCGACGGCGGCGAGGGTACGGCCGCGGACGACTCCGCCGAGCAGGTGCAGGACGATGTTCGGACGCGAGATCAGGATGTTCGCGACCGGAATCGAATGGGTGACAACCGTCAGCTCACGGTCGGTGGGCAGTAGTTGGGCAAGCCGCGCGGTGGTCGTGCCGGCATCGATGATGATCGAGCCCCCGTCGGGCAGCTCGTCGAGGGCGGCACGGGCGATCCGTTCCTTCTGGCCCGCCGCATGGCTCTCGCGGTCCGCGACGCCAGGCTCTATGCCCAGCCGTTCGACCGGAATGGCGCCGCCGTGAACCCGGCGGAGCACGCCTCGGCGTTCGAGAGCGGTGAGGTCACGGCGTACCGTTTCCGGGGTGACGGCGAGATCCTTCGCGAGGCCCGCGACCTCGACCCGTCCGTTGGCACGGGCGGTCTCCAGGATCTGCTGGTGTCGCTCCGGAGCGTACATGAGACCTCTTCGTCGTCAACGGGAACAGACATTCACATGTTGTTCTGGGTTTATATAAGTCCGTTTGTGCCCGCTTGTCAATATCCGGACATCCGCGAGTCGCACGAAGCGCGCGAGGTCGACATCCGTCAATCTGTTCTTCCCTGCCGAGCGGAAGAACGACTTGACGGATGTCAGCCCCGCAGCGCATGCCGGAAGAGCCGCAGTGCATGCCTGGAAGAGGCTCAGTGCGCGGCGGCGTCCCAGTTCTTGCCCGAGCCGACCTGCACGTCGAGGGGCACCTTGAGCTTCGCGGCATGGCCCATCCGGTCCCGCACCACCTCGGTGAGCACGTCCAGTTCGCCCTCGGCCACCTCGAATACGAGCTCGTCGTGCACCTGCAGAAGGAGACGCGAGGAGAGCTTCTTCGCCGAGAGGTCCTCGGCCACACCCAACATGGCGATCTTGAGGATGTCTGCGGCCGAACCCTGGATCGGTGCGTTGAGCGCGGCGCGCTCCGCGTTCTCGCGCAGCACCCTGTTCGAGGACTTGAGGTCGCCGAAGGGACGCCTGCGCCCGAAGATCGTTTCGGTGTACCCGTCTTCACGGGCCTGCTCGACGACGCTGCGCAGGTAGTCCCGCACGGCACCGAATCGCGCGAAGTAGTCGCTCATCAGCTGCTTGGCCTCGGCGGTGTCGATCCGAAGCTGCTTCGACAGGCCGAAGGCGCTGAGTCCGTAGGCGAGGCCGTACGACATGGCCTTGACCTTCGTGCGCATCGTCGAGGTCACTTCGGATGGCTCCACGTGGAAGATGCTCGATCCGACGAAACGGTGCAGGTCTTCCCCGGAGTTGAAGGCTTCGATGAGCCCGGCGTCGCCGGAGAGATGCGCCATGATCCGCATCTCGATCTGCGAGTAGTCCGCGGTCAGGAGGGTGGTGAACTCCGGACCGCTCTCGAAAGCGGAACGGATCTCCTTGCCGACGGCGGCGCGCACCGGAATGTTCTGCAGGTTGGGGTCGGTCGAAGAAATGCGGCCAGTGCTCGTGCCCGTCTGGTCATAGCGGGTGTGCACGCGGTGGTCGGCCGCGATCGCCTTCTCCAGCGTCTCCACCATCTGGCGCAGCTTCGTCGCATCGCGATGCTGCAGCAGCAGGTCGAGGAACGGATGCGGATTCTGTTCCTGGAGGTCGGTGAGCGACGCGGCATCCGTCGAATACCCGGTCTTGTTGGCCCGAGTCTTCGGCATACCGAGATCTTCGAACAGCACCTGCTGCAGCTGCTTCGGCGAGCCGAGGTTCACCTCGCGGCCGAGCTCGGCGTATGCACGGGAGGCGAGATCGGCCGCCGTCTCCCCCAGCTCGCGATTGAGCCGAGCGAGGATCTCCGCGTTCACCGTGATGCCGGTGCTCTCCATCGTCGAGATGACCGGGATGAGCGGCAGTTCGATCGTGTCGAGCACCTTTCGAGAACCGTCGTCCAGCCGTTCCGCAAGATATTCGGCCACACGCAGCACATACCAGGCCTCGGTCGCGACGCTCGCGGCCTCCGTATCGGGCACGAGCTGGTTCGGGTCCGCTTCGGCAAGTCTCTCGCCGAGGAAGTCGTAGGCCTGACCCCCGAGGTTCTGCGCGTGACCGCCCGGTTTCAGCAGCCAGGCCGCGATGGTGGTGTCGAAGGCGACTCCGCCCAGGGCGAGGCCGGCACCGCCGAGGGTCTTCAGCGCACGCTTGGTGTCGAAGAAGTACTTGGGCGAAGGGCCGGCCAGCCAGGCCTCGAGAGCGGAGTAATCCGGCCTGCCGGACGTCCACGGCACGTAGGCGCTGTCGTCGCTCGATGCGAGGCCGAAACCGGCGAGCCCGTCCGCGCCGTACTCCAACTGCACGCCGAGCGGTTTCGTCCCCTTGGCGGATACCGTGTCGAGCCAGTGTCCGAGCTCCTCGTCGACGAGGACACGCACGCCCGGGATCCCGACGCCGGCATCCCCTGCGGTCTCCACGCCGGCCTCTGACGAGACGCTGTCTCCCGCGGCCGCGGCGATCTTGAGCACGCGATCGAGAAGGGTGCGGAACTGCAGCCTGTCGAAGACCTCGCGCACCGCCGCCTCGTCGATGGGGCGGCGTTCGAGGTCGGCGGGGCCGACCGGAAGTTCGACATCCGTGAGCAGGTGGTTGAGCTTGCGGTTGCGGATCGCGTTCTCCTTCTGCTCCCGCAACTTCTCACCGACGACGCCCGTGATCTCATCGGCGTGGGCGAGCACCTCGTCGAGGCTGCCGTACTGGGTGATCCACTTGACCGCCGTCTTTTCGCCGACCTTGTCGATCCCGATGAGGTTGTCGCTGCTCTCGCCGACGAGTGCCGCGATGTCCGGGTACTGGTGCGGCTCGATGCCGTAGCGCTCGAACACCGCGTCGCGATCGTAGCGCTTGAGCTCCGACACGCCGCGCGCGTTCGGATAGAGCAGGGTCACATCGTCGTTGACCATCTGGATGGCGTCACGGTCGCCCGAGACGATGAGCACGCGGAATCCCTGCTGCGCTCCTTCGACAGCGAGGGTGGCCAGGATGTCATCCGCTTCGTAGTCCTCCTTCGCGACGGTGGTGATACCCATCGCGTGGAGTGCTTCTTCGAGCAGCGGGATCTGGCCGATGAACTCGGGAGGCGTCTCCCCCCTGGTGCCCTTGTATTCGGGGTACTCCCGCGTTCTGAACGAATACCGCGAGATGTCGAAGGCGACCGCGAGGTGGGTCGGCTTCTCGTTCGCGAGCAGATTGATGAGCATCGCGATGAACCCGTGGATGGCGTTGGTGTGCTGCCCATCGCGGTTCTGGAAACTGTCGACGGGAAGGGCGTAGAACGCCCGGAAAGCGAGCGAATGTCCGTCGATTACGAGGAGGGTAGGCTTTTCGTTGTCCGGCACGGAGCCAGCCTATCCGTGGCTGCCGACAGGCCGAAGCCGCGCAATGAGGAAGCCCATGACGACTTTTCCCGAGAATCTCGAGCCAGAACTCGTCGAACGACTGGTGACCAGCGGCGGCGGCGCACTCGCCAGAAAGATGGGCATCGAGTTTCTCGAGCTGTCCGCCGAGCGCTCCGTCGCCACGATGCCGGTCGACGGCAACACGCAGGTCATCGGGATCCTGCACGGTGGAGCGCACGTGGTTCTCGGCGAATCGCTCGGATCGGTTTCGTCCGCCATCCATGCCGGCCCCGGTCGCGTCGCGGTCGGCATCGAGATCAATGCGACCCACAGCCGCTCCATCTCCTCCGGCACCGTGACGGCGGTCTGCACCGCGATCAACCTCGGACGCACGCTGGCAAGCCATGAGATCGTCATCCGCGACGAGGAGGGCCGCCGCCTCTCCACCGTACGAATGACCAATTTCCTCAAAGACCGCTAGCGCAGTCGGCGAGAACCGCCGTTCCCTTCGGAGGATCGGCGGACGCCGCCGACTCCGGGGCTCGGCCGGCCTACTTCTTGGCGGAGAGCTGCTCGATGATCGCCTGCGCGACATCGTGCATGGTCAGCCGACGGTCCATGGACGCCTTCTGGATCCAGCGGAACGCCTCCGGCTCTGTGAGGCCCATCTTCTCATTGAGCAGGCCCTTGGCCCGGTCGACGAGCTTTCGGGTCTCGAAACGCTCGACGAGGTCGGTGACCTCGGCCTCGAGCGTGATGATCTGCGCGTAGCGGGCGAGGGCGATCTCGATCGCCGGCAGGAGGTCGTTCGGGGTGAACGGCTTGACGACGTAAGCCAGCGCGCCGGCTTCCGTGGCCCGCTCGACGAGCTCCTTCTGGCTGAAGGCCGTGAGAAGGACGACGGGAGCGATGTGGTTCTTGGTGAGGCGCTCAGCGGCGGAGATGCCATCGAGGAGCGGCATCTTGACATCCATGATGACCAGGTCGGGGCGCAACTCCGTCGCGAGTGCAACCGCTGTCTCACCGTCTCCGGCCTCACCGACGACCTCGAAGCCGTTGTCACGCAACGTTTCGACGATATCGAGCCGGATGAGCGACTCATCCTCTGCCACAACGACGCGGCGGGGGGTCTGCGGGGCGCTTTCCTGGTCTGTCACGAGCTAAAGCCTACGGTATTCTTTGACTCGTTATTGTGCGCCGGATTGGCGGAATGGCAGACGCGGAGCACTCAAAATGCTTTGCTCGAAAGGGCGTGCGGGTTCAAGTCCCGCATCCGGCACAATTGGCGCTCGGCGGCATCGGCGACTCATCGTGCCGTCAGGGACGGCATCGCACCCGATCGCCCGGGAGCCCTGTCGGCATGGTCAGACGGTGCGAATACTTCCGCGATCGGCGTCACCTCGCCACGCCGCGAAGTCGATATGAAATTTTTGTCGACCCTACTGCTGCCCATGATCATGCGGCCGACATGCCAAAAACTCGGAGCATTGCCAGCGCCCACGGACCTGCCGTCCAGACCGAGTGCCTACGTTCGCTCGGTGCCCATTTTGCGACCAGCTCCGGCCACCTGCCGGGATCGGTCGCGGGCTATCGAAAGGATCCACAATGAATGACAACCAGGTCCCCAAGGTGTTCACCACTCCCCTGAAGAAGCGCATCGCCGTCGGGGCGGCATCCGTACTCACCGCCGGCGCTCTCCTCGGCGCAGGCGTCGCTGGAGCGTCCGCGTCTCCGCTGGGCGCGACCTCCGATTCGTCGACCTCGCCGAGTGGCAGCTCGACGCACCAGGCCGGATCCGATTCGAGGAGTGCTTTCGGCGCGTCGCTGGAGAAGCAGATTCGCGCTGCATTCTTCCAGGGCACCGTCGCCGGCGCCAAAGCGCAGAAGCTTGCTGCCGAGGCGGTAGGCCAAACAGCGCTGTTCGCGACGCTTCCCTCCGCCCTTCAGGCGGACCTCACCGCCCTGAAGAACGCGTCGCCGACCGGGCGCGATGCCGCCGCCCAGAAGGTCACCACGACGGCTCTCGACGGTGGATACGGCGCGGAAGTCAAGCGAATAGCAACCGGCCTGTCGAACGGGACGAAGCATCCCCTCATCGGGGTATTGCGTGATGAGCTCCGTGCCGACCTCTCCGCGGGCCAGGATGCGGGACAATCCGCGGGGAAGATCGCGACGACCCTCCTCGATGACACCGCGCTCTTCGCGGTGCTTCCCGCGAATCTGCAGGCGGACCTCACGGCTCTGAAGAACGCGCCCGCGGCCGTACAGACGGTCGACGCCCTGAAGGCGGAGAGCACTGCCCTCGCGGGCGGGTACGGCCAGCAGATCCAGAAGATCGCCGAGCAACTCCTCTCCAAGGGCTAGCACAACAGCTGACGCCTACGCGGCAGCGAAGGCGGCCGACGAGATGCTCGCCGGCCGCCTTTTCTGGCTAGTGTGCGGCGTAGGCCGGAGCAACCTGGTTGTGCGCGTCACCGATGCGGTGCACGCGCATGTCGTTCGTGCCACCGGAGATTCCGGGAGGGGAACCGGCGATGACCACGACCTTCTCGCCAAGGCCGGCGCGCGCCTGGCCGACCAGCACATCGTCCACCTGCACGAAGAGCTGGTCGGTGTGCGTCTTGCGGTCGACCAGATAGGTCTCGGTGCCCCACACCCAGGCGAGACGGTTGCGGATGCCGTCCTCCGGCGTGAAGGCGATGATCGGGATGCGGTGACGCAGCCGCGACATGCGCCGCACCGAGTCGCCGGTCTCCGTGAACACGCAGAGGTACTTGGCTTCGACGAACTCCGCGACCTCGGCGGCCGCGAGGGTGATCGCCCCGCCCTGGGTGCGCGGCTTCGTGCCGAGCGCCGGAATGCGCTCGAAACCGTGTTCCTCCGTCGAGGAGATGATGCGGGCCATGGTCTGCACGGTGATGACCGGGTACTCGCCGACGCTGGTCTCGCCACTCAGCATTACGGCATCCGCGCCATCCAGCACCGCGTTGGCGACGTCAGAGGTCTCCGCGCGAGTAGGGATGGGACTGGAGATCATCGATTCGAGCATCTGGGTGGCGACGATGACGGGCTTCGCCATGCGACGGGACAGCTCGATGGCGCGCTTCTGCACGATCGGCACCGCCTCGAGCGGCAGTTCGACGCCGAGGTCTCCGCGAGCGACCATGATGCCGTCGAAGGCGTCGATGATGGCCTCGAGGTTGTCGACCGCCTGCGGCTTCTCGATCTTGGCGATCACCGGGAGCTTGACGCCCTCTTCGGCCATGATCTCGTGAACGCGGACGATGTCCTCCGCGTTGCGCACGAAGGACAGGGCGATCAGGTCGGCCCCGAGTTTCAGTCCCCAGCGCAGATCGGCCTCGTCCTTCTCCGAGAGGGCTGGAACATTGACGGCGACACCCGGCAGGTTGATGCCCTTGTTGTTGCTCACTGCGCCCGGGACGACGACCTCGGTCGTGACAACCGTTCCATCCGTCGACAGCACTGTGAGTTTGACCTTGCCGTCGACGATGAGCAGCGGGTCGCCGGGCTTCACATCGTCGGGCAGGCCTTTGAAGGTGGTGCTGCAAATCTCCCTGTTGCCGATGATCTCGTCGGTGGTGATCTTGAAGATGTCGCCGACGGCGAGGTCATAGGGTCCGTTCTCGAACTTGCCGAGACGGATCTTCGGGCCCTGCAGGTCGACGAGCACTGCGACGGCGCGACCGGAATCGGTGCTCGCCTTGCGGACGTTGCCATAGACCTCCTCGTGTACGTCATAGCTGCCGTGGCTGAGGTTCATGCGAGCCACGTCGACTCCGGCGTCCACGATCGCCCGGATGTTCTCGTAGCTCGAGGTTGCCGGGCCGAGTGTGGCGACGATTTTTGCGCGTCTCATGTGTTTCTTTCTCTTGGGTGTTCATATCCGCGGATGAACGGGCCGATGCCCTCTCGTCCGCGCAGGTGCTAGATAGCGATGGCCCGATCGGTAGGACGGATCGGCGAGGGCAATTCCGTCTCGCCCTCGAGGTAGCGGTCGACGGCGGCCGCCGCGGCGCGACCCTCTGCGATCGCCCAGACGATGAGCGACTGGCCGCGACCCGCGTCGCCGGCGACGAACACGCCGGCCTCGCTGGTCTGGTAGTCGGCGTCACGTTCCACATTGCCGTGGTCCATGGGCACGCGCAGCTGGTCTTCGAGTTCGTCGCTCTCGGTTCCGGTGAATCCCAGCGCCAGCAGCACGAGATCGGCGGGGATCTCCCGCTCGGTGCCGGCCTTCGGCACACGGCGGCCGTCCAGGTACTCGGTTTCGGCGACACGGATGGCGCGCACCTCCCCCACCTCGTTGGCGAGGAACTCCACCGTCGATGCGAGGTAGACCCGCTCGCCGCCCTCCTCGTGCGCACTCGACACCTCGAACAGTGTCGGCGACATCGGCCAGGGCTGGTGCTCCGGACGCTCGGACGGCGGCTGGATGCCGATCGCGAGGTTCGTGACGGACAGCGCCTTCTGGCGGTGCGCCGTGCCGATGCAGTCCGCGCCGGTATCGCCGCCACCGAGAACAACGACGTGCTTGCCCTCCGCGGTCAGCTGGTCGATGACCACATCGCCGGCACCGACACGGTTCTGCTGTACGAGGTACTCCATGGCGAAATGCACCCCGGAGAGGTCCCGGCCGGGAATGGGGAGGTCGCGCGGCTTGAGCGCGCCCGTCGCCACCACCACTGCGTCGTAACGCGCCCGCAGCTCGTCCCAGGCGATGTCCACCCCGATGTTCACACCCGCACGGAACCGCGTTCCCTCGGCCTGCATCTGCTTGAGCCGGGTCTCGAGATGCTTCTTCTCCATCTTGAAGTCCGGGATCCCGTAGCGCAGGAGGCCGCCGATGCGGTCGTCCCGCTCGAAGACGGCGACCGTGTGACCGGCGCGGGTGAGCTGCTGCGCAGCCGCGAGCCCGGCAGGACCGGAGCCCACGACCGCGACGGTCTTACCGGTGAGGCGCTCCGGCGGGTGCGGCTCGACCCAGTCGTTCGCGAAGGCCTGATCGATGATCGACACCTCGATCTGCTTGATCGTGACGGCAGGCTGGTTGATGGCGAGCACGCAGGAGCTCTCACAGGGCGCAGGGCACAGCCGCCCGGTGAATTCCGGGAAGTTGTTCGTGGCATGAAGCCGCTCGATCGCCTGGCGCCCCTCGCCGCGCCACATGAGGTCGTTCCACTCCGGGATGAGGTTGCCGAGCGGGCAGCCGTGATGACAGAACGGGATGCCGCAGTCCATGCAGCGCCCGGCCTGCTTGCGCGTCGTGGCCGCGTCCCCCTGCTCGTAGACCTCTTTCCAGTCCATGAGCCGAAGCGCGACCGGACGGCGGGCGGGAAGCTCCCGCTCTCGAGTCTTCAGGAATCCCTTGGGATCAGCCACCGGTCACCTCCATGATTCGGTTCCACACCACATCGCCGTCGGGGTCGAGACCCTCTTCGACGGCCGTCGCACGCGTCGCCAGTACGGCAGCGTAATCGCGAGGAAGCACCTTGACGAAACGGGACACGGTCTCATCGAGGTCGTCCAGCATCCGTTTTGCCACTTCGGAATCCGTCTCCTCGGCGTGCTGCTCGAGCAGGTCTTTGACGATTTCGATGTCACCGGCTCCGAGCGGCAGGAGTTCGAGCTCGCCGGAGGCCAGCGAATCCGGATTGACGCGTTCCGGCTTGAGGTCGTAGATGTAGGCGGTGCCGCCTGACATTCCCGCTCCGAGGTTGCGCCCGGTGCCGCCGAGGATGAGCGCGAGGCCACCGGTCATGTACTCGAGCGCGTGGTCCCCGACACCTTCGACGACCGCGGTCGCGCCGGAGTTCCGGACGAGGAAGCGTTCGCCGACGATGCCACGCAGGAACATGCTGCCCTGGGTCGCTCCGTAGCCGATGACGTTTCCGGCAATCACGTTGTGCTCGGCCGCGAAGGTGCTCAGACGATCGGGACGGATGATGATCTGCCCGCCGCAGAGGCCCTTGCCCACATAGTCGTTGCTGTCCCCTTCCAGGCGCAGCGTGATGCCGCTCGGCAGGAAAGCACCGAACGACTGCCCGGCGGTGCCGGAGAGATTGACCTCGATGGTGCCGCTGGGAAGGCCGTTCTCGCCGTGACGCACCGTCACCTCGTGTCCGAGCATGGTACCGACGGCGCGCTCGGTGTTGCGGATCGGTAGCGAGATCGAGACACGCTCGCCATCCTGGAGGGCGCCTGAACTCTGCCGGATCAGTTCGACATCGAAATGCTTGTCGAGTTCGTGCTTCTGCTTCGTCACGTTCGAGCGTGGCTCCTCGGGGCCGAACTCCGGACCGTTCAGGATCGGGGAGAGGTCGAGGCCGTCGGCCTTCCAGTGCTCGATCGCCCGATTGACGTCGAGCAACTCCGCATGGCCGATCGCCTCTTCGATCGAGCGGAATCCGAGTTCTGCAAGGTACTCACGCACCTCCTGGGCCAGGAACTCGAAGAAGTTGACCACGAACTCCGGCTTGCCGGAGAAGCGCTTGCGCAACTCTGGGTTTTGCGTTGCAACGCCGACGGGACAGGTATCGAGGTGGCAGACACGCATCAGGACGCAGCCGGATACCACGAGCGGCGCCGTGGCGAAACCGAACTCCTCGGCTCCCAGCAGTGCGGCGACGATGACATCGCGCCCGGTCTTCATCTGCCCGTCGACCTGCACCACGACACGACCGCGCATGCCGTTGAGCAGGAGCGTCTGCTGGGTCTCGGCCAGGCCGAGCTCCCACGGTGTACCGGCGTGCTTGAGAGAGTTGAGCGGGCTCGCGCCGGTGCCGCCGTCGTGGCCGGAGACGAGAACGACATCCGCAAGCGCCTTGGTCACGCCGGCGGCGACCGCGCCGATGCCCGACTGGCTCACGAGCTTGACGTGCACGCGGGCCGAAGGGTTCGCGCGCTTGAGGTCGAAGATGAGCTGCTTGAGATCTTCGATCGAATAGATGTCGTGGTGTGGCGGCGGACTGATGAGCCCGACACCGGCGGTCGCGTGACGGGTGCGCGCGATCCACGGGTACACCTTCGTCGGCGGCAGCTGGCCGCCCTCGCCGGGCTTCGCCCCCTGGGCCATCTTGATCTGGATGTCGGTGGCATGGGTCAGGTACATGCTCGTGACGCCGAACCGCCCAGAGGCCACCTGCTTGATGGCGCTGCGCCGCATCGGGTCGAGCAGTCGAGCGGTGTCCTCGCCACCCTCACCCGTGTTGCTCTTGGCCCCGAGGCTGTTCATGGCGATGGCGAGAGTCTCGTGCGCCTCCGCACTGATCGAGCCGTAGCTCATCGCGCCGGTGGAAAAGCGCTTGACGACGGATGCCACTGACTCGACCTCGTCGAGGGGAACGGCCGGGCGCACGCCTTCGCGCAGCTTGAACAGCCCCCGCAGGGTCATGAGGTTCTCGGCCTGCTCGTCGACGAGCTTCGTGTAATCGCGGAAGATGTCGTAGCGACGCGACCTCGTCGCGTGCTGCAGCCGGAACACGGTGTCGGGATTGAACAGGTGCGGCGGACCATCGCGACGCCACTGGTACTCCCCACCGGTGGCGAGGCGCTCGTGAGCGCTGATCGCGCCATCCTCCGGGTACGCGGCCGCGTGACGCGCGGCGCTCTCGGTCGCGATGACGTCGATACCGATGCCGCCGAGCAGGCTCGAAGTGCCGGTGAAATACTGGTCGACGAACTCCTGGTTCAGGCCGACGGCCTCGAAGGCCTGTGCGCCGGCATACGAACCGACGACGGAGATGCCCATCTTCGACATGATCTTGAGAACACCCTTGCCGAGCGCCTTGATCAGATTCTTGACGGCCTTCTCGGGGGTCAGGCTCGTGATCATGCCGCTGCGGACGAGCTCTTCCGCCGATTCCATCGCGAGGTAGGGGTTGATCGCCGATGCGCCGTAGCCGATCAGGAGAGCGACGTGGTGCACTTCGCGTACGTCGCCCGCCTCGACGATGATGCCCACCTTCATGCGATTCTCGGCGCGGATGAGGTGGTGGTGCACCGCGGCGAGCATGAGCAGCGACGGGACGGGCGCGAATTCCTTGTTCGAGTCGCGATCGGACAGCACGATGAAAAGCGCACCGTCTTCGATGGCGCGATCGGCTTCCTCGCACATCGCCGCGATCCGCTGCTCCATGGCCTTCGGGCCCTGGTCGACGCGGTAGAGCCCCTTGATCGTGCGTGTCGGGTTGAACTCCGGGCGCGACGGGACGGGCGCGATGTGCTGGATCTTGGCGAGCTCGTCGTTGTCGATCACCGGGAAGTCGAGGATGACCTGGCGAGCGTGCTCAGGAGTGGCATCGAGCAGGTTGCGCTCGGGGCCGAGGCCGAGCTTGAGGGAGGTGACGACCTCCTCACGGATGCTGTCCAGCGGCGGGTTCGTCACCTGCGCGAACTGCTGGGTGAAATAGTCGAACAGCAGGCGAGGACGCTCGCTGAGCACGGCGATCGGAGTGTCAGAACCCATGGCGCCGAGTGGTTCCGCACCGGTCTCCGCCATCGGCTTGAGCAGGATGCGGACCTCTTCCTCGGTATAACCGAAGGTGCGCTGGCGACGGGTGACGGATGCCGGCGTGTGCACGATGTGCTCGCGTTCTGGCAGGTCCTTGAGGTTGATGCGTCCCTTGTCGAGCCACTCTCCCCAGGGCCTGGATGCCGCGAGCTCGCTCTTGATCTCGTCGTCTTCGATGAGACGGCCGGCCTCGGTGTCGACGAGGAACATCTTTCCCGGACGCAGGCGACCCTTGCGCACGACCTTGCCCGGATCGATGCCCAGAACGCCGATCTCGCTGGCGAGGACCACAAGACCGTCATCGGTCACGAGATAACGACCGGGACGCAGCCCGTTACGGTCGAGGGTCGCACCGACGAGCGAACCGTCGGTGAAGACGAGCGCGGCTGGGCCGTCCCATGGCTCCATCATCATCGAGTGGTACTCGTAGAAGTCGCGGCGAGCCGGATCGATGTCGACCTGGTTCTCGTAGGCCTCCGGAACCATCATCATCATGGCGTGCGGCAGCGAGCGGCCGCCAAGATTCAGCAGCTCCACGACCTCGTCGAAGGAGGCGGAGTCACTCGCACCGGGCGTGACGATCGGGAAGATCGGGGCGAGGTCGCCGAGCAGCTCGGATTCGAGCTGTGACTGGCGGGCGCGCATCCAGTTGCGGTTGCCCTGCACCGTGTTGATCTCGCCGTTGTGCGCGATCATGCGGAACGGCTGCGCGAGCGGCCAGGTGGGAATGGTATTGGTCGAGTAGCGCGAGTGCACGAGCGCGAGTTTCGAGGCGAAACGTTCGTCGGAGAGGTCGGGATAGAAGGGCTCCAGCTGGAGGGTGGTGACCATGCCCTTGTAGACGAGCGTGCGGCTGCTCAGCGATGGGAAATAGGCGTCGAGTTCGCGCTCCGCTCGCTTGCGCAGCCGGAAGGCCAGGCGGTCGAGCGCGATGCCGCTCACATTCTCGCCGCTGTTGCTCGCGAGGAAGATCTGCTCGAAGAAAGGCATGGCCTCGCGCGCCAGGTTGCCGAGGCCGTCCGGGCGAACGGGAACCTCGCGCCACCCGAGCACCTCGAGGCGCTCCTGGGCGGCGAGGGCTTCGATGCCGCCCTTGATCGCGGAACGCTCCGCCTCGTGGATGGGAAGGAATGCGGTGCCGACGACGTAGTGTCCGGCCGCAGGCAGCTCGAAGTCGACGACGGCGCGGAGGAACGCGTCGGGGATCTGCGTGACGATGCCCGCGCCGTCCCCTGTTCCGGCATCCGATCCGATGGCGCCACGGTGCTCGAGGTTGCGGAGGGCACCGAGGGCGGCGTCGATGATGTCGTGCCCCGCGGTGCCGCGCAGTGTCGCCACCATCGCGAGACCGCAGGCGTCGCGCTCACGGCGCGGGTCGTACATGCCGGTGGCGGCAGGAATCGCGCTAAAGCGGGAAAAGGGTGGCGTGAGAGCCATTCTGAACCGTCCTCACGAGGAAAATGGAGCATGTGGGACTACGGCGGCCCGGAAAGATGATGGCAGGTGAGCTTCGGATCCGGCCCGCTACCTATGATGATCGCCGCATACGCTACGGCTGTGGGCCTGCCCCGCTTGTGACGGACTTCTCGGCTTTTTGCGATCCGGACGCTGTTGTGGTGACGAGTTCAGCGTCATTGCCGTCATCGTCGATGTCCGAATACGTGTCATCGGAGTCTACCGCAGCCGCGGGAGACCATTCGCGTCCCGGCAGGTAGACGCTCGGTTCGAGGCCGGGATGACGTCGCGCCTGCACGATGAAGATCACGAGCCCGATCACGATCGCGCCCCAGGCGGCCCAGACATTCGTGCGCACCCCGAGGAAGATCAGGCTCGGGTCGATTCGCACGGATTCGAAGTAACTACGGCCGAGTCCGTACCAGATCAGGTAGACCGCGAAGACCTTGCCCCACTGGAGCGTGAACTTACGCTCCAGGAACAGGATCAGGGCGACTCCGACGACGTTCCAGATGATCTCGTAGAGAAAAATAGGCAGAAAAAGCGTGCCGGATGGCAGTCCTGCGGGGAACGCGGGGTTGGACGAATCGATCTGGAGACCCCACGGCAGGTTCGTCGGCACACCGAAAAGCTCCTGGTTGAAGTAGTTGCCGAAGCGGCCGAATGCCTGCGCCAGAAGGAGACCGGGGGCGAGCGCGTCGGCGAAGCTCCAGAACCGCACACCGGCGATCCTGCATCCGATGTATGCACCGATAGCTCCACCGATGAGCGAGCCTAATATCGCGATGCCGCCCTCCCAGATGTAGAGGGTCTTGAGGAGGTCCTTGCCAGGACCGAAGTAATCGTCGGGGTGGGTGAGCACGTGGAAGATCCGCGCGCCGATGATTCCGAGGGGAACAGCCCAGAGAGCGATATCGAGTACGACGCCGCCGTCGGCGCCGCGGTTCTTCAGCCTGCGCGCCGTCATGATCGTCGCAACGACGATGCCGACGAGAATGCAGAGCGCATAGGTGCGGATGTTGACGTTGTAAGGGAACCAGGTGAGCCCGATATCGCGGAACCATTGGCCGAGGTTGAAGTTCGCCCACGCCTCACTCGGGCTGGGAATACTCAGGGGAAGAACCAAAGTCCTGGTTGCCTTTCGTACGGGAGCTCAGGGTGAACTAGCTAAGCGTACTGCCCGTCGCGAGCTCGGAAGCTGCGGATGCCACGGCCGTCACTCCCCCATCGGCCAGGGCTTTCACGAGCGCCGAGCCGACGATCGCGCCGTCGGCGTACTGCAGGACTTCGCGCACCTGGTCGGCGCTGGAGATGCCGAGACCGACGCACGCGGAGGTCGCGCCAGCGGTGCGCAGGCGGGCGACGAGTGCCTTGGCCGCGGTATCCACATCGCTGCGGGCGCCGGTGATTCCCATGGTGGAGACGGCGTAGACGAAGCCGCGGCTCTTCTCTATCGCCTGGCTGAGCCGGGCATCAGTGGATGACGGAGCGGCGAGGAAGACCCGGTCGAGGCCGGTTCGCTCCGAGGCGGCGAGCCAGTCGTGGGCCTCGTCGGGAATCAGGTCCGGGGTGATGAGGCCCGATCCGCCGGCCGCGAGCAACTCGTCGGCGAACCGATCGACACCGAACTGCAGCACGGGGTTCCAGTAGGTCATGAGGAGCACCGGCGTGTCGACGCGGGATGTGATCTCGGCGACAGCTTCGAAAGCATGATGGATGCGAAAGCCGGCCGTGAGCGCCGTGAGGGTCGCGGCCTGGATGACCGGGCCGTCCATGACGGGGTCGGAATACGGAAGACCGAGCTCGATGACGTCGACACCGTTCTCGGCAAGGGCGACGGCGGCCTCGATGCTCGTGCGAAGATCGGGGAAACCGGCCGGCAGGTAACCGACGAGGGCACCGCCACCGGCCGCCTTGCGCGCGGCGATGACCGATTCGACCGATCTCACGACTGTTCCGCTCCGGCATCGAGGATGTCGAAGTACCGGCCCGCGGTCTCCATGTCCTTGTCGCCGCGGCCGCTCAGGTTGACGAGGATGATCGATTCCGGACCGAGTTGCTTGCCGAGGGTGATCGTTCCGGCCAGGGCGTGTGCCGACTCGATCGCGGGGATGATGCCCTCGGTCCTCGAGAGCAGGCGGAGCGCGCTCATGGCCTCGTCATCCGTGACCGGAAGATAGCTGGCGCGGCCGATGTCGGCCAGCCAGGCGTGTTCCGGGCCGACACCCGGGTAGTCCAGTCCCGCCGAGATCGAATGGGATTCGACCGTCTGGCCGTCGTCGTCCTGCAGCAGGTAGCTGCGCGCACCGTGCAACACCCCGGGGCGACCCTTGGTCATCGTGGCGGCGTGGCGCGGGGTCTCCGCGCCCTCTCCCGCCGCCTCGTAGCCGTAGAGAGCAACCGAGGGGTCGTCGAGGAACGCGTGGAAGATGCCTATCGCGTTGGAGCCGCCGCCGACGCAGGCCGTCACCGCATCGGGGAGCCGCCCGACGAGGTCGAGCACCTGCTGGCGCGCCTCCTCGCCGATGATCTTGTGGAAGTCGCGCACCATGACCGGGAACGGATGCGGTCCTGCGACCGTTCCAAGCAGGTAGTGGCTGTTCTCCACGTTGGCGACCCAATCGCGCAGGGCCTCGTTGATCGCGTCCTTGAGGGTTCGCGAACCCGCGGTCACCGGGATCACCTCGGCGCCGAGCAATCGCATCCTGGCGACGTTGAGGGCCTGCCGCTCGGTGTCGACCTCGCCCATGTAGACGACGCACTCCATGCCGAAGAGGGCGGCCGCGGTCGCCGTCGCGACGCCGTGCTGTCCGGCACCGGTCTCCGCGATGAGGCGGGTCTTGCCCAGCCTCCTGGCCAACAGAGCCTGCCCGAGCACGTTGTTGATCTTGTGCGAGCCCGTGTGGTTGAGATCCTCGCGCTTCAGGATGATGCGCGCGCCACCCGCGTGCTCCGCAAAGCGGGGAACCTCGGTGATGATCGACGGGCGGCCGGTGTAGGTCGAGTGAAGATGGGCGAGCTCGGCCTGGAATACGGGATCGACCTTGGCGGCCTTATAGGCCTCATCGAGTTCGTCGAGGGCGGCGATGAGAGACTCGGGGACGAAACGCCCGCCGTATTCGCCGAAGTAGGGACCGGACTGGTCGCGGAGAGCCATCAGAGACCCAGGAATTCTGCAAGTGTACGCACGGGATCTCCTGTGACAAGGGCTTCGCCGACGAGCACGACGTCCGCACCCGCACCGCGATAATGGGCGACATCGGCCGCGGTCTTCACGGCCGATTCCGCGACCCGGATGACGCCGGATGGGATCTGGTCGGCGAGGCTGCCGAAGAGGTCCTGGTCGAGTTCGAACGTGCTGAGATCGCGGGCGTTGACACCGATGAGACCCGCCCCGATCTCGAGGGCACGGGAGACCTCATCCGCACTGTGGGTCTCGATGAGCGCCGTCATGCCGAGCTGGGTGCTGAGGTCGAAGAGACTCGAGAGTGTCGACTGGTCGAGAGCGGCCACGATGAGCAGCACGATGTCGGCACCAGATGCCCGCGCCTCGAGCACCTGGTATGGATCGGCGATGAAGTCCTTGCGCAGCACGGGCACCCGCACCGCATCGCGCACGGCCTCGAGATCGGCGAGCGAGCCTCCGAACCTGCGCCCCTCGGTCAGCACGCTGATGGCGCTCGCGCCACCGGTCTCATACGAGACGGCCAGCGCGGCCGGATCCGGGATGTCCGCGAGGGCGCCGCGCGAAGGGCTGGAGCGTTTGACCTCCGCGATGATCTTCACGCGGTCGGCCGGTGCGAGCGCCTCGAGCGCGTCGATGGCCGGCGGGCGAGAAAGAGCAGCCGCTTCGACCTCGGAGAGGCTGCGTGCAGCACGACGCTCCGAAGCATCCTGCAGGGCCCCGGTCACCAGTTCGGAAAGCACGTTGCCTAATGCTCTTTCGGCGAGTATCTGGCACCCGAGACGCCGTAACCCAGTCTGGCGAGCACGCCGCCGACGATGAGCCCGAGCACCAGGAGTCCGACCGACGCCCAGACCACGATCTGAAGGTCGAAGAAGAAGGCGATCGTGCCGACGGTGACTGCCACCAGCATGATGATCACAGCGGTCCAGGCGGCCGGCGAATTGCCTTCGCCAGGCTCTGACGTCTCGTCGCTCACAGGTCTCCTTCGTGGGTTCTCAGCAGAAAGTCTAGCGTGAGGTCGGATCGCTCCCACCGCTCAGGGTGTCCCAGTCGGAGACCGGATTGGAGCCAGGCTCCGCGGACTCGAAGCCGACGGGCTGGTAGCGACGGGACGATCCGGGCCAGCGCCGGGAGGTCACGAGCACGAAGATTCCGAGAGCGATGGTGAGCAGCCCGATCACGGTCGCCAGCCACGGCCAGGCCGTCTGCGAATAGGACACCACGAGCGCGGCGACCGACGCCTTGCCGCTCACTCCCGTGGCCGCGGTGACGACCGAAGCGGATGCCGCCACAGGATCTCCGATCGCGACGACGCTCGAAAGCCCCACGGTGAATCCGATCAGCACCTGGAGCACGCCGAGCACCGCGCGGAACACAGGCCCCGCGATGGCGAGCGCGGCGACCAGGGCCAGTCCGGCAAGCGCGAGCGCGACCAGTCCGGGTGCGGCGGCCTCGCCCGTCACTGTGAGCACGGAGTGCCCCGCCTCTGAGCCCCCCAGCCGGAGCGTGTACCACTGGCTGGTCCAGGCGAGAAGCGTGAGGCCGCTGAGCAGGATCGCGGCCAGGAGGCTGATGTTCTTGAGTCCCCGTGCACCCTTCATCAGGTGACCCTGCGCATCGCGTTGGCGACCGCGACCGCACGGAGCGGCGCCGCCGCCTTGTTCTGGACCTCCTGCTGCTCCGTCGCCGGATCGGAATCCGCGACGAGTCCGGCACCGGACTGGACCCGCGCCATGCCCCCCGCGATCGTCGTCGTCCGGATCGCGATCGCGAGATCGAGGTCGCCCGCGAAGCCGAAGTATCCGACCACGCCGCCATAGACGCCACGCTGCGCGACCTCCAGTTCGTCGATGATCTCGAGAGCGCGTGGTTTCGGCGCGCCAGAGAGAGTGCCGGCGGGGAAGGTGGCCCTGAATACGTCGATCGAGTTCGCATCCGGCCGGATGTCGCCTTCGACCGACGACACGAGGTGCATGATGTGGCTGAACCGCTCCACCTGCATGAACTCGGTCACCTCGACCGTGCCAGGCTGGCAGACCTTGAGCAGGTCGTTCCGGGCGAGATCGACCAGCATGAGGTGCTCGGCCCGTTCCTTCGGGTCGGCGAGCAATTCCTCCGCAAGCGCGATGTCTTCCTCCGGGCCGACGCCGCGCGGACGCGATCCGGCGATCGGATGCATGTACACCCGATCGTTGTCGACCTTGACGAGTGCCTCCGGGGAAGATCCGACGATCCAGTACGGCTCGCCCCCCGGCGCGAGCAGCGACAGCAGGTACATGTACGGGCTGGGGTTGAGGGTGCGCAGCACGCGATAGACGTCGATCGGATCGGCCGTTATCTCGTGATCGAATCGCTGCGAGATGACGACCTGGAAGACATCACCATCGCGGATGAACTGCTTCGAGCGCTCGACGGCGGCGTAATAGTCTTCCGGCTGGATACGCGGCACGGGGCTCGGGGCGATGCCGAGGTCGACCTCGGCGAGCCAGGCCTCCGCCGGCTCGGCAAGCGCGGCCTGCATCCGGTCGAGCCCCGCCTGCGCGCCGCGCCACAGTGCGTCGGCCGACTCGAGTCCGTCATTGAGGGCGGTCGCGATGAGCAGGACCGATCCCGTTCGGTGGTCGACGACGACCAGCTCCGAAACGAAGCTCAGCGCCTGCCCTGGAACGTCGAAGTCGGCGGGCGGAGCATCGGGCAGATGTTCGATCTGCCGGATCGCCTCCCAGCCAACGAAGCCGACGAGACCGCCGGTGAGGGGTGGGGCACCGAGCACATGCGGAGTGCCCCAACGCTCGTAGAGATGTCCGAGCGCCTCGAGAGGAGCGGTGGGTGCGTCGGGACCGAGCGCCCGATCGGCGGAGAGTCCGTAGTCGAGCCAGATCGCGGCATCCGAATCCTGCGTCAGCACGCCGAAGCTGGAGACTCCGATGAAGGAGTACCGCGACCAGATGCCGCCCTGCTCGGCGGATTCGAGCAGGAAGGTACCCGGCTC
>JAODMW010000124.1 GCA_025464815.1 Microbacteriaceae bacterium | reverse complement strand
CGATCGCCCGTATCGCCTCTCGGGTGAGTTTCACTCCCGAGACCCTGGCATTGACGAGCGACGTGATGATGAGCGCGATCGCCCCGAGCGGCTGCACCACGATGATCGGCGCGAAGCCGAGGCTCGTGAGCTGGAACACGACCGCGAGACCGAGCATCAGGGTGCCGATGACCCAGGACGGTCGCTGGAACAGCGCAAGCAACTGACCGAGGCTCAGTCCGCCGGATGCTGCCCGCACGGTCGCGTTGTCCATCTTGACGACGCCCCGATGCTGAAGCTGCGCCCCGATCGCCAGGAACACCGCACCGACAAGTGCGATCGGGATACCGATCGCTGCGCTCGGCGTGAGAATGATCTTGGCGGATATGTCGCTGAGATCTGGTATCACGCCACGACACTACCTGCTGAGGCTCCGATATTCTTGCCGAATGGCCGTTCTCCCGATTCACATCACGGGCAATCCCGTACTCCACGCCCGTGCTTCTGAGGTCACCGAATTCGATGCGGGACTCGCGACTCTCGTCGCCGACATGTACGAGACGATGGCGGCCGCCCCTGGCGTCGGACTCGCAGCTCCGCAGCTCGGCGTTCCTCTGCGACTCTTCGTCTTCAACTGGACCGATGACGACGAGAAGCTGTGGCGCGGCGTCGCCATCAATCCCGAGCTGTGGATCAGTCCGACGCCGACGGGTGAAGCGGATGAGGAGAGCGAGTCAGAGGGTTGCCTCTCGATCCCCGGTGAACGGTTCCCACTACGCAGGGCGGAACTCGCGATCCTGCGCGGCGTCGACCTCGACCGGCAGCCCTTCGAGATCAAAGCCGAAGGCTGGCTGGCCCGCATCTTCCAGCACGAGTTCGATCACCTGGACGGCGTGCTGTATGTCGACCGCCTCGAGCATAAGCATGCCAGGACCGCCGCCAAAACGATCCGCAAGAACGGCTGGGGTGTGCCGGATCTGAGCTGGACGCCGGGCGTCGACGACCTCGAAGCCTGACCGATCCGCATCATCGGCCTCAGGCGTCCAGGTTCACGCCGTGTACGCCGTTGTCGTAGCGAAGCGAGGGGAAGACGGCGGAGACCGAGAAGCCGACGCCGGGCAGCAGGTGGGCGTTGAATACCCCGTGGAACAGCGATGCACGCTCCCGCATCTCGGTCATTCCCGGCCCGACGATGACCTCCGTGAGTGCATTCAGGTCGTCCTGGAAGGTGTAGGTGCGCTTCTGGGCGACCTCGTCGGGATCGAGTCCCTGGCGACGCGCCTCCGAGCGCACGCCGTCATCGTCGACGACGAGCTGCAGGCCTTCCTCGGTCCACGTGATCGAGACCTTGACCTGGGTGCCGGCGCCTCCGTATTTGAGCGCGTTGGACAGCGCCTCCTGCAGGATTCGGAAGATCGCGAGCTGCGCGCCCTTCTGCAGATCGAACCGCTCGCCCGTTTCGACGGAGGTGATCTCGAGCCCGGCGTCTCGCATGACCCGTATGAGGTCTTCCATGTCGCTGAACTGCGGCCGCGGCGAGGCCTCGTCGTGTGCGTCACCCACGATGGTCATCACGCGGCGGAGATCGGCAAGCGTAGCGCGGGCGGTCTCGGCGATCACGGCGACTGAACGTGCTGCCGCGCCAGGGTCGGCTTCGGCGACGTATCCCGCGCCATCCGCCTGGCTGATGATCACGGAGATCGAGTGGACGGCGACCTCGTGGAGTTCCCGCACGATGCGAAGACGACCACGTTCCTCCTGGAGCGCCACCTCGAGGTCGAGCTGGTCTCGCTCGGCGTCGACCCTGGCGAAGTACTGCCTGCGACGGGCACGAGCGGCGCGAAGCCACAGCACGAGAAAGACGACGACCAGAACGAAGAAGAGAGCGGATGCCCCGGCTAGCGCAATGGCGAGGAACGGGGAATTCGCTTCCAGCCAGGCGTTCACGTGTCTCCTTCCGGGCGGAGACGGTCAGCCGCTACCCAGACATGAGAATATCGTGAACCGGCGGCCCTCGTGGAGCCGCCGGTTCACGCGAGGTTACTTGGCCGGGGGCTGCGGGTAGGCGTTGGCGCGCAACACTTCGAGTCGGGCGCGGTATTCCTTCTCGTCGATGTCACCCTGGGCGAATCGCTCCGCGAGGGTCGACTCCGCCGAACGGGCGGCGCTGCCCCCGTAGCCCCAGCCGCCGTATCCGGGGTGGCCAGGGCCGCCCCAGCCTGCGCGACGCCAACGGCGCCCGGCGAGCCGGAAGATCAGGATGAATACGCCGATCCAGAACAGCGGGATCAGAAGAAACAGGAAGCCGAAGCCACCACCCCACGGGCCACCCCAGTGAGTCGCAAGTCCGTCGAGAGCGAGTGTCGATAGCACGATGAATCCATTTCTGTTGTGGGTTCCGGCGGAACCACTACAGCCAGACTCGTCGTACCGCCCGCTTCGCGAATCTGCCCGGCGGATGCTCGTGCATACTGCCCAGGGAGCAGTCGAGAGGGCGCGACTACTCCTGGTAGCCCGCCCGTACGAGTCCGGTCTCGTAGGCGACGACCACGAGCTGCACGCGGTCGCGCGCCATGAGCTTCGACATGATCCTCGATACGTGTGTTTTGGCCGTCAACGGACTCAGGAAGAGCCGACGGCCGATCTCGTCGTTGGTCAGCCCCAGGCCGACCAGGGCCAGCACTTCACGCTCGCGCTCGGTGAGCACGTTCAGCTGCGAGGTGTCCGGCGCCTCGTGAAGCGTGCCTGCGACACGTTCGAGCAGCCGCTTGGTGACACCGGGAGAGAGCAGTGCTTCGCCCCCCGCTACGACGCGCACGGCGCGGATGAGCTCGACCGGCTCCGTGTCTTTGACGAGGAACCCGCTTGCTCCGGCCCTGATCGCGTGCGCGACGTATTCGTCGAGTTCGAAGGTCGTGACGATGACGATATGCGTGCCGGACAGCGCGGAATTGGCCACGATCTGCTCGGTGGCCCAGAGGCCGTCGCCGTCGGGCATCCGTATGTCCATGAGCACGACATCCGGCTTCTCCCGGGTGACGAGGGCCACGGCATCCGCACCCGTCCCGGCCTCCCCCACGATCTCGAGGTCGGGCTCGGCCTCGAGCAGGGACCTGAATCCCGCTCGGATGAGCTGCTGGTCGTCGGCGATCGCGACACGGATCATGCTGGGGTCTCCTCGGTATGCCTCGGGATGCGCGCGGTCACACGAAAACCGCGATACGGCAGCGGGCCGGCCTGCAGCGTGCCGCCGAGAAGTTCGGCTCGCTCGTGCATGCCGAGCAGGCCGCGTCCACCGGATTCCTTCCTGGAGGATTGTGAGCCCGCACCCACTCCGTCGTCGGTGACGGCGAGGATGTAGACGCGTGCCTCCTCACGGAGGAAAACACTCGCCTTCTTGGCATTCGCGTGCCGGAGCACGTTCGTCAGCGACTCCTGCGCGATGCGGTAGAGCGCGAGTTGCACGGCGGCTGGCGGCACCGAGGTGATCTGGTTCTCCAACTCGACGGCGACACCCTGGGCAGCGATGGACGCGACCAGTCCGCTGAGCCGGGACAGGTCGGGCTCGGGAACGAGCGGCGCACTCGGATCGGCTCCGCCCTCGGCACGCAGGATGCCCAGCACGGATCGGACCTCGTCGAGCGCAGTCTTGCTCGTCTCTTTGATGCTCGCCAGGGCATCCTTCGCCTTGTCGGGTTGTCGCTCCATCAGGTGGAGGCCGACGCCCGCCTGCACGTTGATCTGGCTGAGCGAATGAGCAAGCACGTCGTGCAACTCGCGGGCGATACGCACGCGCTCCGCCTGCACCTCGTTGAGTTTGCGCTCGGCGACCCGTCGCGAGACCTCCCGATAGCGCTCGCGCCGCGCACGGATAGCCTCCCCGACCCCCAATACGAGAAGGATGCCGAAAGTGATTCCCGCGATCCGTTGAGGGGACAGGCTCAGGCCGAGGAAGATCGCGATCGTGATGGCAACGACCCCCGCCGCGGCCACGGAGACCCAGGCCCAGACGCGGGCACCGCGGACCGTGGCCGAAACGATGGCGAAGGCCAGCGCGACGTAGGGCGGATGGTCGGAGGCGCTGAATAACAGGAGGTCGGCGGCACCGGCGGCGGCCGTGATCGCGACGACCGGCCCGGGGAAACGGCGGGCCGCGATGAGAGCGATCGGGCCGACGAGGGCGACGGCGAGGCTGAGAAGGAGCCACCCCCGATCACCCCACTGGGCCGAGTGCTCGACACCACTGCCCGGCCGAAAACTGAAGAAGACGCTCGGCACCTGCACCAGGAGAGAGATGACCACCGGGATCCACAGTGATACCCAGCGCGCCATGCGCCACGGTGGACCCTGGGCCGCGACTCGCTCATCCCACGGCTCCTGCCACCGGGCGTGCCAGCGCGCGCTGGTGAAACGACCCTGATGTGGCATGGATCGATCGTACTGGGGGGCCCGGCACGCGGCATCCGCTCGGGGGTTGCGGAGCTGTACTCCTCCGGGAGTACGGACGTCACGACTTGGACTCGAACCAAGAACCTGCCGACTCTCCTATTCCACTACGGGATGCGGACGACGCCGAGCACGAGCAACACACCAACAATGACGACGACAACCCCGCCGATACGGATCGGCCAGTTGAGTTCCCACTTATCGCCTTCCCGGCCAAAGAACCCGGCGAATCCGAGTAGGAGTGCCGGAATAGACAGAATGACAAAGGCCTGGTCGATGAAGTCTTGCGGATTATGAATGATGGATGCCAGCCATCCGCCCAGCAACTTGCCGACACACAGCATCAACACGACCTTGATCACGCCACCAGGAATGAGCTTGACCAGACGCGGAACATTGGGGAGCTTGGCTTGGAACGCGGCGACGACCGATGGGATGAGGAACAGCGCGGCCCCGATCCAGAGCGGCCAAATGTTGCCCAGATAGGCGATCGCGACGAACACGAACAGTGCGGTCTTGAACACTGCGGACACCAGCTGCTGCTGAACACTGGGAAACCCGATCTTCGGTGGCGCTACCGAAGCCAGTCGCAGCGGGTAGTGATAGGTCGCGACGGTTTCCAGCACGTACCTCAGCACTATCGCACCACCCGCACAGAGAGCGACCGTAAACGCGCTGTTCGCGATCGGCAATGCGAGGCCGGACAGCGCGGGAAGGGCTCCAATCATTTTGGTGACGGCCCAGGTGGCGATCAACGACGCGACGACGACATCCGCAATGCGATCAAACCAGTCACTCGCGGACACGGCTGGCAGGCGGCGCAGGGGCCTGGCAGCGGATGCGGTCAAGGCGACGGTGAAGAAGATCACATCAATGCCGAGAATGGTGCGAGCCTCGGCGATTGTGGCCAGCCCGCCGAGTGCGATCACGCCGATCGTGAACGTGCTCGCCGCCAGGAGTCCGCCCAGAACGTCGAACGCGCTGAGGACGACGATGGCGACAAGGAGGCCCATTGCGGGTGGCACTGCCGCTCCGTGGGTGCTGGCGACGCTCAGCACTCCGAGCACGATTCCGGCCAGCGAGCTGATCAGCCAGAGGGGTCCGAACATTGCGCGGAGGTATGCACCGTCGTTC
>JAODMW010000087.1 GCA_025464815.1 Microbacteriaceae bacterium | reverse complement strand
GACAAGCTGATCAAGGACAACGACGACAAGCTTCCCGAGGACGTCAAGTCCGACGTGCAGGCCGATGTCGATGCCCTCAAGAGCGCGCTCGCCGGCGACGATGAGACCGCTGTCAAGACGGCGTTCGACAAGCTGAGCGAGAGCCAGCAGAAGCTCGGCCAGGCCATCTACTCGCAGGAGCAGGCGGCATCCGCGGAGAGCGCTTCGGAGGAGGCGCCCGCGGCGGCCGGTACCGAAGAGGACATCGTCGACGCCGAAGTCGTGGACGACGAGCCAGAAGAAAGTTCGACCGGCTCAGGACAGCGAAAGTAGCCATGGTCAACGACAAGAAAAATGGTGAGGACGGGTTCGAAGAACCGGACCCGTCGACAGGACCCGATGATGGTCTGATCGAAGCCGAAGGTCCGGATGTCGAGACCAGCGTCGGCTCCCCTGACCCCGTCGACGGGTTCACCGACGACGATCTCGCCTTCCTGGCGGGGGAGCGGCCCTCATCGATCGGGACAGACTCCGAGGTGGATCCTGCCGTGGAGATCCTTGGCGACCTCAAGCGCGTGCAGGCCGAGTTCGCCAACTACCGAAAGCGCGTCGAGCGCGATCGGGAGGCGAATCGCGAACTCAACATCGCCGAGGTGATGAAGAGCCTTCTTCCCGTGCTCGACGATCTCGTTCTCGCCGAGACACACGGGGACCTTGCCGACGGACCCATGGCGGTGATCGCTCAGAAGCTGCGAGCGAGCCTCGAGAGGTTCGGCCTCACGGTCGTGGGCGAGAAGGGCGACGTGTTCGACCCCCACCTCCATGAGGCACTCGTTCAGCTGCCGGACCCCGACGTGACCGTCAACACCGTCGCGGACGTGATCGCCCCCGGCTACAAGTTGGGTGAGCGACTTCTGCGTCCGGCCAAGGTTGCGGTCTCGGTACCAGCAGAATAGAAGTAACACGCTGACCGCGTCTGTCGAGATCTCCCGCGTGGGGCACGCCCCGTTCGATCTCGGCAGGCGCGATCAGCGCGAAACGTGAAGAAAGGAGGCGCCCGTGGCTAGCCAGGACTGGTTCGACAAGGACTTTTACGCCGTGCTTGGCGTCTCCAAAGACATCTCGGAGGCCGACCTCAAGAAGGCCTACCGCAAGCTCGCCCGCAAATACCATCCCGACTCCAATCCCGGGGATGCCAAGGCCGAGGCGAAGTTCAAGGAGATCAGCGAGGCGCACTCAGTGCTCGCCGATCCCGAGCAGCGCAAGGAATACGACCAGATGCGGGCCATGGGCCCCGGTCGTCCGCGATTCACCTCCGGCGGCCAGGGGCAGTCCGGTGGTTTCGAGGATGTCTTCGGCGGCATGTTCAACCAGGGCGGCAACCAGCGCACCACCTTCTCCCCGGCCGGTGGTGGATTCGACGACATCTTCAGCGGACTCTTCGGCCAGTCGTCCGGTGGATTTCGTGGTGCAGGTGGCCCCACCAAGGGGCGCGACCTCACGGCGACCACCACACTCGACTTCCTCACCGCCATCCACGGCGACACGGTCAAGCTCCAGCCCTCGGAGGGCAAGCCGATCAGTGTGAAGATCCCCGCGGGCGTCAGCGACGGCCAGAAGATCAGGCTGAAGGGCAAAGGAGAACCGAGCCCCGACGGCGGAGCACCCGGCGACCTCACCCTCACGGTCACGGTGCGCAAGCATCCGGTGTTCGAACGCGACGGCCTCAACCTGCGGGTGGATGTGCCGATCACCTTCACCGAGGCGACCCTCGGCGCGACGATCGAGGTCCCGACCCTCGGCGGAGAGCCCGTCAAACTCAAGGTCGCCGCCGGAACCCCGAGCGGCCGTGTGCTTCGCGTCAAGGGACGCGGTGTCACCTCGCCCAAGGGCACGGGCGACCTGCTCGCCACCATCCAGGTGGCCGTGCCGGCACACCTCAGCGGCGAAGCCCGAGAGGCCCTCGAGAGGTTCGCCGAACTGCAACCGGATGAGAACCCGCGAGCGGAGCTGCTCGCGAAATCGAAGGGCTGACCATGGAAGCCACGGATCCCGTCTTCGCGATTGCGGTCGCCGCGGAACTGGCTGGCATGCATCCGCAGACCCTGCGGCAGTACGACCGGCTCGAGCTCGTGGTTCCACAGCGCACCTCCGGGCAATCCCGCCGCTACTCGATGCACGACGTCGTGCAGCTGCGGGAGATCGCGCGACTCGGCGCTGAGGGAGTGAGCCTCGAGGGCATCCGACGCGTGCTGCAGCTGGAAAACAAGGTGACGGAGCTGAGCCGACGTGTTCGCGAACTCGAACACGCGCTCGCGGACGAGTTGCTCACCCGCCCCGGTCGACGGATTTTCGCCGGCGCCGAGTCGGGGGAGGTCGTCTCACTGCGCGCCGGCACCCGTTCCCAGCGCAACACGCAGGTCGTGGTCTGGCGTCCGCTCAGCCACGAATCGATCGAAGAGGGCAAACAGTGACATCCCCGGGTTCGAACGATTCCGGCCTGGCCGCTCAGCCTTCCTCACGCCTTGTATCGTTCGGGCGCCCGAGTCCGACGGCAGGCAACAGCACACCGTCGATCAGGGACACGAGGAACTTCCGGTCGACGGGCTTGCGCAGGATCAGCACGCGATAGGCGGCCATCGACGGGCTGATGAGCGAGAGGGTCTCGATGTCGCAGTCCGCCGCGATTTCGCCCCTGTCGATCGCCCTTCGCATGAGGATGCGGTTGGCCGTCGCCCGCGGTTCGACGATCGCCGCGTTGGCCGCCTCCGCGAGCTCCGGAGCTCGAGACAGCATGGACATGAGTCCGGCCATGATCTGGAGTTTCTTCTCTCCGTCTTCGATGGAGTGAGGCTTGATCATCGCGAGCAGGTCGCCGCGCAGCGTTCCGGTGTCCGGTAGCTGCGAATAGTCGATATCGCCCTTCTTCATGCAGGCGACCGCGTCGATCACGAGCTCGCCTTTGGACGGCCAGCGTCGGTAGAGGGTGGCCTTGCCCGCCTTGGCTCTGGCGGCGACCATGTCGATGGTCATGCCGTCGTACCCGGTTTCCGCGAGTACTTCGAGCGCGGCATCCAGGATCTCGGGGTCGCGGGTGTGGTCACGCTTGCGGCCGAGCTTCGACGGATGTTCAGTGGTATCGGCTTCGAGGTCGAGCTGCGTCATTGCGGCGATCTCTCTTTCTTTCCTGTAGCGGTGATGTTACTGCAGGGTTAATTCAGGAACTGTTAAGATCCGAAACTGTCTAGTACCGTATATAGTAGCATCCATGTCTCAGATCTCCCTGGTTTCTCCCGACGCAGTGGTTGCGCCACCTGCCTCCTCCCGTCGCTGGTGGACACTCACCACTGTCGCTCTCGCCCAGCTCATGGTCGTGCTCGACTCGACGGTGGTGAACATCGCGCTCCCCTCGGCCCAGGTCGACCTCGGCTTCTCCAACGGTGAACGCCAGTGGATCGTCACCGCGTACTCGCTCGCGTTCGGGAGCCTCCTACTGCTCGGCGGTCGCCTCTCCGACCTGCTCGGTCGCAAGCGCACCTTCATCATCGGACTGATCGGCTTCGCCGGTGCTTCCGCTCTCGGTGGCGCGGCCGGCAGTTTCGGGATGCTCGTCGGAGCCCGCGCCCTGCAGGGTGCGTTCGGTGCGATGCTCGCCCCGACGGCCCTCGCCGTATTGACCACGACCTTCACCATCCCCAGGGAGCGCGCCCGCGCATTCGGTATCTTCGGTGCGATCGCCGGTGCCGGAGGAGCGGTCGGGCTGTTGCTCGGCGGCTTCCTCACTGAGAACTTCGACTGGCGCTGGAACCTCTACATCAACGTCTTCATCGCCATCATCGCCGTGATCGGCGCGGCCATCTTCGTCGGCCAGGCGGAGCGCACCGGTCCGCGTCCGAAGCTCGACATTCCGGGCACCATCCTCGTTTCCGGCGCGCTGTTCAGCCTGGTCTACGGTTTCTCCAATGCGGAGTCGGAAGGCTGGGACTCTCCGCTCACCTGGGGCTTCCTCACGGCGGCCGGGGTGCTGCTCGTCGGGTTCGTGCTGTGGCAGGGGCGTGCCACGCATCCGCTGCTTCCGCTCTCGATCGTGCTCGACCGCAACCGCGGAGCCGCCTACAGCTCCGTGCTGATCGCCGGCGCAGGCATGTTCGGGATCTTCCTGTTCGTCACTTACTACCTGCAGGCGTCACTGCACTACACGCCGATCCAGACCGGACTGGCGTTCCTGCCGATGATCGCGTTGTTGATCACCGCGGCACAGCTGTCCACGAACATCTTCGTGCCGCGGTTCGGACCGAAGATCATGGTCCCGTTCGGCATGACGCTCGCCGCGATCGGGATGGTCTACCTGACCCATCTCGACCTCGCCAGCACGTATGCCGCAGACGTGCTGCCGCCGTTGATGATCCTCGGCTTCGGTATGGGATCGATCATGCCGGCCTCCATGCAGACGGCGACCCTCGGCGTCGACCGCCAATTCGCGGGTGTCGCCTCGGCGATGGTGAACACCAGCCAGCAGATTGGCGGCTCGATCGGTACGGCTCTGCTGAACACCCTCGCTGCCACCGCTGCCACGGACTACATCGCGTCGCACCTTCCGCCCTCGGCGGCCGTCGCAGCGCAGGCCGCGGTTCACAGCTACGCGACGGCGTACTGGTGGGTTGCAGGTTTCTTCGCCTTCGGCGCCGTGCTGTCCGCCCTGCTGTTCAGGCGCCGCGGTCAGGGCGTCTCGCTCTCCAATCCCCAGGGACTGGCGTCGTCGAGCAGCGCCATCGAAAGCGAGCCCGTCGCGGCGCACTAGGCCAGTCCATCCATGGCGACTCCTCATCGCGGTTCGCCGCATCGATGGGGAGCCGTCTGGCTTCACGCCGTGCTGTACTGGGGGATGACCTCCCTCGACTTCGCCGGGCTCCGCCGGTTTCCGGATGTCGAGGCCGGCAACCTCTTCGCGGTCGATGCGACCGATCGGCTGATCCTCGACGAGGCGGCTTCCGCAGTCTCGGCAGCGGCTGCGGGCGTTGTCGTCGCGCTCGGCGACCACTACGGCGCGCTCACGATCGGGGCCGCGCAGCTCGGGGCACGCGGCATCCGGGTGTTCCAGGATTCGTTGATCGGCGAGCGGGCCCTTGCCAACAACGCGCCCGACCTCGGCTATCGCAGCCTGCCACTCGGCGGTGAGTTGCTCACAGGGGCGACGGTCGTGTTGCTGCAACTGCCGCGAAGCCTGGCGGAACTCGATGAGCTGGCGGGGCAGATAGCCGCGCGGGCGGCACCGTCGGTCACCGTATATGCCGGTGGACGCATAAAGCACATCTCGGTCGCGATGAACGAGGTGCTGCTGCGACATTTCGGGCGTCTCGACGTCTCGCACGCCCGGCAGAAATCCCGGGTGCTCGTGGCCCGCGAGCCGCGTCGTGCGCCGGCCGGCTATCCGGCGCGCGAGTTCAGCGACGAGCTCGGCCTCTGGGTGTGTGCACACGGCGCTGCCTTCGCCGGCACGAAGCTCGACATCGGCACGCGCTTGCTGCTGTCCGTACTCGAGAATGCCGTTCCGGATGCCGGGACAGTCATCGATCTGGGCTGCGGCACCGGCATCCTGGCTGCCGCCCTCGCGAGATCGCGCCCCGACGCTGCGGTCATCGCAACGGACCTCTCCTGGGCGGCTGTCGAATCCGCCCGCACCACTGTCGAGGCGAACGGGCTGAGCGGTCGGGTGACGGTGGTGCGCGACGTCGGGCTGGGCAGCCGGCCGGATTCGAGTGCCGACCTCGTCGTGCTCAACCCGCCGTTCCACGTCGGTGCGACCGTCCACACCGGACTGGCCGATGCCCTGTTCGCAGAGGCCGCAAGGGTGCTCCGCCCCGGTGGCGAACTCTGGACCGTCTACAACTCGCATCTCGGCTATCGATCTGCTCTACAGCGCGCCGTCGGCGATACCCGCGAAATCGCACGGAACGCGAAATTTACGGTGACCGCCTCGCGGCGGCGCTGACCCGCCCGGTTCGCCTCCGCGGTCCTCAGCTCGGCCGTGTTCATAACTCCTGCAAATTTCAGTCCGCAGTCCGAGAACGGCCTGATTTCGCCATCTAGCCTGCGTTTTGCAGGAGTTATGAACGTGGTGGCTCGATAACAACCGCGGCCTAGTTCGGCGCAATTTCCGCTAGGCGGGCCTGCCCGCGGCGCGTAAACTTGAGCCAGCAAGACTCAAGTTGTCTGGAAGGACTCGAATGGCCAACATGCAGGGCGCGCCCGGTTCGGACGAAAAACAGAAGACAGCTCTCGAGAGCTATGGCGTCGACCTCACTGCGATCGCCCGCACCGGCAAACTCGACCCTGTGATCGGTCGTGACGCCGAGATCCGCCGTGTGAGCCAGGTGCTCACGCGTCGCACCAAGAACAACCCGGTGCTCATCGGCGAGCCCGGCGTCGGCAAGACGGCCGTGGTTGAAGGACTCGCGCAGCGGATCGTCGCGGGGGACGTCGCGGACTCTCTCAAGGGCAAGCGGCTGGTCTCACTCGACCTCGCGGCGCTCGTCGCGGGCGCCAAGTACCGCGGCGAATTCGAGGAGCGACTCAAGGCGGTGCTCAAGGAGATCAACGACGCCGAGGGTGAGATCATCACCTTCGTCGACGAACTCCACACGCTCATGGGGGCGGGCGGCGGCGAAGGCTCGGTCGCCGCATCCAACATGCTCAAGCCCATGCTCGCCCGCGGTGAGCTGCGGCTGATCGGCGCCACCACCCTCGACGAATACCGCGAATACATCGAGAAGGATGCAGCGCTCGAGCGACGCTTCCAGCAGGTCTACGTCGGGGAGCCGAGCGTCGAAGACACCATCGCGATTCTGCGCGGACTCAAGGAGCGTTACGAAGCGCACCACAAGGTGGCGATCGCCGATACCGCGCTTGTCGCCGCGGCCGCGCTGAGCAATCGCTACATCAGCGGACGGCAGCTGCCGGACAAGGCGATCGACCTCATCGACGAGGCGGCGTCCAGGCTCCGGATGGAGATCGATTCCGCCCCCGTGGAGATCGACGAACTGCGTCGCAGCGTCGACCGGCTCAAGCTCGAAGAGCTGGCCCTCAAGCGTGAGAAGGATGAGGCGAGCAAGCAGCGTCTCGAGAAGTTGCGCTCCGACCTCGAGGGGAAGAGCAAGGCACTCAAGGAACTGCAGGCCCGGTGGGAGAAGGAACGGTCGGCCCTCAACCGTGTCGGTGAGCTCAAGGAGAAACTGGATGCCCTGCGCATGCAGGCCGAGCGCGCCCAGCGCGAGGGCAACCTCGAGAAGGCCTCCCGCCTGCTCTACGGCGAGATTCCGGTGATCGAGCGAGAGCTCGCGGAGGCAGAGAAGTCCGAAGCGGACACCCCCCTCATGGTGAACGACCAGGTCACGGCGGAAGACATCGCCGCCGTCATCGCGATGTGGACCGGCATCCCGGTCTGGCGTCTCATGCAGGGTGAGACCGAGAAGCTGCTCAACCTCGAGTCAGAGCTCGGCAAGCGACTCGTGGGCCAGAAGAGGGGTGTCCGCGCTGTCGCCGAAGCGGTGCGCAGGTCCCGCGCCGGTATCGCCGACGCCGACCGACCGACCGGCTCCTTCCTCTTCCTCGGCCCGACCGGCGTGGGCAAGACCGAGCTCGCGAAGGCTCTCGCCGAGTTCCTCTTCGACGACGACAAGGCCATGATCCGCATCGACATGAGCGAATACGGCGAGCGTCACTCGATCGCGCGTCTCCTCGGTGCCCCTCCCGGCTACATCGGCTACGAACAGGGCGGCCAGCTGACCGAGGCCGTGCGGCGCCGTCCATACTCCGTGATTCTGCTCGACGAGATCGAGAAGGCCCACAGCGACGTCTTCGATGTGCTGCTGCAGGTGCTCGACGACGGACGGCTGACGGATGGACAGGGCCGTACCGTCGACTTCCGCAACGTCATCCTGATCCTGACCTCCAATCTCGGAAGCCAGTACCTCGTCGACCAGAACCTCAGCCAGGACGAGAAGGAGGAGGCGGTGAACCTGATGGTGCGCCAGGCGTTCAAGCCGGAATTCCTCAACCGCCTCGACGACATCGTGATCTTCAGCGCCCTCTCGACGGACGATCTCGCGCAGATCGTCGAGCTGTACATCGACCGCCTGTCCCGCCGCCTGCAGGATCGTCGCCTCGAACTCGCGGTGACGCCGGATGCCCGTTCCTGGCTGGCCGAGCGCGGATACGATCCGATCTATGGTGCGCGCCCGCTTCGTCGCCTCATGCAGCACGAGATCGACGACAAGCTGGCGACGGCACTGCTCAGCGGCGAGATCCGCGACGGGGATACCGTCATGGTCGATCTCGACTCCGGGAACGACACTCTGAGCATCCGCAAGGCACCGGTGCTCGTCGACTAAGCCGACGCCGACGCGCCTAGGCTTGTGTCATGCGCGCAACTCTGATCTACGGCGAACGGGATATCCGCTTCGAAGAGGTTCCCGACCCCATACTGTCCACCGGTGGCGACGCGATCGTGCGCGTCACCGCGGCCTGTGTCTGCGGTTCCGACCTCTGGCCGTACCGCGGCGTGGTGCCGACCAGGCACCCACACCGCATCGGTCACGAGTTCGTCGGCGTCGTCGAGCAGGTCGGCCCCGAGGTCACCCGCATCAAACCGGGCGACTTCGTGATCGCGCCGTTCTACGACTGCGACATGACCTG
>JAODMW010000052.1 GCA_025464815.1 Microbacteriaceae bacterium | reverse complement strand
GCGCGGCGATCGCCTCGAGGGCCGTGGACATGCCGACGATATGCCCGCCGATGGCTTTCGCCATCTGCACCTCGGCCGGGGTCTCGTAGTGCGGCCCGCGGAACTGCGTGTATACGCCCTCGTCGAGACTCGGTTCCACGCTCTTCGCGATAGCACGCAGCCGCTTCGAATAGAGGTCGGTGAGGTCGATGAAGGTCGCGCCCTCGAGCGGCGAGTCCGCGGTGAGGTTGATGTGGTCGCTGATGAGCACCGGCGTACCCGGCTTCCAGGTCTCGCGGATGCCCCCGGCGCCGTTCGTGAGGATCATGGTCGTGGCACCCGTGGCGGCCGCGGTGCGCACACTGTGGACGACCCGGCGCACGCCGTGTCCCTCGTAGTAGTGGGTACGCGCCCCGATCACCAGCGCACGCTTGCCGCCGGGCAGCAGGACCGAGCGCAGGGTGCCGACGTGCCCCTCGAGGGCCGGCTTGCTGAATCCGGTGATCTCATGGGCGGGAATCGTCGCGGTCGTCTCGCCGATCAGGTCGGCCGCCCGGCCCCAGCCGCTGCCGAGGGTGAGCGCGATGTCGTGGCGTTCCACGCCCGTACGTTCGGCGATCTCGGCAGCTGCCTGCGCGGCGATCGCGAAAGGATCGGCGGCTGGGTCGTCCAGGGGATGTGGGTGCGTCGTAGACATCCGTCCACTCTATTGCGCGCTCCCCCAACCGAAAACGCAGGAGATTCTCGCCGAACTGCCCGCGGGCGTCACCTTGCGCGCCCGATTGCTTGCAACCTCCTGCATTTTCGTCGCGGGGTCGGTCGCGCACCGGTTTGGCGGCCCTCGCCCGCTACGGGACAATGGACCCATGTCCTATGAATTCGAGCGCAAGCAACGCATCGTCGTCGTAGGCGGCGGCCCGGGTGGTTACGAGGCCGCGATCACCGGGGCCCAGATGGGTGCCGAGGTCACCGTGGTCGAGCGCGTCGGCATCGGCGGGTCCGCAGTGCTGACGGATGTCGTGCCGTCGAAGACCCTCATCGCGACCGCGGAGGCAGCCAATGCGATCGGCGAGGCAGCGGAACTCGGCGTGCAGTTCTTCACCCGCGGCGAGGCGGGGCGACCCGTCCGACCCGAGGTCACGGTCAACCTCGCCGCCGTGAACCAGAGGTTGCAGCGCCTCGCCCGCCAGCAGTCGGAAGACATGAAGTCGCAGCTCATCAAGGCCGGCGTCAAGGTGGTGCAGGGCGACGGACGTCTCGACGGCCCCACCCGGGTGATCGTTTCCACCGGTAAGGGAAAGACCAGCACGGATTTCGATGAGATCGACGCGGACACGATCGTCGTGTCCGTCGGCGCGAGTCCGCGCATCCTTCCCTCGGCCAAGCCGGACGGCGAGCGCATCCTGACTTGGACGCAGCTCTACAGCCTGGAGGGCACGCCGGAGCATCTCATCGTCGTCGGTTCCGGTGTCACCGGTGCGGAGTTCGCCTCCGCATACACGGCCCTCGGGTCGAAGGTCACCCTCATCTCGAGCCGCGACCAGGTGCTTCCCGGTGAAGACGCGGATGCCGCGAGGGTCATCGAGGACGTCTTCAAGCGCAACGGCATGACGGTTCTCTCGAAGTCCCGCGCCGACTCGGTGAAGCGCACGAAGGACGGCGTCGTCGCCACGCTTTCGGATGGGCGCACGGTCGAGGGCAGCCACTGTCTCATGGCCGTCGGATCGATCCCGAACACCGCGGGCATCGGCCTCAAGGAGGCCGGGGTGCAGCTCACCGACTCCGGACACATTCGCGTGAATCGCGTGGCTCGAACGTCGATGCCGTCGATCTACGCGGCCGGCGACTGTTCCGACTTCCTGCCACTGGCCTCCGTCGCCTCGATGCAGGGCCGCACCGCTGTCTTCCACGCCATGGGCGACGCGGTCACCCCGACCGAGCTGCGCAATGTGACCTCGAACATCTTCACGCAGCCCGAGATCGCGACAGTCGGCTGGTCGCAGAAACAGATCGAAGACGGCATCGCCCAGGGCGAGATCTACAAGCTTCCCCTCGCGTCCAACCCTCGCGCGAAGATGATGGGCATCAAAGACGGCTTCGTCAAGCTCTTCGCCCGCACCGGATCGGGCACCGTGATCGGTGGCGTGATCGTCGCGCCCCGGGCATCCGAACTCATCCTGCCGATCGCGATCGCGGTGGAGCACCGCCTCACCGTCGACCAGGTCGCGCGGGCTTTCGCGGTCTACCCCTCGCTCTCGGACAGCATCACGGATGCCGCCAGGGCGATGCACATCGTCAACTAGCCCGTCGCCAGCTGGCCCGTCGCCAGCTGGCCCGTTGTCAGCGCCCTCGTTTGTGGTGAATGCGCCGGCCAGGTTGGGCGCACTGACAACAAATCGGCGCATTGACCGGTGCCGGCTCTGATCCTTCGAGGACGGGTATTCCGGCCGTCTCTCCACAGGTGGAGAAAACGGGGACGCGACCCTCACCTTCTCGCTGGACTATGGCGGATGCTGCTATCCACCGTGGACTGGTACGACCATCTCTTTCTCACTCGCGATCTTGCTACACCCGGTGAGAGGAGTGCGTTCTTCGCGCGAGCTCGACGAGGGCAGGTGATCGCGATCTATCGTGGCGTGTACGTCGAGGCTTCGGAATGGCACTCGATGGATCGGCATGCTCAGTCTCGGGCGAGGGTCAAGGCCGCATCCCTCCTTGCGCCGCCAGGGACTGTGTTCTCGCATCAGTCGGCGGCTGCGCTGTGGCGACTTCCGTCTGTGGGCGCCTGGCCGGTGAAGGCCCACGTGTTAGCGGCTGTTTCGGCCGGGGGCCGCTCGACCGGCGTGTTCGAACGTCACACGATCGGGGCATCCTCTACTGCGGTGATCATCGAAGGCGTGCATGTCACGACCCTGGCTCGCACGGTAGTCGACCTCGCTTCGCGTGAATCGTTCGGCCACGCAGTGGCTGTCGCGGACGCCGCCCTTCACCGTGCAGCCCACCCCGTCGACGGTCTGCCGGCCGCGCCCGTCACCCGGGACGACTTTTTTCGTGAACTCGAGTCGATTCCGCTGAAGCATGGCTCGGTGATGGCCCGCCGGGTGATCGACTTCGCCGATGGAGCGGCGGACCGGCCTGGCGAGTCGATGAGCCGAGTCGGGATGCATCTAGCCCGATTGACCCCGCCGCGGTTGCAGGTTTCGCTTGCCGGGGCGAGCGGGCGCATCTATATCGTCGACTTCTGGTGGCCGCAGTTCAACATGATCGGCGAGTTCGACGGTCGGGGCAAATACAGCGATCCGCAGTTTCTTCGCGGCAGAACGCCGGAGCAAACCCTGTACGACGAAAAACTCCGGGAGGATGACCTGCGCTCGGCCGGGCACGGCATGACTCGATGGAACTGGGCGCTTGCGATCTCGCCGACTCGGCTAGGCGGGCACCTGCGCGCCGCCGGCATTCGATGAACCCGCGTCCGTGCGCCTCTTTGTCGTCAATGCGTGCGACGCAGCGGCCGCATCGACAACAACCGGCGTCACGGTCAAGTCGTCCGTGCCGAGGTGAGGGTGCCCCGAAGGGTCTAGCCTGCGATATCGAGAAGCAGGAATCCGGATGACACGGTCGCGCCCACCGCGGCGTTGACGTTCGTGATCGTCCCGTCTTTGTGTGCCGTGATGGGCTGTTCCATCTTCATGGCCTCGAGCACGAGGATCAGGTCGCCCTTGACGACTGCGTCCCCTTCTGCGACGGCGAGCTTGACCACTGTCGCCTGCATCGGTGCTTTGACGGAGTCGCCCGTTGCGGTGACGACCGCGCCCGCTCCGCCGCGACGTTTGGGTGCGGCAGTCGCGGCCGGACCGGCGGATCCGGAGCCGAGTCGCGCGGGCAGGCTCACCTCGATGCGCTTGCCATCCACCTCGACGACGATTCGCTGGCGCGCGGCCGGTGCCGCGGTATCCGCCAGTGATCCGCTCCAGGGCTCGATGTCGTTGACGAAGTCGGTTTCGATCCACCGCGTATAGATGGAGAAGGGCGATGAGGTGAATGCCGGGTCTCGCACGATCTTGCGGTGGAAGGGCAGCACGGTCGGAAGGCCCGCCACCTCGAACTCGTCGAGGGCGCGGCGCGAGCGTTCGAGCGCATCCTCGCGCGACGAACCGGTGACGATGAGCTTGGCGAGCAGCGAGTCGAAGGCGCCGCTGATCACATCGCCGGTGGTGACGCCGCTGTCGACGCGAACCCCCGGACCACCGGGGAAGCGCAGCGCGTGCACCGGACCGGGTGCCGGCATGAAGTTCAGGCCGGGATCTTCGCCGTTGATGCGGAACTCGAAAGAGTGACCTTCGGCAACGGGGTCGTCGTAGTCGAGGGCCCCACCCTCGGCGAGACGGAACTGCTCGCGTACGAGATCGATGCCGGTGACCTCCTCGGAGACCGGATGCTCGACCTGCAGCCGCGTGTTCACCTCGAGGAAGGAGATGGTCCCGTCACGGGCGACGAGGAACTCGCAGGTGCCGGCGCCGACGTAGCCGACCTCTTTCAGGATCGCCTTCGACGCGGAGTAGAGAAGCGCGTTCTGCTCGTCGCTGAGGAACGGCGCGGGGGCCTCTTCCACGAGCTTCTGATGGCGGCGCTGCAGCGAGCAGTCACGCGTGGAGATCACCACGACCTTGCCGTAGGCATCGGCCAGGCACTGGGTTTCGACGTGCCGCGGCTGGTCGAGGTACTTCTCCACGAAGCACTCTCCGCGGCCGAAGGCGGCGATCGCCTCGCGCGTCGCCGATTCGAAGAGTTCGGGAATCTCCTCGCGGGTGCGCGCCACCTTGAGGCCGCGCCCTCCGCCGCCGAAGGCCGCCTTGATCGCGACCGGCAGGCCGTATGTGTCGACGAAATCCAGGACCTCGGCTGCACCGGAGACCGGGTTCAGTGTGCCGGGTGCGAGTGGCGCTCCGACCTTCTCGGCGATGTGTCGCGCGGACACCTTGTCGCCGAGTTGCTCGATGGCGTCGGGCGATGGCCCGATCCAGATGAGCCCGGCGTCGATCACCGCCCGCGCGAAGGCGGCGTTCTCGGCGAGGAATCCGTAGCCGGGGTGCACCGCATCCGCTCCGGCACGGCGGGCGATCGACAGCACCTTGTCGATGCGCAGGTAGGTGTCCGCGCTCGTGGCCCCGTCGAGGGCGTAAGCCTCGTTTGCGAGCTTCACGTGCCGGGCATCGCGATCCTGGTCGGCATAGATGGCGACGGATGCGATCCCGCTGTCCTTCGCTGCCCTGATGACTCGTACGGCGATTTCGCCTCGGTTAGCTACCAGGACCTTCGTGATGCGGGGCATAGTCATCTAGCTTATGGGGCTGAGAGCGGCCGCCTTTGGCGGTGAGGCACAAAAAAGACGGATGCGACGCTGACAGCCTCTACAACGTGCCGGCCGGGGCCGACGGTTCGATCCCGCCCGACCGCCCGCCGAAAACGCAGGAGATCCGAGGGCGGAACGTCCACAATCCGA
Source organism: Microbacteriaceae bacterium (assembly GCA_025464815.1). Taxonomy (GTDB): domain Bacteria; phylum Actinomycetota; class Actinomycetes; order Actinomycetales; family Microbacteriaceae; genus Lacisediminihabitans. Next base: position 218 of record JAODMW010000052.1, on the reverse strand, counting down.
CGGGATTCGGAGATTACGCGTGGATCTCCTGCGTTTTGCGAAAACGAGGGTGGGTCAGCGATTCCAGAGCGAGTGCCACTCGACACCGAAGTCGAGGAGGAGGGAGCGCAGCGTCGAGAGCGAGAGCCCGACGACGGCGTGCGGATCGCCGTCGACCGAGGTGATGAACGGTGCACCGAGGCTGTCGATCGTGAAGGCTCCCGCGACCTCCAGCGGCT
>JAODMW010000282.1 GCA_025464815.1 Microbacteriaceae bacterium | reverse complement strand
CCGAACACGTTGACCGAGCTCACCGATGCAGGCTCCCTTGGCGTTGACGCCTGGCTCGTTGGCCTTGACCGCGATCTTGGTGCGGTGGCCGGCTTCGCGTGCGAGGGAGACGATCTCGACGACACCGCTCGCGATCTCCGGCACCTCGAGGGCGAAGAGCTTGCGCACGAGGGACGGATGCGTGCGAGAGACCGTGATCTGCGGACCCTTGAGTCCCTTGCTGACGCCGGTGACGTAGACGCGGATGCGGGAGCCGTGCGCGTACACCTCGCCGGGGACCTGCTCTTCAGGTGGCAGTATCGCCTCGACCGTGCCGAGATCGACGTGGATCATCCGCGGATTCGGGCCCTGCTGGATGACGCCGGCGACGATATCGCCCTCGCGCCCCTTGAACTCGCCGAGCACCTTGTCGTCCCCGATGTCGCGGAGACGCTGGTTGATGACCTGCTTGGCGGCGAAGGCGCCGATGCGTCCGAAATCGGTCGGGATGTCCTCGCCCTCGCCGATGACCTCGCCGTCCTCGTTGAACTCGGGGACGTAGATGTGCACGCGACCGGTTTTGCGATCCAGTTCGACACGCGCCGCCGGGTTGCCGTCCTTGCTGCCATCCGGCGTTCCTGTGTGCTTGAGGTACGCGGTGAGGATCGCCTGCTCGATGATCACGACGAGTTCGTCGAAGGGAATTTCACGTTCGCGCTCCATGAGGCGCAGCACGCTCAGATCGATCTCCACCGAGGGCCTCCACTATTCAACTAGTCCGTCGTTCGCGATTCACGCGCACGAAGTATCCCTCTAAGTTAGCAGGCTGGCCGCCGCCCCAGAGCTGCCAGCTCAGGCCAGCGCTGCGATCGCCTGCGCGATTTCACCGATCGCGACGGGCGTCCGCTCGTTGCTGCGGCGGTCCCACAGCTCGACTTTCCCCTCGGCCACGCCCTTGCCGACGATCACGATGACAGGCACTCCGATGAGCTCCGCGTCACCGAACTTCACGCCGGGTGAAACCTTCGGTCGATCGTCGAACAGCACGTCATTGCCCGCTGCCTCGAGCTCGGCCACAAGCGTCTCCGCCGCCGCGTGAACCTCGGCTTCCTTGGTCGCCGCGATCACATGCACGTCGAAGGGGCTCACGTTCCTGGGCCAGATGAGGCCCTTCTCGTCATTGTTCGCCTCGGCGATGACGGCGAGGATGCGGGTGACGCCGATCCCATAGGACCCCATCGTCACCGTGACGAGCTTGCCGTTCTCGTCGAGCACCTTGAGTCCGAGCGCCTCCGCGTATTTGCGACCGAGCTGGAAGACGTGCCCGATCTCCATACCGCGTGCCAGTTCGACCGGTCCGGAGCCATCGGGGGCGGGGTCGCCGGCATGCACCTCGGCGACCTCGACCGTGCCGTCCGACTGGAAATCACGCCCGGCGACGAGTCCGAAGACGTGCCTTCCGTGCTCGTTCGCGCCGGTGATCCAGCCTGAGCCGTCCGAAACACGGGGATCGAGCAGGTAGCGGACGCCCGTACTCGCCTCTTCCCCCAGCACGGCGCCGGCCGACGACCATGGGCCGATATAGCCCTTGACCAGGCCGGGATGCTTCGCGAAGTCCGCGTCATTGGCCGCCTCGATCTCGGCCGGGGCAAAGGCGACCTCGGCGCGCTTGAGGTCGACTTCGCGATCGCCGGGAAGCCCGACCACGACGAGTTCACGAGTGCCGTCGAGCGCAGTGAGGGCGAGCACGACGTTCTTGAGAGTGTCCGCCGCCGTCCAGGCGCGGCCATCCGGCCTCGGATGCTTCGTGTTGGCGACCTCGACCAGGGTCGCGATCGTGGGGCTGTCGGGGGTGTCGAGCACCTCGGCCGGCGTCAGCTTCTCGTAGGAACGTGGTGCGGGGGCGACCGTATGAAAAGCCTCGACGTTCGCGGCGTAGCCACCCGCGCTGCGCACGAAGGTATCCTCCCCTACGAGGGTCGGATGCAGGAATTCCTCGCTGCGGGATCCCCCCATGGCGCCAGCGTCCGCAGCGACGATCACGTAGTCGAGACCCAGACGCTGGAAGATGCGCTCGTAGGCGTCGCGCTGCTTCTGGTATGAGACATCCAGGCCTTCGTCGGTGTAGTCGAAGGAATAGGCGTCTTTCATCGTGAACTCACGGCCGCGCAGGAGGCCCGCACGGGGACGTGCCTCGTCGCGATACTTGTCCTGGATCTGGTAGATCGCCAGGGGCAGGTCTTTGTAGCTGGAGTAGAGGTCCTTGACCAGGAGGGTGAATACCTCCTCATGGGTCGGCGCGAGCAGGTAGTCGGCGCCCTTGCGATCCTTCAGGCGGAAGATGCCATCGCCATACTCGGTCCAGCGGCCGGTGACCTCATAGGGCTCACGGGGCAGCAGCGCGGGAAAGTGCACTTCCTGCGCACCGGCGTTCGCCATCTCGTCACGGATGACCGCCTCGATCTTGCGACGCACCTTGAGGCCCAGGGGCAGCCAGGCGAAGATTCCCGGGGCCTGCCTGCGGATGTATCCGGCCCGCACGAGCAGGCGATGGCTGGTCACCTCGGCGTCGGAGGGATCCTCGCGGAGGGTTCGGACGAAGAGCTGGGAGAGTCGTGTCGGCACCCCGCTACTTTAGCCTTTAGGCGGTGACCACTTCCGGGGAGCCGACAGCGCCTGGCGGCATCTCGGCCGCGAGGCGGTTGGCTTCCGCGATGAGAGTCGCGACGATCTCGGACTCCGGCACGGTCTTGATGACCTCGCCCTTGACGAAGATCTGGCCACGGCCATTGCCGCTCGCGACTCCGAGATCGGCCTCACGGGCCTCTCCGGGACCGTTCACGACGCAGCCCATGACCGCGACGCGCAACGGCACGGTCATCTTCTCGAGGCCGGCGGTGACGTCGTTGGCGAGCTGGTAAACATCCACCTGCGCGCGTCCGCAGCTCGGGCAGGAGACGATCTCGAGCTTGCGTTCGCGCAGGCCGAGCGACTGCAGGATCTGCAGGCCGACCTTGACCTCCTCGACCGGAGGCGCGGAGAGCGAAACGCGGATGGTGTCGCCGATTCCCTCGGAGAGCAGGATGCCGAAGGCGGTCGCCGACTTGATCGTGCCCTGGAAGGCGGGGCCGGCCTCGGTCACACCGAGATGCAGCGGCCAGTCGCCGCGCTCGGCCAGCAGGCGATAGGCCTTGACCATCGTGACCGGGTCGTTGTGCTTCACCGAGATCTTGAAGTCGTGGAAGTCGTGCTCCTCGAAGAGGCTGGCCTCCCAGACGGCGCTCTCGACGAGCGCCTCCGGTGTCGCCTTGCCGTACTTCTGCAGGAGGCTCGGCTCGAGCGACCCCGCATTGACACCGATACGGATGCTCACGCCAGCCGCCTTGGCCGCGGCCGCGATCGCGCCGACCTGGTCGTCGAACTTGCGGATGTTGCCGGGGTTGACACGCACGGCACCGACGCCGGCATCGATCGCCGCGAAAACGTAGTGGGGCTGGAAGTGGATGTCGGCGATGACCGGGATCTGGCTCTTCGCCGCGATGATCTTGAGAGCGTCGGCATCGTCCTGGTGCGGCACGGCGACGCGCACGATGTCGCAGCCGGTTGCCGTGAGTTCGGCGATCTGCTGGAGCGTCGCGTTGATGTTCGTGGTCTGGGTCGTGGTCATTGACTGCACGCTCACCTGGGCGTCGCCGCCGACCTTGACCTTGCCGACCGAGATCTGGCGGGACTTGCGACGTGGGGCCAAGACCTCGGGGACCTTGGGCATACCCAAATTGATTGCTGGCACCCTGTGATTCTAAGCGCGTCCAATGGACGACTGCTGAGCCTGCGCTGCTCCTACAGGGTGATCGGCTTGACGATGTCCGCGTAGAGCAGCAGCAGGCTCATGGCTCCGAGGATGAAGACGACGGCGAATGTCAGCGGGATGATCCGCGCGGTATCGACGGGCCCGGGATCCTTGCGCTTGAACAGCTTCGCGAAGAACCTGCGGATGCCCTCCCACAGGGCTCCGGCGACGTGGCCGCCGTCGAGAGGCATGAGCGGCACGAGGTTGAAGACGAGCAGCGCGACGTTCACCGACGCGACGATGCCGATCAGCGTGGAGAAGCGCTGCGCGAAGGGAACGGAATTGGTCGTCGCGACCTCGCCTGCCAGCCGGCCGACGCCGACGACGCCGACGGGTCCGTTCGGATCGCGCGCACCCGATCCGAACGCCGCGTTGGCAACGTCGATCAGGCGCTGGGGCAGGTTGAGGATGAGGTGGAAGTCCTGGCCGATGTTCGTACCGACGGCGGGCAGCACGGCGGTCAACGGTTGCTTGATAAGCGCCACCCCCGGTCCGATGCCGAGGAAACCGACGTCCTGGGTGACCTTCGCACCATTCGCATCCGTCACGATGTTGCCCTGGGGATCGAGGACATAGCGCTTCGAAACGATCGGGGTCGCGGTGAGCGTGACCTGCTTGCCATCGCGCAGCACGACAACGGGGATCGGCTTGTTCGCCGACCTCTGGATGATCGAGGTGGCCTGGCTCCAGGAGGTGACAGGGGTGCCGGCGATCGAGAACAGGGTGTCGCCCGCCTTGATCCCGGCAGCAGCGCCGGGCGCCGGCGTGTCTCCCGCCTGGCAGGTCTGGCGGGTGCTCGTCGCGGGAAGGGCGCAGGCTGACACGCTCGCGATGGTCGTGCTTGAGCCCTGGGTGCCGAAGCCGCTGAGCACGACACCGAACAGCACGACCGCGATGACCAGGTTCATGAACGGTCCACCGAGCATGATGCTGATGCGCTTCCAGATCGGGAGCTTGTAGAAGACGCGGTCTTCCGAGCCTTCCGGAATCGTGTCGGCGCTCGCGGTGCGGGCATCCTGCACCAGGGTCTGGAAGAAACCGGTGCTCGACGTGCGCGCCTTGCTGCCGGCACGCGCCGGCGGGTACATGCCTGCCATCGAGATGTAGCCGCCGAGGGGAATCGCCTTGATGCCGTACTCGGTCTCGCCCTTCTTGCGCGAGAAGAGCGTCGGCCCGAAGCCGATCATGTACTGGCCGACGCGCACCCCGAAGAGTTTGGCGGGCACGAGGTGGCCGATTTCGTGAAGTGCTATCGACAGCGCGATTCCGACGGCGACAACGATGACGCCGAGGGCATAGAGCAAGATGGTTTCCACGCGCTAAGAATATCCGTGCCCGGCTTGCAACTGGCTGAGCGCTCAGCGGGCCGCGGCCAGCAGTCGATCCGCCTCGGCCCTGGCCCAGCGCTCGGCCTCGAGGACACCCGCCAGCGTCACCCGGGATTCTTCCGGCGAGTGAGCGTCGACGACCGCTTCGACAGTGTCGAGGATATCCAGGTAGCCGATCGTGCCGGCGTGGAAGGCGTGCACGGCCTGTTCGTTCGCGGCGTTGAATACCGCCGGATAGGTCCCGCCGGCCCGACCCACCCGCTTGGCGAGCGCGACCGCCGGAAATGCCTCATCGTCGAGGGGTTCGAAGGTCCAGGAGCTCGCTGTCGTCCAGTCGAGCGGCGCACCGACGCCGGCGACACGGTTCGGCCAGTCCAACCCGAGGGAGATCGGCAGACGCATGTCGGGCGGCGAACACTGGGCGATCGTCGAACCGTCGACGAACTCGACCATCGAATGCACGATCGACTGCGGATGCACTGTCACGTCGATACGGTCATAGGGCACGTCGAACAGATAGTGCGCTTCGATCACCTCCAGGCCTTTATTGACGAGGGTCGACGAGTTGGTCGTGACGACGAGCCCCATGTCCCAGGTCGGATGCGCGAGCGCCTCGGCCGGCGTGACATCACGCAGCGACTCGCGCGTGCGACCGCGAAAAGGACCACCGGATGCCGTGAGCACGAGTCTGCGCACCTCTCCCGCCGCGCCGGACCGGAGAGCCTGCGCGATCGCAGAGTGTTCGGAGTCTACGGGGACGATCTGGCCCGGGGCGGCGATACCCGTCACGAGCTCTCCCCCGACGATGAGACTCTCCTTGTTCGCGAGTGCGAGGATCGTGCCCGTTTCGAGCACGGCGATGGTCGGACCCAGCCCGACCGATCCAGTGATGCCGTTGAGCACGACATCCGCTTCGACCGTGCGCACGAGCTGTTCCGCTTCGGACGCGCCGATGGCCAGGTGTTCGACACCGAACTCCGCCGCCTGCGCCTGCATCGCCTCCCGCCGGGTACCCGCTGCAAGGCCGACGATCTCGAAGCTGTCGCGGTTCGCCGCGATGACCTCGATGGCCTGCACACCGATCGAGCCGGTAGATCCCAGGATGATGACGCGACGCATGAGGCAACGCTAGCCGGTATGGCCCGCGTCACCTCATACGCCGGTGAGAACTACTGCGTTGCGAGGATGTCGACGACGAAGACGAGCGTGCTCGTGGCCGTGATGTCGGTCTGGTTTGCCGGCGGCGCGGCGGCGTAGCCGTCAGCCGGCGGAATGATCGCGATGACCTGCGAGCCGACCTTCTGGCCGACGAGCGCCTTGCCGAAGCCCGGGATAACCCCGCTCGTGGTGAAGGTGGCGGGAGTCCCGCGAGTCCAGCTGGAGTCGAAGGTCTTGCCCGTCTCCCAGACGACGCCGGTGTAATGCACGGTGACGGATGCGCCATCCTTCACGGTCGCGCCGGTGCCCTTCTTGAGGTCCGCGATCTTGAGCGTCGTCGGCGGCGCGGTCTTCGGGATCGTGATCGTGGGCGATCCGTCCTTTGCGAGCTTCACCGTCGGATAACCCGTCGGGGCCGGCTGCGAGGTGCCGTTGGCCTTGGCAAGGGCCTTGATGGGCTTCGTGGCGGTGACGACATCGATCACGAAGACGATCGAATCGGTAGCCGAAATGCCGAGGCTCGCCGAGCCGGCCGTGCCGAACGCGTCGACAGGGGGGATGACCGCGTCGACACGCGAGCCGGCGGGCGCGCAGGCGACCGCCTTGTAGAGGCCGGGGATGATCGACTTCTCATCGAGCGTGAGCGGCTGGGCGTTGGCGCTGCCGAAACCCGTCGTGTCGATCTGCTTGCCGGTCGTGGCGTTGTAGACCGCATAGTTGAGAGTCACGGCGCTGCCCGAGCGGGCCACCGTTCCGCTGCCCTTGGTGACGACCGTGCGCTCGGTGGTCTTGCTCGTGAGGGGCGTGGTGAAGGTGACCGTGGGATCCGCACCGAACTTGCCGGTGACCTTGATCTTCGCCGAGTTGTCGCCGGCCTTCGTGCCGACGCAGGCGGTCGATGCCGTATTGCCATTAGTCGACGCCGTACCGCTGCAGCCGACGAGCGTGAGCGCGATGACTCCCGCGAGAGCGATCGTACTGAGGAGTTTCGACACAGTTCTGCTTTCTGAAGGTCACAGGAGAAGCGGCCAGTATTCCCGACCTACCTATGTGCAAGCTGATCGGAGCCTGAAACGGGCGCACCACCACCAACTTTACGCGAGTGTCAGCGGCACGCCGACCTCGCGATGGCAGCGGAAATCAGGCCAGCCGGATCTCCGGCTCGTGGTTGACCGGGAAGTTGACCGAGCTCGCAATGAAGCACTCCCTGTTGGCCTCGTGGTGCAGCGTGCGGGCGAGCTCCGGGTCCCCGGATGAGATGGTCACGACGGGCCGGAGGGTCACCGAGGTGAAGTGGCCGCCACCATCCGCCGTCTGCTCCATGGTGCCGACAGCGGCATCCGTGTATCCGGTCACGACCACGCCGTTCATCGCGGCCACGTGCAGATAGCTGAGCAGATGACACTGGCTGAGCGCCGCGATGAGCATCTCCTCCGGGTTCCAGCGATCGACGTCGCCGCGAAAGACGCGGTCGCTCGAGCCGCTGATGTCGTGCTTGCCTTCGGCACGCACGACGTGCTCGCGCCCGTAGGACTTATAGTCGCTGGTGCCGCTGCCCCGATTGCCGAGCCACTCGAGGCCGATCGCATAGTGGTGCTCAAGATTCACGCTCCGCACGCTACACCTTGGGTGCGACAGGCCCCCGGGGATAGGCTCGGAGCACAATGACAGACACGCTTGCAACCCCCACCAAGACCGCAGAAATCGTCCAGGAACGCCGTATCGTCACGGCCATTCCCGGGCCCAAGTCCGTGGCGCTGCAGGAGCGGCGACTCGCGGTCGTCCCCGTCGGTGTCTCCTCCGCGCTGCCCGTCTACATCGAGCGTGCCCACGGTGCGATCGTCATCGATGTCGACGGCAACCAGTTCATCGATCTCGGTGCCGGTATCGGGGTCATGACGATCGGGCACACGGATGAAGCGGTGATCTCGGCGGCGAGCGCTCAGCTCGGCGCATTCACCCATGTCATGTTCACCATCACGCCCTACGAGTCCTACGTGCGGGTCGCGGAGCTCCTCGCCGAGCACACGCCGGGCGACTTCGCCAAGAAGACCGTGCTGCTCAACTCGGGTGCCGAGGCCGTCGAGAACGCGGTGAAGATCGCACGCAAGTACACCGGGCGCACCGGGGTCGCCGTGCTCGATCACGCCTATCACGGCCGCACCAACCTGACGATGGCCATGACCTTCAAGTCGATGCCGTACAAGTTGGGTTTCGGTCCCTTTGCGAGCGACGTGCACCACGCGCCGAACTCCTACCCCTTCCGCGACGGGCTGAGCGGTGCGGATGCGGCCGCGCGGACCATCGCGTACCTCGAGAAGGCGGTCGGGGCATCCGATCTGGCCTGTCTCGTGGTCGAGCCGATCCAAGGCGAGGGCGGCTTCGTCGTGCCGGCGGACGGCTACCTGCCCGCGCTGCAGGAATGGTGCACGGCCAACGGGATCGTATTCATCGCCGACGAGATCCAGAGCGGCATGGCCCGCACGGGTGCCTACTTCGCATCGGAGCACTTCGGGGTCGTGCCCGACATGGTGCTGAGCGCGAAGGGCATCGCAGGAGGCCTGCCGATCGCGGGCGTGACCGGGCGGGCCGAGATCATGGATGCCTCGCATCCGGGAGGCCTCGGAGGAACCTTCGCTGGCAATCCGGTGGCCGCCTCCGCCGCGATCGCCGTTTTCGATTCCATCGAGTCGCGCGGACTTCTCGCGGAGGGTGCACGCATCGAGCGCGCGCTCAAGCCCGCGTTGCTGGCCCTGCAGCAGAAGTACGACGTGATCGGCGACGTGCGCGGGATCGGTGCGATGCTCGCGATCGAGTTGGTGCGCCCAGGCACAACCGAGCCGAACCCGACTGCGGTCTCGGCGATCACCGCCTTCGCCGCCCAGCACGGTGTGCTGCTGCTCAACGCCGGCACCTGGGGTAATGTCATCCGCTTCCTGCCGAGCCTCGCGATCAGCGACGCCCTGCTCGCCGAAGCGATCGGAGTGCTGGACGACGCACTCGCGTCGCTCGAAAGCTGAGCCCCCCTTCACCGAGCTGTCGCCGCGCTGCCTCCATTGAGTTGCCCACAAACGCTCCAACTCCTGGAGAGATAGAGCGTTTGTGGGCAACTCAGGCGGCCGACGAGTGGTCGTCATGTGGATGAATCGTGCGCACGGTCTCGTTCGCAGGCATTCTCGACGGATGCCGCGCATCCGTCCCCTGCCCTCGTCTCTCCTTGACGGCCCCTTCACCATCGATACCGCTCGTTCGGCCGGGGTCGGCCGCGGCCGGTTGCGAGGCGATGACCTCGAGCGCACGTATTGGGGACTGCGTACGACGGCACCTCTCGTCGACGTCGAAGCCCGCTGTCGACTCCTTGCGCTTCGGATGCCGCCCGGTAGCTTCTTCAGCCATGTGACTGCCGCGCTGGTGCATGGGATCCCGGTGCCGATCGCCCTCGAGCACGACCTCACGATCCACGTCTCGGTTGCGCCACCGGCACGTGCTCCTCATGCCCGGCACCTGCGCGGCCACCGGCACGCGATCCAGCCAGACGACGTAGTCACGCTTCGTGGACTCGACGTGACGACAGCCATACGCACCTGGTGCGACCTCGGCGCTGTGCTGACGCTGTTCGATCTCGTAGCCGCCGGAGACTTCATCATCCACCACCGAAACCCTCTCGCGACGATCGCCGATCTCGAGCACGCGCTCAGCACATTCGCCAGCCGTCGCGGCCTCCGGATCCTGCGGGTCGCGCTCTCCCTGCTGAGCGATCGTGCCGAGTCCCCTCCCGAATCGAAGCTGCGTGTCATCCTCGTTCAAGCCGGGTTTCCCACGGCACGGATCAACCACACAGTGACCGACAGATTCGGCGAGTTCGTCGCGCGGACGGACTTCATCCTCGATGAATACAAGCTCGTGCTCGAATACCAAGGCGACTACCACCGCTCGACGAAAGGTCAGTGGCGGGCCGATATGACGCGAAGGTCGAGGCTGGAAGCGGAGGGCTGGAGAGTCATGGAGCTGAACGCGGACGACCTCAAGGATCCGATCGAACTGGTGACACGCATCCGGAAGCTCGCTCGATTGCGAGGGTGAAGCACTGAGTTGCCCACAAATGCTCCAACTCCTGGAGAAATAGAGCGTTTGTGGGCAACTCAGCGAAGGAGAAGGGGAGGGGAAGGGCGAAGGGGGTGGGCCGGGCTAGCCGTACAGGCTCACCACGGCCTCGCGAAAGGCCACCGTGTGCCGCTCAACATCCGCCGCCGTGGTGACCGGGCTCATGAGCGCCATGTTGTGAAACGGCGTGATCAGGATGCCGCGGTTGAGGGCATGCAGGTGAAGGTACTGTTGCAGCTCGAAATCGTCGGCGGCGGCCGCTTCCGCACCGTCGAACGGCGGTTCCGGCCGGAAGCTGTACTCGGATCGCGCTCCGAGCTGAGTCACCTGCCAGGGCACGCCGAACTCGTCGAGAGCATCCTGCACTCCGACCGTCCACTCGGTGGCGCGGTCGATCATGCCCTCGAACGCCTCGGCGGTAAGCACCTCGGAGAGGGTGGCGCGGATGCCCGCGAGCGAGAGCGCGTTGCCGGCGAGGGTTCCGCCCACTCCCCCGACGTCGATGTCTTCGAGATCGAGGCTGGACCGCACGAGAGCCGCGAAACTCGCCGTCATGCCATATGCCCCTGCGGGAATACCACCGCCGATGCTCTTGCCGACGACCACGGCATCCGGATCGAGGCCGTCGCGCGCGATCATGCCGCCCGGCCCGGCGCAGAGGGTGTGCGTCTCGTCGATGATGAGGATCACGCCGTACGTCGTGCAGAGCTCGCGTACCGCCTGGTGGTAGCCGGGTGCCGGCAGCACGATTCCGATGTTGGTGAGCGCGGGCTCCATGAGCATCGCGGCGATCTCGCCGGTTGCGAACGCGGCCTCGAGCGCAGGTACGTCGTTGAACGGCACGACCGCCGTGGTCTCCGACGGCGGCACGGGAGCGCCGATGGTACCCCGCCGCTCGACGACGGCGCCGGAAGCGTCGAGGGTCGCATAGGCCTCGTCGACGGTGCCGTGGTAGCAGTAGTCGTGCACGACGATCTTGCGGCGTCCGGTCACCTGGCGGGCGTACCGGATGAGGCTGCGGTTGGCATCCGTCGCCGAGAGGCTGAACTGCCAGCTCGGTACGCCGAAACGCTCCGCCAGCAGCGAGGCGGCGGCGGCGGCATCCGCGGTCGGCAGCATGAAGGTCGAGCCGCGGCCCAGCTGGGCGGAAATCGCCGCGACGGATGCCGGCGGCGCATGCCCACACATGGCACCTGTGTCGCCCAGGCAGAGGTCCACGTGGTAGATGCCGTCCTCGTCCAGGAAATGCGCGCCTGCTGCGCTCTCGACATAGACGGGCCAGGGACCGGGCCACTTGGCCATCCAGAGCATCGGGACGCCGTCCGGCAGATGCTGCGTGGACTCGTGGAACAGCGCCTCCGACAGCGGCCGCGCGGCACGGAAGGTCTCGACCTCCACGCGCCAGAGCTCGGCGAGACGCTCACGATCCTGGTAACTCACG
>JAODMW010000269.1 GCA_025464815.1 Microbacteriaceae bacterium | reverse complement strand
GGAGTGCTCGCTGATGTTGAGCTCGGCATCCAGGTGGGCGGCGAGAGCATCGTGTTCAGTCAGTTCCACAGCGACCTGACGTGCGGTCTCCGGCGATAACCCCTTCGCCTCGTAGAGTCCGGTCAGTTCGTCGAGCTCTTCCTCTGGTTCGTCCCTCAGCTCGAGCCGTTCCTTTGCGATGAGGGCGCGCTGGCTATCCCTCTGGCTGCTGACGGATACGTATTCGCCGAGCGCCATGGAGATCGCACCGCCGACGAGTCCTGCGGTACCGGCGGTAAGCACCGCGGAGACACTTGATGTCGCACCGGCGACACCCACGACGATCGCCGCAACGGACACGATGCCGTCGTTGGCGCCGAGCACGCCCGCTCTCAGCCAGTTCAGGCGTGCCGCGATGCCATCGCCGTGGGGCTCATTCTCGTGCTGGAGGGGTGGAGGCGGAGTGTTCGAGGCCATGAAGCTAGCTAATCACGCCGGGACGTCTCGAGCAGAATCTTGAGGGCTGCCAGGTCTGCCGCGACTGCCGCCTGATCCTCTGCGAACTCGTCGTCGCTCATCCCCGGCTGACGGCGAACCGTGAAGACGATCTCGCTACGGTCCTGGTATCCGATGACTCGCAGAGGATTGAGCACTCGCTCCCCGGAGGGCAGGGTCACGGTGTGATCGAGCACGCCGAACTGGTTGTGTGGGGCGAATTCGACGGCGACCCGACCGAGGGGGGAGTCAGCAAGCCACTGGCCGTCCACCAGTTCGATCGAACCGCCGAGGCCGGCTGCCCAGAGAGGCAGATTTGCAGGATTCACAACGAACTCGTAGACCTCGGCTTCTGGCCGATCGATTGCGACGCTGATGTGGCGTGACTCCATGGGACTATTGTCCGCCTCATGCCGGTTCGACTTCTCCTCCACAGACGCGCTTTTGCTCGAGTTATGCGCGCCCGGCACTCATGCTCGCCCAGTCCTGGGAACTAACGACGGCTGAGACCGTCCTACTCCGCGAGGTCGGCGTGGCTACCATGGCCCGGCAGGCCATCAGCGGCGACAAGCTGCCGTCGCGACATCCGGCCATCGCGGAGGCGCCACCGACCTCGACAACGGCATTAGTCGCTAATACGACCCCAGATGGAACTCGGGCAGAGTCGTCGTCGATCTGTGTATGCTTTGGTCCATCACATTTACGTGAGCCTAGGGATGTCGCTGTTAGGCGGCGTTCAAGTGTGGATATGCGCCACGCGAGCAATCTTCTCATGAGGAGGTCGCCGCGATGGCGAACTGCACCAAGATTAAGTACCCGAATCGGTGGGTTGCGACTCACGCACTCCAGGCAATTGCGCTGAAGAATGCGCATTGCGAGTCGAAGTATCCCGTGGCTATCCACCCCTGCGAACTCTGCCACGCATGGCACCTCACGTCGCAAAAGCAACACGGAAAAAAATCACGAAAGTGGAACGTGTTGGTTCGCTGACCGACGCACCGCCACCGACAACGGCATTCTGCTCTGCTCCCATCACCATCATCAGGTGCATGAGCACGGTTGGGAGATCGTGTTTCGCGAGGGCGTGCCGTTTTTCATACCACCGCACGTCGACAGCTCGCGACGGCCACGACGGGGCGGCCGAGTGGACCTCGCGCGGCTGAGAGTGTGAATGTGCGACGGAATCGACGAATCGGGCCCGTCTACGGCGCGTCCGGCGAGAACCGGTAACCCATCCCGGGTTCGGTCAGCAGATAGCGCGGTCGCGAGGGTTCCGGTTCGAGCTTCCTGCGAAGCTGGGCGAGGTAGAGCCGGAGGTAGCCGTCCTGGTTTTCGTAAGCCGGACCCCATACGGTCGTGAGCAGATGATGCTTGGTGACGAGTCGCCGGGGGTTCCGAACGAGCACTTCGAGAATGTGCCACTCGGTCGGTGTGAGTTTGACCGCGGCGGGCATGCCAGCGCCATCCGTCTTGCTCACTGTGTGCGCTGCGAGATCGACCGTGACGTTTCCGAAACTGGAGATCGGCTCTTCGGGCTCGGCGAGCGAACGTCGCCCCAGGGCGCGGATGCGTGCCAGCAGTTCGTCGATCGAGAACGGCTTCGTGACGTAGTCATCAGCACCGGCGTCGAGTGCATTGACCTTGTCGGATGAATCAGACCGCCCACTCACGACGAGGATCGGCACATCCGTCCAGCCCCGGAGTCCCTCGATCACCTGGATGCCGCTGAAGCCGGGCAGTCCGAGGTCGAGAACTACGAGTTCCGGTTTGACCTTCACCGCGACATCCAGAGCCTCGGGACCGGAGCGGGCCAGTGAGACGTCATAGCCGCGAGCAGCGAGATTGATGCGGAGCGCCTTGAGGATCTGCGCATCGTCGTCGACGAGGAGTACGCGCATCAGGTCCCCTCCTCGGGCGGTGGCGGTGGCGTGACGGCGGGCAGCGAGATCACCATCGTAAGTCCGCCGCCCGGGGTGTCTTCCGCTTCGAGACTGCCGCCCATGGCTTCCATGAAGCCATTGGAAAGTGCGAGACCCAGTCCCACTCCGGCGTTGCTGTCGGTGTCGCCCAGGCGCTGGAACGGCTGGAAGGCCTGGGAGAGCTTCGCTGCGGGGATGCCGGGCCCGCGGTCGATGACACGCAACTCCACTCGTTCGCCGAAGCTGCTTGCGGCGATCAGGAGAGGAGAGTCGTCGGGGGAATAGCGCACTGCATTGGCGACCAGGTTCACGAGCACCCGTTGCACGAGTACTGGGTCACAGAGCGCGGGCGGAAGGTCAGGTGGTACGTCGACGCGAATGCGGCCGATCGGCACGCCCAACTCGTCGAGCGCGAGCGGAACGATCTCGTCAAGACCGACGGCGGAGAGGGTGATGGGGAGCACCCCGGCCTGCAGCCTGCTGGCGTCGAGCAGGTCGTTCACCAGATCCGCGAGGCGATGCAGTGACTGCTCGGCCGTGGCCAGCAGCTCGTTCCGATCCTTTTCGCTCCACGAGACATCGGTACTGCGCAGGCTGGACACCGCCGCTGTGGCGGACGAAAGCGGAGTGCGCAGGTCGTGACCGACGGCCGCGAGAAGCGCGGTGCGCAGCCTGTCGGCCTCCTCGAGCGGACGAATGCCCTGGGCCGCCGTGCGGAGCTCTCGTTGGAGCAGGGCCGCTTCGATCTGCGAGACGAAGGCGTCGAGAATCCGCCGATCGGAAGCCTGCAGGTCGCGACCGCGCAGGACGATGCTTCCGCTGTCGCTCAGCTCGACGACCGTGCGGGGAACATCCTCTCCGCTTGTCGCGGCGCCGGCCTCGTAGAGTCGCTCGCCTTTGTAGTTCACGCTGACGCTGCTCATCCCGAAAACTTCGCGCATTCGATTCGCGAGGGCCTCGACTGCATTCTCACCGCGGATGATGCTTCCCGCCACGGTCGCGAGCGTTTCGGCCTCCGCGGCAGAACGTGTGGCCGCGCGGCTGCGGCTCGCCGCCTGGTCAACGACAAGGCTCACCAGCACGGCGACGATGAGGAAGATGACGAGCGCCACGATATGCAGCGGGTTGTCGATGGTGATCTGGTAAAGCGGATTCACGAAGAAGAAGTCGAGCGCAAGGCCGGCGATGATGGCGGAAACCACTGCCGGCCAGATCCCGCCGACGAGTGCGACGATCACGACGAAGAGCTGGAAGGCGAGCACGTCGCTGACGAGCGATTCCTGGTTCTCGATAGAGCTCAGCGCGAGCGTGAGCAGCGGCAGGCCGAAAACGGTGAGCGCGAAGCCGGACAGCCGGCGACGCAGGGTGAGCGCACCGCGTGACCGCGGAAGCTGCAGCGTACCGGCCGCGGCGTGCGAGACGATGTGCACGTCGATATCGCCAGATGCGCGGATGACCGTCTGGCCGATTCCCTGGCCGGTGAGGAAGGTTGTCAGCCGGCTCCGACGGCTCACACCGATCACGAGTTGCGTCGCGTTTACTCCCCGCGCGAACTCCACGAGGGAAGTGGGGGTGTTGTCGCCGATCACCTGGTGATAACTGCCGCCGAGGCTCTCGACCAGGGCGCGCTGGGCGACGAGGGCTGCCGGATTCGCCTCGGCCAGCCCGTCTGAGCTCGCGACATGCACGGCGAGCAACTGCCCTCCGCTCGACCGTGCAGCGATTCTGGCCCCGCGTCGGATGAGAGTCTCACCCTCCGTGTCCCCGGGGAGGGCCACCACGACTCTTTCGCGAGCCTCCCACCTGCCGGTGATGCCGTGTTCGTTCCGGTAGACCTGGAGCGCAACATCCACCTCGTCGGCGAGCCACAGAAGTGCGAGTTCGCGCAGGGCGGTGAGGTTTCCGAGGCGGAAGTAGTTGGAGAGTGCGGCGTCGATCGTGCCGGCCGGATAGATCTTGCCGCTGGAGAGTCGGGTGCGCAGTGCCTCGGGCGCCAGGTCGACGACCTCGATCTGGTCCGCCGCGCGAAGCACGGAATCGGGGATCGTCTCACGCTGCACGACACCGGTGATCGACTGCACGACGTCGTTGAGGGATTCGATGTGCTGGATGTTGACGGTCGAGATCACATTGATGCCGGCGTCCAGAATCTGCTGGACGTCCTCCCAGCGTTTCGGGTGGGCGGAACCCGGCGCGTTCGTATGGGCCAGCTCGTCGATCAACGCCCATTCCGGATGGCGGGCGAGGAGCCGGTCCAGGTCGAGCTCATCGAGTTCGACCGAGCGATGTGTCAGCGTGCGCCGGGGGAGGATCTCCAGGTCATCGGCCATGCGAGCGGTCTCCACGCGTCCGTGGGTTTCGACCAGGCCCACAACGACGTCGTGGCCTTGCTCTCTGAGTCGGCGACCCTCCTCGAGCATCGAGAAGGTCTTGCCGACCCCGGGAGCAGCACCGAGATAGACATGCAGGAAACCCTTGGGTCTCGCTCCGGCCGTCGTTCGACTCGATGAGGGCTGCGACATCCGACTCCTTGAGTCCGCGAGTGGCAGCCACCCGGGCCGCCTGCTCCGAGCGTACCCCGGGCCGATCTGCGGGACTATCTGCCCGAGGCGACAGCCGCGGCGCCGAGGATTCCTGCGTTGTTGCGCAGCTTGGCCGGCACGATCGGGGTGTCCAGCTTCAGCAGCGGGAGGAAGTCCTCGTATTCCTTGGACACGCCTCCGCCGACGATGAACAGGTCCGGATGGAAGAGGGCCTCCAGCGCCGCGTAGTACTTCTGCAGTCGCGCGGCCCACTCGACCCAGCTGAGATCCTCGCGTTCCTTCGCCGAATACGCGGCTTTGGTCTCCCAGTCCACACCTTCGAGTTGGATGTGACCCAGTTCGGCGTTGGGGATGAGCACGCCCCTGTAGATGATCGCGGTGCCGATACCGGTGCCGAGCGTGGTGACCAGGATGAGGCCCTTGTTCTTCTCGGCCGCTCCATAGAGTGATTCCGCGTAGCCGGCGGCATCCGCATCGTTGACGAAACTGATCTTGCGGCCGAGGCCTTTTTCGAAGAGGCTCTCCGCCTCGAGGCCGATCCACTTCTTCGAGACGTTCGCGGCGGACAGCGTTCTGCCGTTGACCACGACGGCCGGGAAACAGACCCCGATGGGGTCCTTCCTCCCGACATCGCCGAGCTTCTTCAGGACCTCCTGCACGGTCTCGACGATGTCGTCGGGCTCGCCCCCCTCAGGAGTCGGGAGCTTCACTCGATCGCTCAGCAGCTTGCCCGTCGAAACGTCGACGACTGCTCCCTTGATTCCGGTGCCGCCGATGTCGATGCCAACTGCTTTGTGAGCCATTTCGCCATTCTTCCTTGAACTGGTCAGGTGATCGTGAGCGGTCAAAACAGATCAGGGGAGCGTCAGCACTTCTGCTCCGCTCTCGGTCACGACCATCGTGTGCTCGAACTGCGCGCTGATGCTTCGGTCTTTCGTGACGACGGTCCAATCATCCGCCCACATCTCCCAGTCGATCGAGCCGAGGGTGAGCATCGGCTCGATCGTGAAAACCATGCCGAGTTCGATTTCGGTGGAGTGCATCGGTGCGGAGTCGTAGTGGGGCACGATCAGTCCGGAGTGGAAGGCTTCGCCGACGCCGTGGCCGGTGAAGTCCCGCACGACGCCGTAGTCGAAGCGTTTTGCGTATGACTCGATGGCACGGCCGATGACATTGATCTGCCGGCCGGGTGCGACGGCTTTGATTCCGCGGTTGAGGGACTCGCGGGTGCGATCGACGAGATCGGCGACCTCCGTCGTCACCTCGCCGACCGTGAAGGTCTGGTTGCTGTCGCCGTGCACGCCGTTCTTGAAGGCCGTGACGTCGATGTTGACGATGTCGCCGTCTTCGAGCACAGTGTCGTCCGGAATCCCGTGGCAGATCACCTCGTTGACCGAGCTGCACAGCGACTTCGGAAAGCCGCGGTAGCCGAGCGTCGATGGGTAGGCGTCGTTCGCGACCATGAAGTCGTGTCCGATGACATCGAGCTCGTCAGTGGTGATGCCGGGACGGATGCTGGCGCCGACGAGCGCGATGGCATCGGCGGCGATCCTCCCCGACTCGCGAATTCGGGCCACCGCTTCCGTCGAATACACGTCGGAACCCGTGAACCGCGACGGACCCGGCTTGCCGACATACTCCGGCCGCGGGATGTGTCGTGGCACAGATCGGCCGGGAGAGATGCGTCCCGGTACGAGGTGTCCGCTCGAATCCTTGGGCATAGGATCGATTTTAGTTGGCGACGGGAGCTCCCATGACCGAGTGGTACTACAACATCCGAACCGGCGAGGTCGAAGAGGGAAAGCAGTCGCTCGCTTCGGACCTCGACGGACCGTTCGCAACCAGGGAAGAGGCTGCCCGGGCGCCGGAGATCATCGCGGAGCGCGCTCGCAAGTGGGCCGAGGAGGACGCCAGAAACGAGTAGGGGTCCGAGAGTGGACGGAGGCGGTTTCGCGCCCGGTCCTAATCCTCGTACTCGTGTTCGGGAGCGGGATACTCGCCGGCGGTCACGTCCGAGATGTAGCTCTTCGTGGCATCCGTCAGAACGCCGCTGAGGTTCGCGTACTGCTTCACGAACTTGGGGATGCGCCCCGTCGTCAGCCCCGCCCAGTCGGTCCAGACGAGGAGTTGGCCGTCGACGTGGGGTCCTGCTCCGACACCGATCGTCGGGATGCGCAGTTCCCTGGTCACGCGCTCGGCGATATGGGATGGCACCATCTCGAGTACGACGGCGAACGCGCCCGCGTCTTCGACGGCATGCGCATCGGCGAGCAGCTGTTCCGCGCCCTCACCGCGCCCCTGGATGATATGCCCGCCGAGACCGTGCTCGCTCTGCGGCGTGAAGCCGATGTGGGCCATGACCGGGATGCCCGCCGAGACGATCCGCCGTATCTGCTCGGCGCTGCGCACGCCGCCCTCGAGTTTCACGGCGTGGGCATGCGTTTCCTTCATGAAACGGAACGCGGTGTGCAGCGCCTCATCCGGTCCCGTTTCATATGAACCGAACGGCATATCTGCGACGACGAATGCCCTGGATACCGCACCGGCAACAGCACGCGTGAGCGGAATCAGGTCGTCGATCTTCACGGGAAGTGTCGTGTCATAACCGAGCACGTTGTTGCCCGCCGAATCGCCGACGAGCAGAAAATCGATTCCTGCTCTATCGAAGATGGATGCCGTCAACTGGTCGTAGCTGGTGAGCCCGGTGATCTTCACACCGTTCTCCTTCGCACTCTGGAAGTGACGGGTGCGGACGCGTTTGAGGTTCGCCTGTGCTGCGTTCGCCTCTGCCGCGGCGGTGGGGTCGGTCATGACTGAAGCCTACTCAGGATGGTCGATAAGTGATCGGCAGCCGCCGGTCACGACCGAATGCCATGCCGCTGATCTTGGGGCCGATAGCGCCCTGCCGGCGCTTCCATTCCGCGCGGTCCACGAGCTTCGTGACGAAGTCGACTATCTCGGCATCGAAGCCGAGGGCGATCACGTCTTCACGACCGAGTTTCCGCGTGATGTAAGCATCCAGGATCGCGTCGAGGATCTCGTAGGGCGGCAGCGAGTCCTGGTCGGTCTGGTCGGGTCGCAGCTCGGCACTTGGCGGCTTCTCGATCGAGTTCTCCGGAATCGGCGGAACCTCGCCGCGCGATGCGGCGAGCTCGTTGCGCCAGCGGGCGAGTTCCCAGACCAGCATCTTGGGAACATCCTTGATCGGCGCGAAACCGCCCGCCGAGTCGCCGTAGATCGTCGAGTAGCCGACTGAGAGTTCCGTCTTGTTGCCGGTGGTCAGCACGAGGTGCCCGTCGAGATTCGAGAGTCCCATCAGGATGATGCCGCGGATGCGTGCCTGCAGGTTCTCCGCGGCCGTCCCGGTCAGTTTGAGCTGGGTTTCGATCGGCAGCACGAGGTCGGCGATGGCCTCCACCGAATAGTGGAGGCCGATGTTCTCTGCGAGGTCGTCGGCATCGGAGCGGGAATGGTCCGAGCTGTAACGGCTCGGCATGCTGACGCCGTAGACCCGATCGGGTCCGATCGCGTCAGCGGCGAGGGCAGCACAGACCGAGGAGTCGATGCCGCCGGACAGCCCCAGAATCACTGAGGGGAAACCGTTCTTCTCGACGTAGTCGCGTGTGCCGAGGACGAGCGCGTTCCAGATCTGTTCGCGATCATCGGGCAGGGTGGCGATGTCGGTGCGGACGACATCGGCCGAAGCGGTGCTGTCGGCGAGAGTCACGCGAGCGACGCTCTCCGGGAGCTCGGCACCCGTTGCGCCGGCGACGTCGAGGTCGACGACGAGGAGGTGCTCCTCGAACTGCGGTGCCCTGGCGAGGATGCTCCCCGTCCCGTCGACGACAACGCTGTCGCCGTCGAAGACCAGGTCGTCCTGTCCACCCACGATGTTCACGTAGGCGACGATCGTGTCGGTTTCGACCGCGCGGCGGGTGACGAGAGGCAGGCGCACCTCGTCCTTGTCACGCTCGAACGGCGATGCGTTGATCACGACGAGGAGTCCGGCGTCGGCATCCATCACGCGGCTCAGCGGCCCGCCGTCGCGCCAGAGGTCCTCGCAGACGATGAGTGCGACATCCACCCCCCTGATACGCAGCACCAGCAATTCATCACCGGGGATGAAGATGCGGTACTCGTCGAACACGGCGTAGTTGGGCAGGTGGTGCTTGGCGTAGCGGGCCTTCACATGCCCGTGTTGCAGCACGCTCGCGCAGTTCTGCGCGATAGCGGTCGGAGCGTTGCTGGTTCCGAGCAGTCGTGGTTCGAATGGGCCATCCGGATGTCCGACGATCACCGGGAGATCGCCGAGGCCCTCGTCCTGGAGCCGCTTGGCGAGTCGCTCGACCGCCCTGTGTGAATCGGCGAGAAAGCTCGGCCGGGAGGCCAGGTCTTCGATCGGATAGCCGCTGATCGCCATCTCACCGACGGCGAGCAGGTCGGCACCCTGCGCAGAAGCGCGCTTCGCAGCGTCGACAATCTGGTCGGAGTTACCTGCCAAGTCGCCAACAACGGGGTTGGTTTGGCCCAGTGCCAAGCGGAGTCGGGGCATAGCCACTAGCCTAATAGTCGGGCCGAATGGTCAAGATCGAACGGCCATGACGACCAGGCATGAGGAGCAAATGGACAAGCAACGTGACTTCGTTCTCCGCACTATCGAGGAGCGTGGCGTCAAGTTCATCCGGCTCTGGTTCACGGATGTCGTCGGCACCCTGAAGTCCGTGGCGATCGCACCCGCAGAAGTCGAGGGCGCGTTCGCCGAAGGCCTCGGATTCGACGGATCGGCCATCGAGGGACTCACCCGTTCCTACGAAGCCGACGTGCTCGCCCACCCGGACCCGGCGACCTTCCAGATCCTGCCGTGGCGCGGCGAGATCGATCCGACCGCCCGCATGTTCTGCGATATCACGACGCCCGACGGCCAGCCTGCCGTCGCCGACCCGCGCAACGTTCTCAAGCGCACCCTCGCGACCGCCGCCGAGCGGGGCTTCACTTTCTACACGCATCCGGAGGTGGAGTTCTACCTCCTGAAAAGCTCCGAGTTCGGTGCCGAAGGCCCGCAGCCCGTCGACAAGGCGGGCTACTTCGACAACGTCCCCGGCGGCACCGCCCACGACTTCCGACGCCGTTCCGTGCGGATGCTGGAGGACCTCGGTATCTCGGTCGAGTTCAGCCACCACGAGGCCGGTCCCGGCCAGAACGAGATCGATCTGCGCTACGCGGACGCTCTCACGACGGCCGACAACATCATGACCTTCCGCACAGTGATCAAAGAGGTCGCGATCGAACAGGGCGTCTATGCGACGTTCATGCCCAAGCCGCTTTCGGGAGAGCCCGGCTCCGGCATGCACACCCATATGTCGCTGTTCGAGGGCGACTCGAATGCGTTCTT
>JAODMW010000251.1 GCA_025464815.1 Microbacteriaceae bacterium | reverse complement strand
GTTGAGCACCCAGGGCCAGACCCGCGGCTTGGAAAGGACTGCCGCGCCGAACTCGAAGGTGCCGCCTTCGAATTTGTTGAAGGGTTCGATGAGGCGCTCGTCGGTGTTGATCTCGAGACCGAAGCCCTCAGCCCACGGTTTCGCGGACTCCTGAGCACGCTGCAACGGACTCGCATACAGCTTGACGATCGGATGCCCGACCAGCTGCTTCGCCGCAGCGCCAGCCATGCGGTGCCCGAGATCCGACAGGTGGTACCCCGGAAGCCGCCCGTAGAGGATCCTCTCCGGGTTGTACACCTCACCATGACGGACGAGATGAATCTGGGTTGCGGCCACGGCCCCAAGTCTACGTTTTGCTTCGCTGCCAGATTCCCGAGAGAACGCCCAGTGGAGGAACGCCACAACCCGGCGACGATCGCATCCAGGCAGAAGGCGCCTGACGCGACACGGCTAAACTCGGTGACCGTGAGCGAACGCACCCTGATCAAGAACCTTGCCGCCTCTGCGGACGGCCCCGTGACCGTGTCCGGATGGGTGGAAACGGTGCGCGACCAGAAGAAGGTGCAGTTCGTCGTGCTACGCGACGAGTCGGGGGCCGTGCAGCTGGTGAATCCTCGCCTGTTCGGCGAAGACGGCGTCGAGCGGCCGACCGACATCTCCGAAACCATCTCCGCACTCAGCCAGGGCACCTTCCTCACCGCGACCGGAGAGCTCAAGCACGACGAGCGCGTGAAGCTCGGTGGAGTGGAGGTGAAGCTGACAGGCCTCGACATCGCCACGGTCGCCATCGCCGAGACGCCCATTGCTGCCGACTCGAGCATCGACAAGCGCATGGACTGGCGTTTCCTCGATCTGCGGCGTCCGGAGCAGAACCTCATCGCCCGGGTGCAGACGACCTTCGAGCATGCGCTGCGCAGCTACTGGATCGACAACGACTTCATCGAGATCCACACGCCCAAGCTCATGGCGAGCGCAAGCGAGTCGAAGGCGGAGCTCTTCGAGGTCAAGTATTTCGAGGGCAAGGCGTTCCTCGCGCAGAGCCCGCAGATCTTCAAGCAGATGGCGCAGCCGGCGGGCTTCGGCAAGGTCTTCGAGATCGCCCCCGCCTTCCGCGCCGACCCCAGCTTCACCAGCCGCCATGCCACAGAGTTCACGAGCGTCGACGCCGAGATCAGTTGGATCGACAGCCACGAAGACGTCATGACCCTGCACGAGAACCTGTTGGTCGCTGCCCTCACCGCGGTCAAGGCAAAGCACGGCGAGGAGATCAAGGCCCTCTTCGACGTCGAGGTGACGGTTCCGACGACGCCGTTCCCGCGAATCCCGCTCGCCGAGGCGAAACGCATTGTCGCCGAACGCGGCTACGAGGTCCCCCGGCACGACGACGACATGGATCCAGAAGGCGAACGCCAGATCTCGGCCTACGTGCTCGAAGAATTCGGCCACGAGTTCGTCTTCCTCACCGACTACTCCTCCAGCATCCGGCCGTTCTATCACATGCGACATGCGGATGACGCGGGCCTCACCAACAGCTACGACCTCATCTTCAACGGGGTGGAGATCTCCACCGGGGCCCAGCGCGAGCACCGCATCGACGTGCTGGAGGCCCAGGCGCGCGATAAGGGCCTCGACCCGGAGGAGCTCGGCTTCTACCTGGACTTCTTCCGCTACGGCGTACCGCCGCACGGCGGTTTCGGCATGGGCCTCAGCCGCGTGATCATGCTGTTGCTGCACCAGGCCAACCTGCGCGAGGTCACCTACCTGTTCCGCGGGCCGACAAGGCTGTTGCCCTAGGACTCTCTCGTGACCGTCGACGGCCTGCGATCTCGCGCTCGCGAGGTGCACCACACCTGAACCGTCTGTCCACACGGGTGCGAAACGGCCCCGCGCCATGGGCGCACTGGCGAGGCTGGTACCGTGACGAACATGGAAAACGGATCACCCGGCAGTAGGCAGGCAGCAATAGACGCGGGCAGGGAGCTTCTCGCGGTTCTCGGCGAGCACATCGAATTGCTGGCGGGACAGCAGGACCAGGATGACGCGGCGGTCGAAGTCGATCGCCAGCTCTGGGAGGCCGTGGGGGCCTACGGCGAGGCACTCGACGAGCTCTACGGGGACGAAGACGCCGAGGATGATGACGCCGAGGAACCGGACGAGCTCACCTTCACGGTGCGCACCCGTTACGACTACACGGTGATCGACGAGAAGGCGTTCCTCTCCGCAGGCAAGGGCGTCGGGGCAGCCGTCATCGCGCTGCTCGAGCGGGCCGGTGGCAAGCCGATCAGCGCCCTGGAGGTTCCGTCGCTCGAAACCGGCAGCGGCATCCTCACCGTGCACCTCAATGACGAGCCGCTCGTCTCAGCCGACTTCCAGTCAGCGGATGAACCTACCGACCTGTTACTCGTCGCTCCCAACGAGAACCTGGCGTTCGTGCTCGACGAGCCGGTCTACGACTCGCGCGCCGAGGCCGAGGCCGCCGCGAAGCTCCGCGAGGATTAGACCAGGAAGTCGACCGTCGCCTGCTGGTCGATCACGGAACGGATGAACGCGCCGACCGCCCGGTGATCGGGATTGTCCTGGTAGGCCTGAAGCCCGTCCTCGTCATCGAAGTCCACGATGAGGCCGAGGTCCCAGTGATTCGGGCCTTCGACTACCGTCGGCCCGACGCTCAACGCACGGATCGAGGGAACCACGCCGACGAGCGACTGCAGCCGGGACACGATCTGCCCGATATGTTCGCGCTTCGTCTCGGCATCGTCTGCGGCGAGCTTCCACGACACGATGTGCTTGAGCATTAGACCTCCAGTAGGGCGGTGCGAAGCCGGTCGGCATCGACGCGCCAGATGTTGTGCACCCGACCATTGAGCAACAGCACGGGAACCTCTTCCGCATACTTGTCGAGAAGCTCGGGGTCATCGAAAATCGACAGTTCTTCCACCGAGATCGATGGTGCGGATGCCACCCTCTCGAGCTCCGAGACGACCGAGACCACGACATCCCTCGCCACGTCGCACAGGTGGCATCCCGGCTTGCCGATAAGGGTCAGGACCGCGGTGGACACCCACTCAGAATAACCCGAAGACATCGGTGGAGTTGGCGCCCGCAGGACGAAACAATCGACCACTAACATGGACGGCGATGTACGCAGAAGAATCCCGGACCCTGCCGGACAATCGGCCGATTGTCGCGTTCTTCGACGTGGATAACACCCTGCTTCACGGCGCGGGGATCTATCACGTCGGTCGCGCTGCGTGGAAGCGCGGCTTCATCGGATTCCGCGACCTGTCGCGGTTCGCCTGGCACCAGTTCAGGTTTGTTGCTGTCGGTGAGAACAAGAAACATATCTTGAGCGCGCAGGAGCGAGCGCTGCAGTTGGCCGAAGGGCATCCGGCGGACGAACTCAAGCGGCTGGCCGAGGACATCTACGAGCGGGAGATCCAGACACGCCTCTGGCCGGAAACTGTCGAGCTGGCGAAGGAGCATCTCGACAAAGGCCACGAGGTGTGGCTCATCACCGCGGCTCCTGTCGACATCGCGTCGGTGATCGCGGGAAATCTCGGCCTGACCGGCGCGCTCGGCACCCTCCTCGGCGCGCGTGACGGCAGGTTCACCGGCGAACTCGAAGGTCCTATCCTCCATGGCGATCGGAAGGCGGTGGCGGCCGAGGAACTCGCGGTGCGGCTCGGAGCCGACCTCTCGGACTGCTGGGCGTATTCCGACTCCCGCAATGACATCCCGCTACTCGAACTCGTCGGCAACCGCGTCGTCGTCAACCCGGATTCCGTGCTCAGTGGCTATGCGACAAAACGTGGCTGGCCGATCATGAAGCTCGATCCCGCGAGCATCCGTACGGCCAAGCGGCGGGTTCGGCGCGATGGCAGAGTGGTGAGCAAAAACAAAAAGCGCCAGACCCGATAGGTCCGGCGCTCATGCCGTGAGTCCCGCTGTCGCGGAACCTACTTCTTGTTGCGACGCTGATGGCGAGTCTTGCGAAGCAGCTTGCGATGCTTCTTCTTCGCCATGCGCTTACGACGCTTCTTGATTACGGAACCCATACGCACCTCATAAATTCTGGCCTCACTGATTCGTGAACAGACGACCGGGTCCGTTCAGAACCGCGGAAAAATTGCCTCGGGCCATCCTACCCGCTTTAGGCATCGCGGCTTGCCCAGCGCCTGGTCGAGCGTCAGCCGGCGTCGGCGATGTGCGAGTCGATGGCCGCTTCGACGGCGGATTCCGGCACGCGAAACGAGCGCCCGAAGCGGATGGCCGGCAGATCGCCGGCATGCACCAGCCGATAGACGGTCATCTTGGAGACGCGCATCATCTCGGCGACTTCCGCCACCGTCAGAAAACGCACCTCTGAGAGATCACGTGCCATGTCGACTCATACCCCTTGGTTCCAGCGCGATTGGGAACTAACGCACTCTCGTACCTCTGTTACTGGAGTGCTAATCGGTAACTGTAGGGGCTAATGTGACTCGCCTGCAACAGGCTATTTGCCGTCCCTGCGTCCCAGCTTCTTTTTAATCGGCTCGATGACCCGGCGCTCGACCTCGTGGGAAGCATCCTGAATCGCATTACGCGCTTCGGCGGCGGCCCTGCCGACGGCGGTTCCCGCATCGGCCGGATGCTGCAGCGTCTCGGCCGCGCGACGGATGGGCTCGGGCACCTGCACGCCAGACCAGGCCGCGAAAACTGTCGACGAGCTATCCGAACCGGTCTCGAAATCAGCGCTCAGGAACGGGATGAGCCAGTCCTCGACCTCCTCGAGCGGGCTCGTATCGATGCAGTAGTAGCGGTGCTGGCCCTCCTCGCGCACCGTGACCAAGCCGTGATCGCGTAGCACCTTCAGGTGTTTGGACACGGTGGGCTGGCTGAGTCCCAGCTTGTCGACGATCTCGCCGACGCTGATCTCGCCGGAGTCGGAGTCGGATGCCACGTAGCGGTCGAGCAGAACCTGGAGCAGGTCGCGTCGGGTAGCGTCGGCAACCACGTCAAAGATGTCAGCCATTTCAACAGGGTAGCCGCCCCCGGCGTTGGAGTACCATGACAAACTGCTGCGGCGCCGTAGGAGTGGGGAACTGATGCGCACCAAACCGGTCTCTCGTGTCGGATTCCTCGGCCGCATCCGCGACGTCGTGGACGACTTCGCCTCCGCGACGCCAGCCCGTTTTGCCATCGTGATCTTCACCGGGCTGGTCCTGTTTTTCACGCTGCTGTTCTCGCTGCCGGTCTCGACCGCCTCGGGCGAAATCGCGCCGCTGGCCGACTCCCTGTTCACAGCTGTGTCGGTCATCTGCGTCACCGGGCTGTCGACGGTGGACATGGCGACCTACTGGTCGCCTTTCGGACATGTGCTCGTCCTCATCGGTGTGCAAATCGGCGGAATCGGGGTGCTCACCCTGGCTTCGATCCTCGGTCTGGTGATCTCGCGCCGCCTCGGGCTCAAACAGAAACTCCTGGCCGCGAGCGACAGCAACCCGCTGCGCATCCAGAAGGGTCCGATCGCCGAGGGCCAGGCCGTGCGGCTCGGCGAGATCGGTGGCCTGCTGCTGACCGTCGCGGTGAGCGCCCTCGTCATCGAGATCGCGGTGGCCATTCTGTTGCTTCCCCGGATGCTGATCCAGGGTGTCTCCTTCCTGGATGCGCTCTGGCAGTCCTTCTATTTCTCCGCCATGGCCTTCACCAACACCGGGTTCCAGCCCACCGCGACGGGTTTGACGCCCTATGCGCATGACGTCTGGTTTCTGGGCCTGCTGATGATCGGGGTATTTCTGGGAAGCATCGGCTTTCCGGTGATCTACGTGCTCTCGAAGAACCTGCGCAAGCCCAAGCGCTGGTCCCTGCATGTCAAGATCACGATCCTCACCACGCTGATCCTTTTCGTGCTCGGCGCTCTCGCTTTCTACCTGCTGGAGTTCACCAACCCCAAGACTTTCGGCGAACTCGATGCGGGTCAGCAGATTCTGCAGTCCCTCTTCTTCTCGATGATGACGCGTTCCGGCGGATTCTCCACGGTGGACATCAGTCAGATGAACGGCTCGAGCCTGCTGGTCGCCGACATGCTCATGTTCATCGGCGGCGGCTCGGCGTCGACGGCCGGCGGCATCAAGGTGACGACCCTGGCGATCCTCTTCCTGGCCGCATTCGCCGAGGCGCGGGGGAACCAGGAGATGGAGGCCTTCGACCGCCGCATCCCGCCAGACGTTCTTCGAGTCGGCGTCAGTGTCGTGCTGTGGGGCGCTACGACGGTTGCCGCCGCGAGCATCATCATCCTGCAGATAACGAAGGAGCCACTCGACTTCGTCCTGTTCGACGTGATCTCGGCCTTCGCCACCTGCGGGCTCAGCAGCGGCCTCACCCAGAAGGCTTCCGATCCCGCCGTCTACGTTCTCGCCGCCACCATGTTCATGGGGCGCGTTGGTACAGTGACACTCGCCGCCGCCCTCGCCGCGAGCACGCGGCGGCAGCTGTTCCGCCGAGCAGAAGAGAGGCCCATCGTTGGTTGACCGCATCCCTCACGACGCGCCGGTGCTCATCATCGGCCTCGGTCGCTTCGGTGCCGCGACGGCCGGGCAACTCTCCCGGCTCGACCGTGACGTTCTCGTCGTCGACGAGAGCGCATCGCTCGTGCAGAAGTGGTCGGAACGCGTGACCCACGCGGTGCAGGCGGATGCCCGCAGCATCGACGCGCTGCGGCAGATCGGCGCACAGGACTTCGCCATCGCCGTCGTGGCGGTCGGATCATCCGTCGAGGCCAGCGTGCTCATCACCGCGAACCTCGTCGACCTCAAGATCCCGCAGATCTGGGCCAAAGCGGTCAGCCAGTCGCACGGCAAGATCCTCTCCCGCATCGGCGCGAACCATGTGATCTACCCGGAGGCCGAGGCCGGCGAGCGCGTCGCGCACCTCGTCTCCGGCCGAATGCTCGACTTCATCGAGTTCGACGACGATTTCGCGATCGTGAAGATGTACCCGCCGAAGCCCATTCGCGGCATCACCCTCGCCGAATCCGCTGTTCGCCGCAAATACGGCGTGACGGTGGTCGGCGTGAAGTCGCCGGGCAACGAGTTCACCTATGCGACTCCCGAAACCGTCGTGTCCAACCACGACCTCATCATCGTGAGCGGCAATTCGGCCGACATCGAGAAGTTCGCGACTCTGCAGAGTTAGCCGGGCTCCCGCTGGTTGAGTAGCGAGCGCCAGCGAGGTATCGGAACTTCGACGACCGACCGGGGGTTTCGATACGGGCGCTGAGCGCCCTACTCAACCCGCTCAGCCCGAAGCGCCCTACTCAACCCGCTTAACCCGCGGCGAGCTCCTTCGCCCGTGCCAGCGCGGCGGCGGTCGCATGGTCGAACAGCGACTTGAGGTCGGCGCCCTCGAGTTCCGCGATAGCGCGCTCTGTGGTTCCCTTCGGGCTGGTGACCCGTCGCCTGAGCTCGGCGGGATCCTCGCCGGATGTCACGAGCAGCTCCGCCGCACCAAGGAACGTGCCGTTCACCATCGTTGCCGCTTCCTTCGCGCTGAACCCCAACGAGACCGCGGTGCGAGTCAATTCCTCGATCAGATAGAACACATATGCGGGACCTGAGCCGGAGATCGTGCTGAGCGCGTCGATCTTCTCCTCCGGAATCTCCAACACCTCGCCCACCGTCTCGAACAGTGCGCGGGCGAGAGCCAGGTCATCCGTGGTCGCCCGCGACCCCGCGCTCAATCCGGTGACGCCACGACCGACGACGGCCGGTGTGTTCGGCATCGCCCGGAGCACTACGCCGGGAACGATCGCCTCCATCGTCGCGGTCGTCACGCCGGCGGCAACGCTGACGA
Organism: Microbacteriaceae bacterium; assembly: GCA_025464815.1. GTDB lineage: Bacteria > Actinomycetota > Actinomycetes > Actinomycetales > Microbacteriaceae > Lacisediminihabitans. The sequence goes on along the minus strand of JAODMW010000251.1, from coordinate 1,924 downwards.
CGATCGCATCCGGCTCGAGGCCCGAGGCGATCTCGCGCAGCAGGTCCGGCACCATCGCCGGCTTGACCCCGACGAGCACGATCCGAGCGCCGGCGATTGCCACCAGGTTGGCCAGCGGCTCGCTCTCGAGGGCGAATGAGGTGACGGTATCGGAACGCAGCGCCGCCGCTTTGGCTTCGGTTCGATTGGTCACGCGGATGCCGCCATCCACCGTGACCGTCGGCTGCAGCAGTCCGCTCAGGATCGCGCCGCCCATCGATCCGGCGCCGAGAATCGCAGTGGTCGGAAGCGCAGTCATGTCCCCATCCTAGGATTGACCGCATGAGCACACAGGGCGGCACCAAAGCGATTATTGCGGCGATGTCTGCGAACCTCGGGATCGCGATTGCCAAATTCATCGCGTGGGGCGTCTCGGGTTCGAGTTCCATGCTGGGCGAGGGTGTGCACTCTCTTGCTGACACAGGCAATCAAATCCTGTTGCTTCGCGGCGGGGCCGTTTCCAAGAAGAAAGCAGACGCCCAGCACCCTTTCGGCTACGGCCGGGAGCGCTACGTCTACGCCTTCGTGGTGTCGATCATCCTGTTCAGCGTCGGCGGCGTCTTCTCGCTGTATGAGGGCATCAACAAGCTCGAGCATCCTCATGCTCTCGAGAATGCGTGGCTTCCGATCGCCGTGCTCGTCATCTCGATGGTGCTCGAAAGCTTCTCGCTGCGTACCGCGGTGCAGGAGTCGAACCACACCCGGGGCAACGACAGCTGGCTCTCCTTCATCCGTCACGCCAAGGCCCCAGAGCTCCCCGTCGTCCTGCTCGAAGACGTCGCTGCGCTCACGGGTCTCGTCTTCGCGTTCGTCGGGGTCGTACTGACGACGATCACGGGTAACGGCGTGTTCGACGCGATCGGCACGATCGCCATCGGCGTGCTGCTCGTGCTCGTAGCCATCGTGCTCGCCATCGAGACCAAGAGCCTGCTCGTTGGCGAGGGCGCCTCCGCGTCCGACGTCGACCGGATCCGCGACGCGATCAACGCCGAGCCCGAGGTCGAGTCGCTCATCCACATGAAGACCCTCTACCTCGGCCCGGAAGAGTTGATGGTCGCGGCGAAGATCGCTTTCGCCAGCAAGATGAAACTCGCGGATGTAGCCACGGCCATCAATGCGATCGAAGCGCGTGTACGCGAGGCGATTCCGATCGCGCGGGTCATCTACATCGAACCCGACGTCTACGTGGCCCCCGGGGAAGGCAACCCCGCAACCGACACCATCGTCATCAAGGCCGCGGACTAGACAATGAGCCGAACGGCACTCGTGCTGCGGCACATGGAGATCGCCCATCTCGGCAACCTCGAAGCGGTGCTCCGCGACCACGACTACGAGATCCGCTATCTCGACGTGACCACCGAGAATCCGGCCACTGCGCCGAAACCCGACCTCGTAGTGGTACTGGGCGGCGACATCGGCGTGTACGAGAAGAGCGAATATCCCTACCTCGAGACCGAGCTTTCTTTTCTCCGCGACCGCCTGACTGCCGAGCAGCCGACTCTCGGCATCTGCCTGGGCGCGCAGCTCATGGCCGAGGCCCTGGGCGAAACGGTGCGGAGGGGCAAGACGGTGGAGATCGGTTTTCGCACGATCACACCGACGGATGCCGGGCTCGATTCGCCACTACGTCACGTCGCCGACGTGCCCATGATGCAGTGGCACGGGGACACCTTCGGCCTGCCATCGGGAGCGACGCGGCTCGCGAGTTCGCACGAGTACAACAACGAGGCCTACAGCCTCGGCGACTTCGCACTCGCAGTGCAGTTCCATCCCGAGTTGAGCGACGAGATGTACGAGCAATGGATCGTGGATGGAATGCCGGAGCTCGAGCGGCTCGGCATCGAGCCGGATGACCTGCGCCGGCAGGCCCTGCTGTACGGAGCTG
>JAODMW010000258.1 GCA_025464815.1 Microbacteriaceae bacterium | reverse complement strand
ACCTCGGCTACGGTTCGGCGATCGCCGTGATCATCTTCCTTCTCGCGATCGTCTTCATCATCACCTACCTGGCGCGCGCATCGAAAGAGGAGGACTGATCATGGCACTCGTCTCGAATGCAGCGGGTATTGCGGACGTGCGACGCATCCCCAAGCGTCGGCACAAGCGCGGCTCGTGGATCTTCCACGTGGTCATGACGCCGCTGTCGCTGCTCTGGATCGCACCACTCGTTTTCGTCGTTTTCGTCGCCTTCCGCAGTTTCGGCGACATCACCTCGAACGGGCTCGGCGCACTGCCCAGGTCCCTCTCGTTGGATGGTTTCGTCACCGTCTTCACGCAGAGCCTGGTCGGCGAATCGCTGATCAACAGCGCCATCGTCACCGTCTTCACGGTGTTCTTCTCGCTGCTGCTTGCGTCGTGGGCTGCTTTCGCGCTCAGCCGGTTCCGCATCCCGTTCCGCCGCCCGATCCTGCTGCTCATGCTGGCTGGCAACCTGCTGCCACCACAGATCCTGCTGATCCCCGTATCGCGGATCACCGATGCGTTGGGCATCTACGACACGCTGCTGGCACTCATCGTGGTGCAGGTCGGGTTCGGCCTCGGGTTCTACACCTTCGTGCTGCACGGTTTCATGCGCTCCATCCCGGTCGAGATCTTCGAGGCCGCCAGGGTGGATGGCGCGGGGGAGATGCGCACCTACCTGCGCATCGTACTTCCACTCTGTCGCCCGTCGCTGGCGGCACTCGGTGCACTGGCCACCACCTGGATCTGGAACGACCTGATCTGGGCGATGACGGTGCTGCGCACGGAGACACACTTTCCGATCACGGCTGCCCTGCTCAACATCCAGGGCGGTTTCGTCAGCCAATGGAATGTGGTGGCCGCAGGGGCCGTCGTCGCCGCGGTTCCGACGGCGATCGTTTTTTTCGCCTTTCAGAAGCACTTCGTCTCGGGCCTTACGCTCGGTTCGAGCAAGTAGCAGGAGGACAACCTTTTCATGCAGTGGACTTTGCACACGCGCGCCACGGACTACGTCGTCAGCCTTCTCCCCGACGGCTCCGGGGTCGTTCTCGACTATTGGGGCGAGCGAACGGATGTCGAGCGCGAGGCCTGGTCGGAGCCAGCCAGGATCACCGGCTGGGCCACACCATCCGACTCTGCACCACTCGAGTACGCCTCGAACGGACAGCGGCACACCGCCTTCAGCGAGCTGCTGGTGGATCGCGGCGACTCGCGCACCGGGGCCTCCTGGCGGGTGGATGAGGCGGGCATCGCATTCGAGACCGGCCAGCGTGGCGATTCGCTCGACGTTCCCTTCATCGATGAGACCGGCACACTGCGGCTGACACTGCACGCGACCACCTCGGCCGACCATGACGTGGTGCGCCGCTGGATCACGCTGGAGAACTCCGGCGAGAGCGCCGTCGAGCTACCTCGGGCCTTCTCCGCCGGGTGGAACGTACCGGTCGGGCAGCGTGTGCGGGTCGACTATCTCGCGGGCTCGTGGTCGCGCGAGTTCCAGCGTCGTCGGGTCGATCTCGACTGGGGCACCTTCTCGATCGGAAGCCGCCAGGGAATGACGGGACTCGCTTTCAGCCCCGTCGTGACCCTCACAGCCCTTCCTGACATCGACTCCTTCGTGCGGCCGGCGAGTCACGCCTACGGTGTCGCCCTCGAGTGGAGCGGTTCGTGGCGGCTGCAGGTCGACTCGAACCAGGTCGGCCAGAGCACCCGCGTCTCCTGCGGCGTGGACGACGACACGACCACGATCACCCTGCTGGCCGGCGAGTCCTTCGTCTCTCCGCAGAGTGCCGGTGTGTTCAGCGCCGACGGTGTCGACGGGGTCTCGCAGGCCTGGCATCGGTACCAGCAGCTCGCACTCGCTCGCGATCTCACACCGTGGCACCGACCTGTCGTCTACAACTCCTGGATGGCGACGACCTTCGACGTGCGCATCGACCACCAGCTCGAACTCGCCGGGATCGCCGCCGACCTCGGCGTGGAGGTTTTCGTGGTGGACGACGGCTGGTTCGTCGGACGCACCTCCGACCGGGCCGGACTCGGCGACTGGACGCCGGATCCGGCGAAGTTCCCAGGCGGCCTGTCCGCCCTCGCCGACCGTGTCATCGAGAAGGGTATGCGGTTCGGACTGTGGGTCGAGCCGGAGTGCGTGAACCCCGACAGCGACCTCTTTCGCCAGCATCCGGACTGGGTCTATCGCGCCGAGGGGCGACCGTTGCTCTCGATCCGCAACCAGTACGTGCTCGACCTTGGTCGCCAGGACGTCGTGGAGTGGGTGGAGGACGTGCTGCGCACGCTGCTCACCTCAACCCCGATCAGTTACATCAAGTGGGACATGAACCGTCCGGTGACCGACGGCGGTCGCGCGGGCGACCCGCATGGCCGTGAGTGGTCGGTGCAGCACACGCGCTCGTACTATCGCATCCTCAGGATGCTGCGGGCCGAGTTCCCGGACGTCACTCTCGAGGCCTGCGCGAGCGGCGGTGGTCGCATCGACAACGCGGTTCTTGCCCTCTCCGATGTGGTGTGGACGAGTGATGAGGTCGGCGCACGCGATCGGCTGGTGATCCAGGACGGATTCCTCAGCGCCTATCCCGCCCACGTCATGAGTTCGTGGGTATCGGATGACCTCGGCCACCGCGACCGGTCACCCTCGTCGCTCGGCTATCGTTTCGCCGTCGCGATGGCTGGTGTTCTCGGCATCGGGTCGGACCTGCTGGCCTGGGACGCGGAAGAACGCGATGAGGCGGGGCGGCATGTCGCCCGGTACAAGGAGCTGCGGAACGTGGTGCACCGCGGTACTTCGGTGACGCATGGCCGACCGACCGACAACCTGTATTGCGTAGAGTATCGCGGCCCTGCTGACGACGAGAGGATCGTGCTCTTCGTCTACGACCGCGATCGGGATCGCACCCGGGATCGCGAGCAGCCACGCGTCTTCCCGACCACTCTCGACGCCGATCGTCGCTACCGGGTGGCGGGCAGCGAACAGGTCGTGTCCGGTGCGTCGGCCAGGGGGAGTGGAGTGCTCGTCCCCTTCGGTTTCGCATCGGACGCCGACGTGCTCGTGTTGGATCCGCTCGACTGAGGTCGGCTCGCTGAGCCAGGTGGCCCGAAGCGTCAGATGATTTCAGCCGGGGTCTCTGGCGAAAAGCAACAGGTCGGGCAGGCTGGTGGCGAAGTAATCAGTAGTGCCGTCCTCACGCACAGCCGGCGGCGCGGTGACCTCGGGGCGGGCCTCGCCGAGACTGGACGGAGGGCTCTCGATCGACAGTCCGGCTGCGGTGCGGGCGTGCTCCCACACCGCGAGAACGCGGCCCTCACCGCCCTCCCACGGTTGGAAGATCCGTGACTCGAGCAGCGCGACCGCCTCCGCCGCCCGACCGCCGCCGACCAGAAGTTCGCTGAAGTCGACGACGAGGTCGTCACGGCTGAGCACCAGGTCGCGATGGGCCTCGAGTCTGGCCAGCCTCTCGTTCGCCGGATGTCCGAGCCGACCCGCGAGCTGGTTCAGTTCGTAGAGCAGCCGGGCGCTCCGTGGTGCCAGCGACCAGGCACGTTCGAAGCAGACCCACGCCAGCCTGTCGTCTGCTAGAACGTTGTAGGCGGCGATTCCCGCATTGCGGAAGATGATCGGGTCGTCGGTGCCGAGCGCTATCGCCCGCTGCCAGTGATCCATAGCGTCGATGGTGCGCCCGCGGTCGAAGAGCAGCATGCCGAGGAAGCCATGAGCGACGGTGTCTTCGGGCTCGGCGACGATCGCGTCGTGCAGGGCGTCGTGCGCGTCGAGACCGGCGGGGAAAGCCCAGCGACGATCGGCGGATCGGGCACCCGCGCGCTCGGCTGCTGCCTCGGCCGCCATGCCCAGGCGGTCGAGGATGGAAGCCCGAAGGTAATGCGCGATCGGCTCCACGTTCCCTGCCGGCCCAGGATTCGCCAGCGCCGCGCGATCGAGCAGCGTGAGAGCCAGCGAGTGCTCGCCGAAGGAATCCAAGTCCGCCGCGACGTCCACGAGACCGTGCATGTCTGTCGGCATCTCACCGTCGAGCACACGGCAGAGCACGTCCAGGCGGTCGAGGTGACGCGTCGCGGTGAGCAGCCGCTCAGCGTCCTCCGTGCGTCCGAGCCTTCGGAGGGCGATGACGGTCAGAGCGCGCTGGCGCAGGTCGTCGGTGTCATAGCGAGCACACTCCGCTGCGTCGGCGATGGCATCCTCAAGGCGTCCGTCCGCGAGTGCGATGCGGGCCATCTCGTATCCAGCGGCATGGGCCCACTTGCCGTCCCATGCGGCCTTCGCAAAGGTCGCAACCGCCTCGCGGGTGCGACCGAGGCGTCGAAGGATCAGGCCCTTTGCGTAGAACGGCTCCCCATCGGCCGGAGTGCCGTTGCGTTCGGTCAGGCGCGCGATCGCCGCGTCCAGGTGTGACAGCGCCCTGGCGTAGTCGGCGGCGCCGTAATGGTGCCAGGCCAGTGCGAGGTTCACGCGCGAATCCCGTGGGTCGCGCCGCAGGGCCTCCTCCCAGAACGGCAGCGGAGACCGGGTCGGATGCCGGTACTGGGCGAGATGCACGCCGACGAGATAGAGCTCATCTACGCTGCTCGTCTCGGTGGGTGGAGAGGGTTCGGTTGCCGCTGCCGGCTCCTCGCAGATTTGGACGGGCCGTGGACGCCAGGAGATGACGACGCTGCCGGAGGAGTCGAGCACCTCGGTGGTCAGGTCCACGTCGGCCAGCGCGGCTCTGTTCGGCGCACTGCCGGAAAATGGGTCGCCGGGCGCGAGGTCTGCGCGCCACTCGGCGACCGTGGCATCCGTCGCGTCGGCGACCCGGATCGTGGCGTCCGTGAAACTGCGGGTGACGGAGACGCCCACGTCGATGGTGATGCCGACCTCGACATGCACCGCGGCGTCGCGGTTGGCCTGGTGGGCGACTCCGATCTGCTGGATCGGATACCAGTACTGTGAGAAGGTCTTGGTCTCGCCGGGCATGATCCAGGCGAAGTCGGGCTGGTTGTCGGTGTAGACGCCCGCCATCAGCTCCACATAGGCGCTGTCGTCGTCGGCGAGATGGGCGTACCAGGCGTCGCCGAAAGGCGAATTGCCCCAGGTCCACTGCTTCTTGCCCGGTGAGATGCGACGGTCGGCCCAATGGACGAAACCCGCTCCGACCCCGTGGTCGTAGCCGCCGAAGAACTCGTCGTCTGTGTCGAGGACCATGTAGGACGTGGGAACTGGGATGTTGCTATGGAAGTCGATCCGGTTCGCGCCGGGCCGCATCCGCTCGCGCGCAGGATAATCGACGCCGTAGTAGGAGCGATCCGCCGCCGGGAAGGCGGTGATCGCGCGCCGGGCGTGGTCGGCCACATACCGCACGTCGGTGGGGAAGAACGACTGGTAGTCGTCGTTCACCTCGACCGCGACATTCGCCCACCAGAGGAAGGTATGCCGCTCGCTCGTGCGGTTGTGCAGGCGCACCGCGAGTTCGATGACGGCGCGGTCGGGGTGCAGGCGGATGCCGTGCATGCCCTTCATACGGCTGAGTGGATCGTGATCGCTGCACCAGACGGTGATCGCGCCTGAGTCCTCCAGCGAGATCGTCGTCTCGACCGGGAGATAGGTGGCCGGACGATGATGCTGCGGCCAGTTGAACTCGACGCCGCCGCTGATCCACGGGCCGGCCAGCCCGACGAGGGCCGGCTTGATCACGTTGTTGCGGTAGAAGAAGTCGTAGCCGTTGGTCTTGTCGTAGGCGATGTGGATGCGTCCGCCGAGTTCCGGCAGGATAACCAGTCGCAGATACCGGTTTTCGAGATGAATCGCCTGCCATTCGCGCGGCCGACTCTCCGATGCGATGCGGTCGATAAAGGGGAGCGGATACACCCGACCACTCGAGCCTTGGTAGACCCGGCGATCGAGGAACATAGGATACTCGTTCGGATCGGCGGGATCGTAGGTCTCGATCGTCATGGGCTCAGTCCAGGCGATCGTCTCGCCGGCATCCAGTCGCTGCTGGAGTTCCGGGGGTGCCGTCGGCAGCTTGATCACGGCTGGATCCACCTCGACGCCCATGTCTCCAAGGCTAGGGATGCCGAATCGGCCTCGGAATGGGAGAACTCGCGATGAACATGGACATTTCCATGATCGAGAGGAGACCGGATGCACGATGCTTGGTGTACTCGAACCAAATAGCCTGCACGATAACGATCAGCGCGAGGCCGGCCGCAGTTCGATACCCCTGCGTACGATCCACTCGTCGCCCGGTTCGATCCAGTGCAGTCCGATTCCGCTGGCGAGCGAGTTCGGCGGTGCCGTCATCGGCTCGAGGGCCACGGCTGTGACAATCCCTTTGTCGTGCGGGAACGTGTCCGTGACATAGAGCTGGGCCCAGCGGAACGCCTCGTCGCCCCAGACGACGGTCTCGCGACCGTCCGGTGCGATGAGGGAGAGCTCATATCGACCGTTCGTGAGTTCGAGATCGGTGAAGCAGGCGTGACGCACGACCTCGCGCACGCTCACGGGGCTCCGTAGGTCGTAGCGGCTCCCGCTGACGTCCTGGTCGTGCGTTGGCAGATTGCGTTCGTCGAGCAGCACCGCTGTCCTCGCGGCGATCCGCACAGCCAGGTCGTTCGCGTCGACATCGCCGACACGCAGGTACGGATGGGCGCCGATCGCAACCGGTGCCGGGCGTCCGCCCCCGTTCGTGATCCGATGGGTCGCCTCGATGCCGCAGTCGACGAGCTCATAACGAACCTCGGTCTGCAGCTCGAACGGGTATCCGGCGTGCCCGGAGATATCTGCTCCGAGGGTGATGCTGCTCTCTGTACGGCCCTGCGTCACGTAGCGCGTGGTTGGAAGCAGTCCGTGGATCGCGGTATCGAGCCGTGGCTCGGTGATGTCGAGCTGCTGCGTTTCACCGTCGAGCTGCCAGCGTCCGTGATCGATCCTGTTCGGCCAGGGAACCAGCACGGTTCCGGCCTTGCCTGGTGGCAGCTCGCCGGAGTAACCCTGCACGAGGTCCACGCCGTCGACCGACAGTGATCGGATGCCCGCTCCCACCGGGTTCGCTTCGGCGACAACCTCTCCTCCGGAGCCGCGCAGCCGCAGCGTCTCGATGGTCACGCGGGATTACTCAGGCCCCACCGCGGAGCCAGGCCTCCACGTCGTCCGCGGTCCTCGGGATGTCGATGGACAGGTTCTCCGCGCCGGATTCGGTCACGAGGATGTTGTCCTCGATGCGCACGCCGATGCCACGGAATTCGGCAGGCACTGTGAGGTCGTCAGGCTGGAGGTACAGCCCGGGTTCGATGGTGAACACCATGCCGGGTTCGAGGATGCCGTCGAGATACAGGTCGCGTCGAGCCTGCGCGCAGTCGTGCACATCGATCCCGAGGTGGTGCGAGGTTCCGTGCACCATGTAGCGGCGGTGGAACTGGTTCGCGGGTAGGAGCGACTCCTCCGCGCTCACGGGCAGGAAGCCCCACTCCGCCGTCCTCCGGGCGATGACCTCCATCGCAGCGGCGTGGATTTCGCGGAAGCGGATTCCGGGCTTGACGATTGCGAAAGCGGCATCCGCGGCCTCCCGCACGGCCTCGTAGACCAGCCGTTGGGTTGCGCTGAAGACGCCGTTGACGGGCAGGGTCCGCGTGATGTCGGCGGTGTACAGGCTGTCGAGCTCGATTCCAGCGTCCATCAGGATGAGGTCGCCGGGCACGACGGCGCCGTCGTTGCGTGTCCAGTGCAGGATGCAGGCGTGCGGTCCTGAGGCGGCGATGGTGTCGTAACCGACCGCATTGCCCTCGGCGCGGGCGCGACGGTTGAAAGTGCCCTCGACGAGGCGCTCGCCGCGCTGGTGTGCCATGATCGCCGGGCGGTCGGCGATGACGTCGTCGAAGCCCCTCTTCGTGGCGGCGACGGCGCGCCGCATCTGTTCGATCTCGTACTCGTCCTTGACGAGGCGCATCTCGGAGAGGTCACGGGCGAGGGCGGTGTCCGCGTCGTTCTCGAGGGCCTCTGAGTCTGCGGCGAGCAGGCGTCGTCCGTCCACCTGGTCGGTGAGGTCGCGGTCGCCATCGCGCAGGATGATGGTGTCGGCGTCCACGCGGTCGAGCACGGCGGAGAAGTCCGCGAGATCCGCGGTCAGCAGGCCGAGATCGTGGGCGACGTGCACGAGAGAGGGTCGCGGACCGGTCCAGAATTCACCGATCTCCGGGTTGGCATAGAACTCGTCGGAGTCGCGTCCGGCCGCCTTGCGGAAGTAGAGGGTGGCCTCGTGGCCCGCCGCCGCCGGCTCCAGCACGAGCACGCTGCCGGGCACGGAGTCGCTCGCCCAGCCGGTCAGGTGCGAGAACGCGGAATGGGCACGATAGGCATAGTCGGTGTCGTTCGAACGGACCTTCGCGGCGCCGGCGGGAATGATCAGCCGCTTGCCCCGATACAACGCCGAGATGCTGGCACGACGGGCCGCCGCATATCGGGACTGTTCGCGCGGATGCGGTTCGTCCTCCGTACGCGTGGCCCAGTTGCCGGAGATGTAGTCCTTGAAGGTGTCGGAGACCGGCACGGTCGAGCGGTTGGTCGTTGCGCGTGGCGCCGGGGCACTGTTATCAGCCATGACCCTATTGTCCCTCGACGGGACGAGGTGCCCAAGCGGGACTAGTGGCGACCGGATGCCCGGTGGTTGGCCTTGCGTCCGCTGAACAACCAGATGGGCTGGGCCGGAACGAGAGAACGCGCGAGTTCGCGCGTCTCGCTTCGCCCGATGTGGGCGACCAGGGAAAGCGGCTCGGGAACGAAGTCGTGTACGTACTCGTTTTGCTCACTATCGAACACAAACTGGTCCGAAGACTCCACTGTGATGCCCCTCGCGCCTGAATACCCCACCCATGACCTCGCGTGTTCATCCAAGCAGGGACTGAACCGTTCCGTCTAGCCCCGCAAACAGGGGCACTTACGGATGCCCTCATGCGGTGCTACCGTCG
>JAODMW010000240.1 GCA_025464815.1 Microbacteriaceae bacterium | reverse complement strand
GCGGGGCGAGCCTCGACCTCGCGGAGTTCTCCAGCATCGTGCAGTTCCAGAAGCACGTCGGAACCTGAGGGTTTCGATGTGCAGGTTCGCGCGCAAGTTATACTAAACAGCGGTTTGTCGCGCCCAGAGAGGCTTTCGTGGAAATTCTTCAGGTCATCCTGCAGGTAGTGCTTGGTATCACGAGCCTCCTGCTGACCCTGCTCATCCTTTTGCACCGCGGTCGTGGTGGCGGTCTGTCCGACATGTTCGGCGGCGGCGTCACCAGCAACCTCGGCGCTTCCGGTGTCGCGGAGCGCAACCTCAACCGCATCACGGTGATTCTTGGACTGGTGTGGATTGCCTGCATCGTGGTCCTCGGTCTCATCACCAAGTTCGCTCAGTAGATTAGGGGTTACCCGTGGCTTCAGGTGGCAGTGCGATTCGTGGGTCCCGCGTCGGGGCCGGTCCGATGGGCGAGCAGGACCGCGGCTTTCACGCGGAGCGCCTCCAGGTCTTCTACTGGTGCGCCAACGGTCACGAGCTGAGCCCCTACTTTCTCGCCGCTATCGAGCCGGAGGAGATCCCCGAGATCCTCGACTGCCCGAACTGTGGCCTGCCCGCCGGTCGTGACAAGGAGAATCCTCCTTCGGTGACCAAGCTGGAACCGTACAAGACACACCTCGCGTATGTGAAGGAACGCCGTACGGAGGAGGAGGCTGCGACGCTTCTCGCCGAGGCGCTCGAACAGCTTCGTGCACGCCGCGCGCGTCTCACTCCGCAGTAGCTCTCAAGCATCGAATGGCCCGTCGAGATCTCGACGGGCCATTCGACATCGAGCATCAGTATTCGGTGGCGATCAATTCCGCGGGGACTTCCGCCGCAGCTTCGCGGTCGACGAAGAATACGGTCCTCAGGCGGCCCTCAACGCCCGCTACAGGCACTTCTAGGGTGCTGGCGCCCGCCAGTGCCAGGCCGAGTGCCGAAGCCTTGTCGGGCCCGGCGAGGACCAACCAAATGCGGTCGGAGCTGTTGATCACCGGCAGGCTGAGGCTGAGGCGCTCAGGCGGCGGCTTCGGTGAGTTGCGTACGGCGATGACCGTCGCGTCGGTGACCAGGATGCCCTCCGATTCCGGGAAGAGCGAGGCGATGTGCCCATCGGGGCCGACGCCGAGAAAGGTCACGTCGAAGTGGGGAACCTCGGCGCCTTCGGGCGCCGCGGCCGCAAGCTCTGCACTATAGAGCACGGCTGCCGCATCGAGATCGTCGATCGCGTCGGGCGCGGGACACCAGTGGATGTTCTCCGGGCGCAGCGAAACGTGATCGAGCAACGCCGACCGGGCCTGGGTGTCGTTCCGTTCGGCGTCGCCGCGAGGCAGCCACCGCTCGTCGCCCCACCACAGGACGATGCGCGACCAGTCGACGCTGTCTCGTGCGGGAGACGCGTTGATCGCCTCGAGCACGCCGATTCCCACAGTGCCGCCAGTGAGTACGACGTTGACCTCGGCCTGCTGGTCGAGCAGGTCCACCACCTTCGTGATGAACCGGGCCGCGACCGAGCCGGCCAGGGTCTGTTTGTCGGAATGCACGAGCACCCGGCGGGCGTTGCTCACTTCCTCGACTCCTCGAACGCGGTCGAGGAGATCTTCGAGGGTGCATCGAGCTGCGAAAGCCCTCTCTGGATCACCTCTCCGAACAGATCGTCCGGGTCGAGACGACGCAGCTCCTCCGCCAGGCAGTCGCGAAGACTGCGCCGGGGGAGCGAGATGGCATGGACGGGCTGATTCGGTTGGGTCAGCGTCGCGATGTTGCCACCGGTGCGCTCGAGTTCGATCGTTCCGGACGCGCGATGCAGCTTGACGCCCTGGATGCCGCTCAAGCCGTGCGCGGGCGTGACCAGTTCGTGCCTGGCCGGAACCTCGAGCTGCATCTGCAGCCAGGCTGCGAGCAGCGGGGTCGACGGCGAGTCAGATGACCCGTGCACCTCGATCGCGACGATCTCCTCGTACGGCGGCTGGTCGAGCACCGCGGCGAGCTGGGCGCGCCAGAGGGTGAGTCTCGTCCAGGCGAAGTCGGTATCGCCAGGGGCGTAGGTGTTCGAGAGGTGTTGAAGGAAGCCGCGAGGATCGGCCTGGACAGCGGCATCGGTGATCCGACGCTGGGCGATGCGGCCCAGCGGGGATTGCGAGACGACCTCCGGGGCATCCGCCGGCCACCAGGCGACGACGGGAGCGTCGGAGAGCAACAGGCCCGTGACGAGCCCCTCCTCGTCGGACGCCGTGTCGCCGTATGCCTTGAGGACGATGACTTCGCTCGCTCCGGCGTCGCCGCCGACCCGGATCTGCGCGTCGAGTCGCGCTTCGTCACGGGTCGCCGGGCCGTCGGTACCGGTGGAGATGACGATGACGCGCATCGGATGCTCGCGCGAAGCGTCGTTCGCGGCCTCGATCGCCTCTTCTTCGTGACCGAGCCGGGTCGAGATGACGAGGGTCAGCACCCGGCCGAGGGCGACAGCGCCGCCCTCTTCGCGGATCTTGACCAGCGCCTTCGAGATCTTGCTGGTCGTGGTGTCGGGAAGGTCGACGATCATGGACGTCTCCAGGTTCTGCCGTCGCGGGCGAGAAGTTCATCGGCCGAGCTCGGGCCCCAGGTGCCCGGTCGGTACTGTTCTGGTTGTCCCTGGGTCGCCCAGAACTCCTCGATCGGGTCGAGGATCTTCCAGCTGAGCTCCACTTCCTGGTGTCGTGGGAACAGGGGCGGGTCGCCGAGGAGCACGTCCAGGATCAGGCGTTCGTATGCTTCCGGGCTGGCTTCGGTGAAGGCGTGACCGTATCCGAAGTCCATGGTGACGTCACGCACCTGCATGCTGGCGCCGGGAACCTTCGAGCCGAAGCGGATCGTGACTCCCTCATCGGGCTGGACGCGGATGACGAGTGCATTCTGGCCGAGGGTCGAGGTCTGGCTCTCCGCGAAGAGATACTGCGGTGCGCGCTTGAAGACCACTGCGATCTCCGTGACACGACGGCCGAGACGCTTGCCCGCACGGAGGTAGAAGGGCACACCGGCCCAGCGGCGGGTTCCGATGTCGACGCGGATGGCCGCGAAGGTCTCCGTGAGCGACTGGGGATTCATGCCGTCTTCGTCGAGGAAGCCGACGACCTTTTCGCCGCCCTGCCATCCACTCGAGTACTGCCCCCGCGCGGTGGCTGCCGAAAGGTCCTTCGGCAGGCGCACGGCTGAGAGCACCTTCTCCTTTTCCGCACGCAGATCGGACGCATTGAAGGAGACCGGCTCCTCCATGGCGGTGAGCGCGAGGAGCTGCAGAAGGTGATTCTGGATAACGTCGCGCGCCGCACCGATGCCGTCGTAGTAACCCGCGCGACCGCCGACGCCGATATCCTCGGCCATCG
>JAODMW010000234.1 GCA_025464815.1 Microbacteriaceae bacterium | reverse complement strand
AGCGGGAGCTTCACTCCCCCGTTCGCGATGGCCTGATAGGCGCCGGCGAGCTGGATCGCGGAGACCGCGATGCCCTGACCGTAGGCCATGTCGTACTTGGAGACGTCGTTCCACGGCAGCTTCGTGATGCCACGGGAGGACTCGCCCTGGAAGTCGATGGCGCTGGCCTGCCCGAGTCCGAACTTCGTGAGGTAGTCGTAGCGCGTCTGCTGCGGCGCCTTCACCGCCAGCTGCGAGATGCCAACGTTCGATGACTGCTGCAGCACGCCCGTCAGCGTCAGTCGTTCCGTCGGGTGCCCGGTTGCATCATGGATGGTGTGTCCCTCCGGCGAGGTCCAGGCGGACGGCACCGTCACCTGCGTGGTCGGAGTCGCCGCGCCGGAGTCGATGAGAATCGAGGCGGTCAGAGCCTTCATCGTGGATCCCGGCTCGTAGTAGTCACTGAAGGCCTTGGAGCCGAGCTGGTCGGGATGCTGCACCGCCGTCGCATTCACATTGTTGGGGTCGACAGATGGCCAGTCCGCGACCGCGAGGAGCGCCCCATCCTTGACGCGCACCACGACAGCAGTCGCCGACTGGGCTCCGATCGCCGTTGCCTGTTCCGCGATCGCCTGCTGCGCGAACCACTGGAGGTCGCTGTCGATGGTGAGCTTGACGGTGCCGCCCGACTTGGCCTGCTTGGCGGTGACCGTGCTGCCGGGGATCTGCACGCCATCGGCGCCGCGCTCGTAGGTCGACGTGCCGTTGGTGCTCGCGAGGCACTTGTTCTCGATCGCCTCGAGACCGTTCTGCGGCTTTTCCGTGCCGACAAAGCCGACGAGGTTGCCGGCCACAGAGCCGTCCGGATAGGTGCGCTTCGGATGACTCTGGAAGTAGATCCACGGGATGCCGAGGTTCTTCACCGACCGCATCGTCGCCGTGTCGACCGCCTGGATGATGACTGCATAGTCCGAGGTCGGATTCTTGGTGAGCGCGAGATACACCGCAGCCTGGTCCTGCTTGGTGATCTTCGCGATCTCGGACGCGGCTTCCTGCACGGTGACCGTCGTCTTAGTCTTGTCTTTGGCCGTACGTTTGAACGCGTTGACGTTGCGCGGCGAGGCCGTGATGTCGAACCGCGTAACACTGTCCGCGAGCACGACACCGTTCGTGTCGACGATCTGCCCGCGCGGGGCGTAGGTCGTCACCGCGATGGCCCGCTTGTCGAGGGAATCCTTGTTGAGCTGGTCGGCGCGCACCAACTGGATGTCGACGAGGCGCACCGCGAACACGGCGACGATGGCGAAGGTGATGACGATCGCCAGGACGAGCCGTCGACGGCTTCTGCGCGGATTGTTCACGTGCGATTCCTCAACTCCCGGGTTGCACCCGTGCCTAGTGCGTGATCGGCGACGGCAGCACTCCCGCGTCAGACGCTACAGAGCCGCCTGTGGTTGTTGTCGAAGGCGCGCCCGTCGAAGGCGGCGTGATCGTGCCTGCCGTGGCGCCGGGCTGCACGATACCGAGTGCGAGAACGTCGGGGGTCAGCAGCACATTGGGAATGAGCGCGCTGTCGTTCGTTCCGATGGTGCTGCCGGCGCTGGCAGCACTCGGCGCCTGAAGCACTGCCCCGTCGGAGAGCCTCAGCCAACCCGAGCTGCTCGTGTTCATGACCATGCCCAGTTGCTGGGCCCGACCCGCGAGATTCTGGGGCGATTCGAGAACATGGAGTGCTTCGGTGAGCGTCTGCTGGTCTCGCGACAGCTCGTTCTGCGACGTCTGAAGCGCAGAAATCTGGTAGGCCCCATTCGAGAGGAGAATACTCAGCAACAGCTGCGCCATCAGGATCACGAAGAGGCCGCCGACAGCCACGAGCGCATAGACGAGTCGGGGGCGGGCGCGGCGCTGGTTGCGCGTCGAGACGATCTCGATGTGCCTCTGGTGCTCTTCCACCTCGCGTGGCGCGCGATTCGGTACTGCGTACGCGAGGTTGCTCATGCGGCTCTCCGGATTCTCATCGCCGCGCGAAGGCGGACGGGTGTGGCCCGGGGATTGGCCGTTTTTTCATTCTCGCTGGCAAGCTCGGCCCCCCGGACGAGCAGTGTGAGTTCTGGGCGGTGCTCCGGAAGTTCGATCGGGAGCCCCGCGGGCGCAGTGGAAGAGGATGCCGCGGCGAGTGCCCGCTTGACGATTCGGTCTTCGAGCGACTGGTACGCGAGAACGACGATTCGACCGTTGACCTCGAGCGCCTCGATGGCGGCGGGGATGGCCCGCTCGAGCACCGACAGTTCCTGGTTGACCTCGATGCGCAGCGCCTGGAACACTCGCTTGGCGGGGTGACCATTCCGCTGCACCGCGACCGGTGTCGCGGCGGTGATGAGCTCCACGAGCTGGGCCGACCGTACGAGCGGTGTAGCGGCGCGGCTCTCGACGATGCGTTTCGCATACCGCTGGGCGAGCCGCTCCTCGCCATACTCCCAGAAGATGCGGCGCAGTTCGGTCTCGCTGTAGTCGGCGAGGATCCGCTCTGCCGTGAGAGGAGACGTGGAATCCATGCGCATATCGAGCGGGGCATCCTTCGAATAGGAGAAGCCGCGCTCCACCCTGTCGAGCTGCAGGGACGACACCCCGAGGTCGAACAGGATGCCGGAGACCTCATCGATTCCGAGCGAATCGAGTGCCTCGGCGAACTGGTCGTAGACGGTGTGGACGAGGTGGACACGGTTGCCGAAGCGAGCGAGGCGCTCCCCCGCGATCGCCAGAGCATCCGTGTCGCGGTCGAGGCCGACGAGGGTGAGGTCGGGAAAACGCTCGAGGAAGGCCTCGGCGTGGCCGGCCATGCCGAGCGTGGCGTCCACGAGTACGGCGTTCGGCCGCTCGAGCGCCGGGCTGAGCAGTTCGACGGTGCGCTCGAGCATCACGGGTGTGTGTATCTGGTTGTCGACCATGGTGACCGGAGACCGGCTCCTGGCCCCTGATCCCCATCCGGTCCGACCTGCCACCGGGGAAGTGCGGCAGGGCGTGTGATCGGCTGGGAGTCAGAAGCAAGGCGCTAGAAGAGCCCGGGGATCACCTCCTCCGTCGTGTCGGCGAAAGCACTTTCCTGCTCGGCGTAATAGGTCTCCCAGGCCGCCGTGTCCCAGATCTCCGCGCGGTTACCCGCACCGATCACTGTGAGCTCGCGACCGAGTCCCGCGTAGGCGCGAAGACCCGCGGGAATGGTCACACGGTGCTGGGCATCAGGCACTTCGGCGTTGGCGCCGGAAAGAAAGAGACGCAGGTAGTCGCGAGCCTGCTTGCTGGTAACAGGAGCCTGGCGGATGCGGTCATGCAGCTCTTCGAATTCGCGGGTGCTGAAGACGTAGAGGCAGCGTTCCTGGCCCCGGGTGATCACGATGCCGGATTCGAGTTCTGACCAGAACTTGGCCGGGAGGATGATGCGGCCTTTGTCATCGAGCTTCGGGGCGTAGGTGCCAAGAAACATCGGCCACTCCCCCTCATTCTCCGGCCTGGATTCAGGTGTACTCCACTTTACTCCACTCTTCACCACAAAACAACGATATTCAGGGGAATGTGCCCCTTAGTGGGGTCTACTTTCCTTTATTTACAGCGATCTATCCGGTGGAGGACTGTGGAGGAGAATGGCCGGTTTTTGGCCAAAAAGAAAGGGCCGACCTTGTGGTCGGCCCTGCTCTACAAAGTCCTGTTACTCGTCGTGCCCGTCCTGGCGCTTATCCCAGCGCTCATTCATGCGATCCATGAAGCTCGCGCGTTGGTGAGCCGGCTCGGCGGGAGCGGGAGCGGCGGCACCTCGCTTCGGCGAAGAGATGGCCATGAGCACACCGACGAACATGATGACGAAGCCCGCGATACCGACGATCGGCTGACGAAGAACGACGCCCGTCACGATGACGGCTATTCCGAGTATCGCGATCAGTATTCCGATCACGATGGTGCGAGCATTCGGACGGCCGCGGTGAGTTCCCACGGTCGCGACGAAATCGGCGTCGTTATGATAGAGGCTGCGCTCCATCTCTTCCAGGAGACGTTGTTCCTGTTCCGACAGCGGCATGGTGACTCCTCTCATGATCGAGATCGACGCATGCTAACTCCCAATTGTATGCGCCCCGGCGTGGCTAGGCTATATCCGTGGCTGAGAGTACGCGGTTAGTTGATTTGGTCCAAGCTGACATCGATGCCTTTCTCGACGAGCGCGAATCACTGCTCACCTCTGTCAGCAGCGACCTCTCGCCTCTCATCGACTATTCGCGCGACCTTCTCCGCGGGGGCAAACGGTTCCGCGCTCTCTTCTGCTACTGGGGCTGGCAGGCGGTCACGGGACAGTCGACGGGGTTCGACCTCGTGTCCGACGAGAAGCCCGCCAGCGACCTACCCGCCGTAGTCGACGCGGCGAGTGCGCTCGAGATCTTCCACGCCGCGGCGCTCGTGCACGACGACATCATGGACAACTCCGACACCAGGCGCGGCATGCCCGCAGCCCATAAGCGCTTCGAGTCATTGCACGAAGACGGTCGGTGGACGGGCGAAGCGCGCGGATTCGGCCAGTCGGCCGCCCTCCTGCTCGGCGACCTGCTCCTCGGCTGGAGCGACGAGCTCTTCGACTCCGGCGTCCGCCGCATCGCCAGCCTCGAGACCCGCGAGGCCGCGCGGCTCGAATTCAACCGGATGCGCACCGAGGTGACCATGGGCCAGTACCTGGACATCCTCGAGGAGCGGTCGTGGCAGAGCTATCCCGAGCCCGAACTGCTCAGCAGGGCGCACCGGGTGATCGTCTACAAGTCGGCCAAGTACAGCATCGAGGCTCCCCTGGCGATCGGCGCAACCCTTGGCGGTGGCAGCGCGGACCAGGTCGCAACACTGCGTGATTTCGGGTTACCGCTCGGGATCGCCTACCAGCTCAGGGATGACCTGCTCGGCGTCTTCGGCGACCCTGAGACCACCGGCAAGCCTGCCGGCGATGACCTCCGGGAGGGTAAGCGCACGGTGTTGATCGCCCTCGCGCGCACCAAGCTGCCCGCAAACGCGACGCGCCTGAT
This sequence comes from Microbacteriaceae bacterium, assembly GCA_025464815.1. GTDB lineage: Bacteria > Actinomycetota > Actinomycetes > Actinomycetales > Microbacteriaceae > Lacisediminihabitans. The sequence continues at coordinate 10,499 of JAODMW010000234.1, read as the reverse complement.
CGACGAGCTGCTCGGCGATGCCGACCTCACGACGCAACAGATCTCCATGCTGCAGGCATCGATCCGCAATAGCGGTGCCGTCGAACACGTCGAGCGAATCATCGACCACAACGTCAAACTCGCTGTCGCGGCCATCACCGATTCGTCGATCAGCGGCGCAGCAAGACATCAGCTGGTGCAGCTCGCCGACACCGTCATCAAGCGCTCCGCATAACCGCCCAGAAGCGGTGGGTCAGAAGCGATCAGTTCAGAAGCCCAGCGCCTGCGCGACCCTGCGGACCTCGGCCTTACGACCGGCGCGCAGGGCATCGATCGGCGCGACACCGAGGCTCTCCTCATCGTTCAACAGCCAGTGCATCGCCTCGTCATCGCTGTAGCCGCTGTCGGCGAGCAGCAGGAGCGTGCCACGTAACTCGACGAGCGGCTCATCGTCCCTGAGAAAGGAGGCCGGAACTTTCCAAGCTCCATCCACCTTGACGGCAAGCAGATGCTTGTCCTCGATGAGACGGCGTACCTTGCTGACGCCGATTCCGAGGATGTCGACGAGATCGGGAATGGTGAGCCAACGTGTTTCGGGGGCAGTAGTCACACAACAAGCCTGCCAGAACTCAAGGCCGACGCAAACATCACGACTTTTGTTTCCAACATATTAACTGGAACCACAACAGTCACGATAATTGACAGTGGCTTACATCTGTGCCAGCGTTGATTGATTGGGTAATACGCCTACTCGGGGCCGGGAGTTGGACGGGGTTCATTAATGACAAGCACTTCAGAGCATCGGGCTCGGCATACAGCGCCCAAAGAGCGCAGCCGACTGAGCAAGAGCCTTTTCACGACCCTCCCCATTGTTCTCGTCGGCTCGATGGCCATCAGCGCCAATCTGACCGGACCGATCCAGACGGCCGAATCGAAGCCTCGCGCAGACAAGCCGCGCTCGACACCCTCCGAACTCGGCAAGAGCATCCGGGAGGCCTTCACCGCGGCAGCGCGAGCCTCCACCAATCCGAATGCCACTCCGGTTTCCACCGCGGAGACAGCGATTGCGGCAACCGCTCCGGCCACCTACCGGGTCGCCGCGGGTGACACCGTCAGCAGCATCGCGGGCCGCTACGGGCTCGCCACGGCATCCGTGCTCGCCCTCAATGGTCTCGGCTGGAAGTCGACGATCTTCCCGGGTCAGGTGCTCAAGCTCAGCAACGGCGGTCCCGTCACAGTCGCAGCGGCACCGACACCGACGGCGACGAGCAGATACACGATCCAAAAGGGCGACACGATCGGCCACATCGCGGCCAAATTCGGTGTGTCCACGCAGAACCTGCTCAGCGCCAACGGCCTCGGCTGGTCGAGCATCATCTATCCCGGCCAGACCCTTGCCATCCCGGGCGCGGCGGCCGTGGCATCCGTTGCTCCGGCGACGCCCATTGCGATGACTCCGGTCGTTTCGGTGACTCCTTCCGTCGCGAAGACCTATGTGATCGCGACGGGCGACACGATCAGCAAGATCGCCACCAAGTTCGGCGTGACGACTCAGGCGCTCCTCGCCGCCAACGGTCTCGGCTGGTCGAGCATCATCTACACCGGCCGCAGCCTTACCATTCCGGGTGCTGGAATGATCATGACCGCCTCGATCACCCAGTCGACGGCATTGACGGCGGAGATGGCAGCGAACGCGAAAACCATCATCACGGTGGGACAGTCTCTGGGCGTTCCGGATTATGGGCTCGTCATCGCGCTGGCGGCGGCGGCCCAAGAGTCCGGGCTCCGCAACCTCAACTACGGCGACCGCGATTCACTCGGCCTGTTCCAGCAGCGTCCGAGCACCGGATGGGGCAAGCCAGCGCAGATTCTCGATACCACCTACGCGTCGCGACTCTTCTTCGGCGGACCGAGCAACCCGAACAGGGGTTTCACCCGGGGACTGCTTGACATCCCGAACTGGCAGTCGAAGACGGTGACCCAGGCGGCGCAGGCCGTGCAGCTTTCGGGTTACCCGGATGCCTACGCCAAATGGGAGACCTCGGCACGCTCCTGGCTCGCAGCCTTGAGGTAACGCTTTAGCCACCTCACGGTGTTTTAGCCGGATGCCAAGGTCCGCCAACTTTAGACTCGAGTCGTGAGCACCAACAGCACGGATCCACTGATCGGGCGTCTTATCGACGGCCGGTATCAGGTCCGCTCACGCATCGCTCGCGGCGGTATGGCCACCGTCTATCTTGCGACCGATCTGCGTCTCGAACGCCGCGTCGCGATCAAGGTCATGCACGGTCACCTTGCCGACGATTCACAATACAAGGCCAGGTTCATCCAGGAGGCGCGCTCGGCCGCGAGGCTCGCGCATCCGAATGTCGTCAACGTCTACGACCAGGGCCAGGACGGCGAAACCGCCTACCTCGTCATGGAGTACCTGCCCGGAATCACCCTCCGCGATCTGCTGCAGGAGCACAAGGTGCTCACGACGGTGCAGGCGATGGACATCATGGAGGCGATCCTCTCCGGACTGGCCGCCGCCCACAAGAACGGCATCGTGCACCGCGATCTCAAGCCGGAGAACGTGCTGCTCGCGGATGATGGCCGCATCAAGATCGGCGACTTCGGCCTGGCGAGGGCCGCCAGCGCCAATACTGCGACCGGCAATGCTCTGCTCGGCACGATCGCCTACCTCTCCCCCGAACTCGTCACCCGCGGCATCGCCGATACGCGCAGCGACATCTACGCCGTGGGCATCATGCTCTACGAGATGCTCGCCGGCGAACAGCCTTTCCGGGGTGAGCAGGCCTTCCAGATCGCCCACCAGCACGCCAATGACACCGTGCCGACACCGAGCAGCAAGAATCCCCGGGTTCCCGCCGAGCTGGACGAGCTCGTGCTCTGGGCGACCGCGCGCGACCCCGACCAGCGCCCGCGCGACGCTCGCGCCATGCTCGAGCAGCTTCATGAGACGGAAGCCCTGCTACGGCAGGATGATTCGGCCACCGGGACGACCGCCGCGCAACGGACCATGGTGCTGCCTGCAGCGGTCAACGCAGCCTCATCGACCGCCGAGACCCAGATCCTTACGCCCAAGGCGCGCCATCGTACCGGCCCGATCCTCACCGAGTCCACGACCGCGCTTGCGACGAAGAGCGATCGCCGGCGCCGGAAGGGCTTCTGGCTGTTCGCGCTCGTCCTCATCGTCGCGGCGCTGGCGGGAGGCACCGGCTGGTACTTCGGTGCGGGACCCGGCTCCCAGGTCAGCATTCAGGAGGTTGCGGGCCAGAGTCAGAACACCGCTCGCGCCGCACTGCAGAAGCAGGATCTCGTGGTGGCCGCGAGCACCACATCCGTCTACTCCACCACCGTCGCCAAAGACCTGGTCGCCGGCACGATGCCGAAGGCGGGCACCCGGGTCGCCCACGGTGCGGAGGTCATCCTCGTCATCTCGAATGGACCGCAGCCTCTTCCCGTGCCCAAGCTCGTCGGAGTCTCGGAAGACCAGGCGAAGCAGGCCATCGCTACGTCCAAGTTCACCTGGAAACAGTCCACCACACGGTTTGACGACAAGGTCGCCAAAGGTCTCGTAATCGCCGCGCTCGGCGCCGATGGCACGCCGTTGACCGAGGGGCAGACCTACGGCGAGAAGCAGGAGATCAGTCTCGTCGTCTCCCTCGGCCCGCTCCCGGATGTCTCCGGACAGACGGTTCAGGAAGCGAAGAACATTCTCTCGAGTGCGAACCTCACCGGGATCGAGGGGCCGACTGAGGCCAGTGACACCATCGCGAAGGGGCTCGTCATCCGGGCTCAGGCACACGACACGAAACCGGTCACCGAGGGCAGCACCGTCGATCTCGTCATCTCATCGGGAAAGCCGCAGGTGCCGGTCCCGGATGTCGTGGGGAAGAATTGGACGGACGCCAAGACGGCCCTGACCGCCGCCGGGTTCACACTCGACTACAACCACATCGCCGACGTCTCGCCCGGCAGTTTCTTTGTGAGTAAGACCAATCCAGGTGGGGGCCAGACCGTCGACAAGGGATCGAAGATCAAGATCAACTTCAACGGCAACTTCTAGCGCGCAGCAGGCCTTGGGCAACCCTGAGATCCGTCGATTGGTCCTTCGGGCGGGGCGGGAAGGACCAATCGGCAGATCTCAGCGATCGCGGCGCGCGGATCGCGGCACGAGCGCGGCGCGCGGCACGAGCGCGGCGCGCGGATCGCGATCGACCCGCGGCTAGCGCGCGCCGAGCTCCTCGGCTACGAGGAAGGCCAGCTCGAGTGACTGCATGTGGTTGAGCCGCGGGTCGCACAGGGACTCGTAACGCGTGGCGAGCGTGGCTTCGTCGATCTGCTCGGAGCCGCCGAGGCATTCGGTGACGTCGTCACCCGTGAGCTCGATGTGGATACCGCCCGGGTAGGTCCCCGCAGCTCGATGCGATTCGAAGAAGCCCTTCACCTCGTCCACGACGTCGTCGAAGCGGCGGGTCTTGTACCCGTTCGGCGTGGTGAGCCCGTTGCCGTGCATCGGGTCGGTGACCCAGAGCGGGTTGGCGTCCTCCTGCTTGATCGCTTCGAGCAGCGGCGGCAGTGCATCCCGGATCTTCTCAGCACCCATGCGGGTGATAAAGGTCAGGCGGCCGGGCTCGCGGTTCGGATCGAGCTTCTCGATGAGCTTGCGCATGTCGTCGATCTTCGTCGTCGGACCGAGCTTCACGCCGATGGGGTTGCGAAGACGTGACATGTAGTCGACGTGCGCGCCGTCGAGATCCCGCGTACGCTCACCGATCCAGAGGAAGTGTGCAGACGTGTTTACCGGTGTTCCGTTGCGGGAATCGATGCGCGTCATCGGGCGCTCGTAGTCCATGAGCAGACCCTCGTGGCTCGTGTAGAACTCGACCCGCTTGAGCTCCTCGAAGTCCGCCCCGGCGGCCTGCATGAACTTGATCGCCTTGTCGATGTCGCGTGCCATCTGCTCGTAGCGCACGTTCGCCGGGTTGCGGGCGAAGCCCTGGTTCCAGCGGTGCACCTCGCGCAGGTCGGCGAATCCACCCTGGGTGAAGGCGCGCACGAGATTGAGCGTCGAGGCGGAGGTGTGGTAACCCTGCACGAGCCGGCGAGGATCTGCCTCACGCGACTCAGGCGTGAAGTCGTAGCCGTTCACGATGTCGCCACGGTAGGCAGGCAACGTCACGTCGCCGCGGGTCTCGGTGTCGCTCGACCGCGGCTTGGCGAACTGCCCGGCCATGCGGCCCATCTTGATGACGGGAGTCGACGCGCCGTAGGTCAGCACGACGGCCATCTGCAGCACGGTCTTCACGCGGTTGCGGATCTGGTCGGCCGTCGCTCCGGCAAAAGTCTCCGCGCAATCGCCGCCCTGCAGCAGGAAGGCCTGGCCACGGGAGGCGGCCGCGAGACGCTCACGCAGCACGTCGACCTCACCGGCGAAGATGAGGGGCGGGAGGGTTGCGAGCTCGTCCGACGCCGCCTGGACAGCCACGGCATCCGGCCACTGCGGTTGCTGTTTGATCGGGAGTGTCCGCCAATAGTCGAGGCCGGCGATCACGGATGGATCGGCGAGCACGACAGGATCTTCGGACGGATCAAACACGGGCTGTGTTCCTTATGGTGCGATGTGACGGGCGGGATTGGGGCAAAAGGCCCGGTTTGCCAGCCTACCGGCTGACGGAGCCCTGCTTCTCCTTAACCGAAGACGCGTAGACATCGACATATTCCTGACCGCTCAAACGGTCGAGTTCGTACATGATCTCGTCGGTAATCGAGCGGAGGATGAAGCGATCGCCCTCCATGCCTTCAAAACGTGAGAAGTCGAGCGGTTCCCCGATGACGATGCCGATGCGACGCACCTTGGGGATGCGGTGCCCGATAGGCATCACCTTGTCCGTGTCGATCATGGCGACAGGAACGACGGGAACGCCACCCTCGAGGATCATGCGAGCGACACCGGTGCGGCCGCGGTAGAGCTTTCCGTCGGGGCTGCGCGTGCCCTCCGGATAGATGCCGAGCACCTCCCCCTGGGCCAGCACACCGAGACCGGTCTGGAGGGATGCTTCGGATGCTTTGCCGCCCGAGCGATCGATCGGCAGCATGCCGGTCGCCTTGAGGAAGTTCTTGATGAACCATCCCTTGGGACCGCGTGCCGTGTAATAGTCGCTCTTCGCGAGAAAGCTGATGCGGCGATCCATGACAAGCGGCAGGAACACGGAGTCGATGAACGAGAGGTGGTTGCTCGCCATGATGACGCCACCGTTCTTCGGGATATTCTCATGCCCGGTGACCCACGGCCGGAAGACCGTCTTGAGGATCGGCCCCGCGACCATGTTCTTCATGAACCAGTAGAACATTCAGCCCCGCCTTCGAGAGATAGCGAAACTCTATCGCGACTCGACGTGCAGGCGGGCGAGATCTGCGGCCCCGACGACACCCGCATCGTTGACGAGTTCTGCGATGACGAACTCCGGCTCAGGATGGTAGCCACGCGCCGGCAGGTGGGAGAGGAACGCCTCGCGGATCGGGTCGAGCAGCAGGTCGCCGGCGACCGCCACTCCCCCACCCAATACGAAAAGCTGGGGGTCGAGTACCGCGCTCAGCGATGCACAGGCCTGTCCGAGCCATCCGCCGAGCTCGCGGAGGGCCTGAAGCGCTCCGGGATCGCTATCCGCGATGAGCTCGGCGACGTCGGGACCCTCGAGGGTGCCTTTGCGCTCCCGGACGGCTGCGAGGCCGAGCCCGATGCCGCCGACATCCGCAATCGCGTTCGCCATGCGCAGCAGGGCGCGGCCCGACCCGTACTGCTCGATGCAGCCCTTCGAACCGCAGCCGCACGGCAGTCCGTCCGGAACCATCCGCATGTGGCCGAGCTCCGCGCCGGTGCCGAAACCGCCGCGGAACAGCCGGTCCTGCGTGACGATCGCGCCACCGACCCCGGTGCCGATGGTCAGCATCGTCATGTCGCTCACGAGCCGGCCTGCACCGAAGCGGAACTCCGCCCAGCCTGCGGCGTTCGCGTCGTTGTCGATCGTGATATCCAGGTCGAGTCGTTCCATGAGCCGCTGGCGGAGCGGCTCATGCCGCCAGCTGATGTTGGGCGTGTAGTAAACCGTGGATTGTGCCGCGTCGATGAACCCGGGGGCGGCGACGCCTGCTGCCGCGACATCCTGGCCGTTACCGAGCTTCTCGATCATGGCGACGACGGCATCCACGATGGCGTTCGAATCCCCAGCCTGGGTCGGTACGCGATCTTCCGCGATGATCTCGCCGAGTTCGGAGACGAGGGCCCCGGCTATCTTGGTGCCGCCGATGTCGATTCCAATAGCGTGCACAGGCGAATGACCTTTTCTTTTCTGCGGATGAGCGGTGCTGGTCGAATCCTCGTCGGTTCCCCAGACGCACCACCTAGAGTTTAGGCAAGGCCGGTGCCACACGCTATTTACCGCTCGTGCCGGCATCACCCCGGTAGGCTGATGGCACCTACCGCACCGGTACCGAAGGAGTTGCCGTGGAACAGTTCGACGTACCCGCCGTGGTCGCAGCAGACCCGGACGCCAACGCGACAGACCTGTTGATCGACCGGGTCGCCGCAACACCCGACCTGGCCCTCTTCGCCCTGCCGACGGCAGCAGGCGGTTGGGAGGACGTCAGCGCGAAAGAATTCCTGCGGCAGGTAATCGCTCTCTCCAAAGGACTCGTCGCCTCCGGCATCCAGCCCGGCGACAAGATCGGCCTCATGTGCAAGACGCGCTATGAGTGGACCCTCATCGACTTCGCAACATGGTTCGCCGGTGCACTCCTGGTTCCCATCTACGAGACGTCGTCGCCGAATCAGGTGCAGTGGAACCTGGCCGACTCCGGTGCGATCGCGATGATCACCGAGACTCCCGATCACTTCGCCCGCTTCGACGAGGTCCATGCGGACCTGCCGCTGATCGGCCACGTCTGGAAGATCAATCTCGGCGACCTCGACAAGCTCGCGTCCGCGGGCGTAGATGTGCCCGATGACGAGATCGAGCGACGCCGCAAGCTGGCCAAAGGTGCCGACATGGCGACCCTCATCTACACCGCAGGCACGACCGGTCGACCCAAGGGCTGCATCCTCACCCACTCGAATTTCGTGGAGCTGAGCCGCAACGCGGCGAAGGCGATCTCCGAAGTGGTCAACACCAACTCGAGCACGTTGCTGTTCATCACCACGGCGCATATCTTCGCGCGCTTCATCGCCGTGCTGAGCGTGCACGGTGGTGTCAAGGTCGGCCACCAGGCGGACACCAAGCAGTTACTGCCCGCCATGGCGTCATTCAAGCCGACCTTCCTGCTCGCGGTACCCCGCGTGTTCGAGAAGGTCTACAACTCCTCGGAGCAGAAGGCAGAGTCGGGCGGCAAGGGTGCGATCTTCCGCAGGGCGGCGGCCGTCGCGATCGCCCATTCGAAGGCGCTGGATGCCGGCAGCGTGCCCTTCGGGCTGAGGGTCCAGTTCGCCGTGCTCGACCGGCTCGTCCTCTCGAAGATCCGGGCGGCCATGGGCGGCAACGTCAAATACGCCGTCTCCGGATCAGCCCCGCTCGGCTTGCGCCTCGGACACTTCTACCGCAGTCTCGGCATCACCATCCTCGAGGGCTACGGCCTCACCGAGACCACTGCGCCGATCTCGGTCAACCTCCCGTCGAACTTCAAGATCGGCAAGGTCGGGCCGCCGCTTCCCGGCATGTCAGTGCGAATCGCTGCCGACGGCGAGATCCAGGCCAAGGGTATCGACGTCTTCGCCGGGTATTGGAAGAACCCGGAGGAGACCGCGAAGGTCTTCGATGGCGAGTGGTTCAAGACGGGTGACATCGGGGAATTCGACGAGGAAGGCTACCTCACGATCACCGGGCGCAAGAAGGAGATCATCGTCACGGCTGGAGGAAAGAACGTCTCTCCCGCCCAGCTCGAAGATCCGATCCGCGCGAACCCGATCATCAGCCAGGTGATCGCGGTCGGCGAGCAGAAGCCGTTCATTTCCGCGCTCATCACCCTCGACGAGGAGATGCTCCCCGTCTGGCTCAACAACAACGGCGAAGACGCCAGCATGAGCATCGCCGATGCCATCACCAATCCCAAGGTCGTCGCTGAGGTCCAACGGGCCGTGGATGCCGCGAACGCGATGGTGTCGAGGCCGGAGTCCATCCGCAAGTTCGTGATTCTGCCCAGGGACCTCACCGAGGCGGGCGGACACCTGACACCGAAGCTCAGCATCAAGCGCAACGTCATCCTGAAGGATTTCGCCGATGTGATCGAGAGCATGTACCAGGGCGCGCCCGCCACGGAGGGCGCGCCGCTCTGACCTGCTAGAACCAGTCGGACTCGCGGATGAGGCGCATGGCCTCGCGCTTCACGTCTTTCTCCAGTCCGTCGATATAGAGCTTGCCGTCCAGGTGGTCGGTCTCGTGTTGGAGCGCCTGCGCCATGACGCCCGTGCCGCTCAACTCGATGGGATTGCCTGTGAGGTCTTCGCCGGTGACGCGGGCGGAGGGATACCGCAGGCGCGGGAAGTAGAAGCCCGGCACCGAGAGGCAGCCTTCGTCCATGAGCTCTGGCTCGCCGGAGAGTTCGACGACCACGGGGTTGATGATGTAGCCGATCTCGCCGTCGACGTTGTAGCTGAACGCACGCTGGTTCACGCCGATCTGCGGCGCTGCGACACCGGCGCGGCCGGGGACTTTCACCGTTTCCACGAGGTCTTCGACGAGTCCGGTGACGTCATCGGTCGGTTTGATGGGATCCGAGACCGTCTTCAGCACGGGATCGCCGAAGAGCCTGATCTGTCGTTCCGTCATCGCTGCGCGCTCACTCTCTCTTTTGTGCACTACCTTTTTCGCATCCGGAAGGTTTCCTGCCCGGAATCGACCGCGCCGATTACCGGGGCCGAACTCGCGAAGTTACTCGTCTTCGGAGCGTTCAGGCTCCCTGGCGAGCCGGGAGGCCGTCCGTCACGAGCGCGGCGAGCTCCCGCGCGGAGGCCTTGGTGAGCGGCCGGAGTTCCTTGTAGTTGATGACGGAACCGGCCGCGAGCTGGGGATCGTACGGAATGCGCACTATCTCGCGCACACGCGACTTGAAGTGTGCCTCGATCTCTTCGAGCTTGACGAGATTGGTGCCCTGGGTCGCGGTGTTGAGCGCGACGACGGCGTTGCGCACGAGTTCGCCGTAGCCATTGGCCTCGAGCCAGGTGAGGGTCTCGGAGGCGAGACGCGCCTCGTCGACGCTACCGCCGGAGACGATCACGACGGAGTCGGCACGTTGCAGGGTCGCGCGCATGACCGAGTGCACGATGCCGGTGCCGCAGTCGGTCAGTACGATCGAATAGAACCGCGCCGCCAGATCGGCGACCACGTTGTAGTCGTTCTCGTCGAAGGCCTCGGAGAGCAGCGGATCGGTGTCCGAGGCGAGGATGTCGAGACGGGTCTCGTCGCGGGAGACCATCGCCGTGAAGTCGTTGAAGCTCGTGATTGTCGGAGCCATGGTCACGA
>JAODMW010000231.1 GCA_025464815.1 Microbacteriaceae bacterium | reverse complement strand
CGGCCCTGCGGGTCTGAGCGCCGCCCTCAACCTCGCCCGCGCGCGTCGCCGGGTGCTGGTGCTCGACGCCAACCGTCCCCGGAACGCCGCGACCATGGTGTCGCACGGCTTCATCACGCGCGACGGCATCCCCCCGCATGAGTTGCGCCGGCTCGCCCGCGACGAGCTCACGCGGTATCCGGAGGCGGAGCTGCAGCTGGCCACGGTCCGCAGCGTCAGGCACCTCGACGTTGAGTTGCCTACTTCTGCTGTTGGAACGGGTGTCGGAGGGACACAAGTGGGCAACTCAGCGAGTGTGCCGGCGTTCGCGATCGAAGCCAGGGGAGTGAACGGATCTCCGGACAGGGCCGTCACCGCCGCGAGCGTGCTGGTCGCGACCGGACTCAGGGAGACGCTGCCGGCGTTGCCCAGCATCCGCGCGTTCTATGGTCTCGGGCTCTTCAGTTGTGTGCAGTGCGATGGATACGAGCACAGCGACAAGTCGCTTGCCCTCATCGGGGAGACCAGTGATCTGGCCGCGTGGGCGCTTCTCATCGCCCAGTGGAGTCACAATCTCACCGTGTTCACGAACGGCGTCGGCCGAGTGACGGATGCGCAAGGGGTCGTGCTGGCCGAGCGTGGCGTGCGCGTCGAGCGCCGCGCGATCGAGGATGTCGTGGGGGAGCGGGGCGTGGTCTCCGCCGTTCGGCTGGTCGACGGCGTCTCGATTCCGGTCGAGGGTGGGTTCGTGAGGCCGCGCTGGGACGCGGCGCTCGAGTACCTGGCCGGCCTCGACCTGGCGACCGACGGCTGGGGGCTCCTGCAGACGGATGCCGACGGCCGCACCAGCGTTGCGGGTGTCTACGCGGCGGGCGATTCGACCGCCCCGGGGCCGCAGCAGCTCATCGTCGCGGCCGGCGCCGGCGCGCGCACCGCTTCCGCCATCAACCGCGACCTGATCGGGATTACGCGCGCCTGAGCTGGACTATCGCGGTCGCTGCCGCAGGTGTTCGCGCGTGAGGGCGTCCATCTCCTCGTCGCTCAGGTCGTCGAGATTCTTCGCCTCACGGCGATCCACCTTCGACCATCGGATGAACAGCAGGATGAGGATGGGCACGTCCGCGACCTCGGCGATGAACCAGAGGAAGTCGCCCGCGAGGTGCTGGTCGTGGAGGGGGTTCGGAAACCAGCCCGGCAGCGAACCGAGCACGGGGCCGATCCCGTCGAGCACCGAGCCGTTCAACCGCATGAGGATCGCCGGAATCGCGTCCACGACCAACTCCACGAACACGAGCAGGAACTCGACGGTGATGAAGAAGCTGGTGCGCTGGGTGGTGTGTTCGACGATCGGCAACACCATGAGCAGCCCGGCGATCGGAACCGCGACGGTCAGGATCGCGCCGGCCAGCGGGCTCTCGCGCAGGTTCCCCGCGATCGGGGTCAGGAACACCGAGAACGCCGCGAGCGCGAACACGGGTGCGAAGACCGCGTTGCCGAACAGGCGCACCGGCCAGGACTGGAGCACGGCATCCATGACCCGGAGCGACGCGCCGCTGAGCACCAGCCGCGCGAGCGTCACCGGGGCGCCGAGGCTGAGCAGACCGGGCACGGCGAAGAGCAGAAGCGCGATGCGGGTCGTGAAGGCCCATCGCAATTCCTCGCTGTAGACCCCGAGGAAGCCGAAGCTCACGAAGGCGAACGAGCCGAGCCCGAGCACGAAAAACCCCAGGGTCTTCATGATCGGCCAGGTGACGCCACGATGGTGGAGGATGGCGATTCCGCACCCGTAGAGGATGCCCGCGATGACGATGGCGACGGCGGCAACCGGGTCGAGCCGCCAGCTCGTGAAGAAAGTCAGGATGGAAGGCGTGGCGCACTCGATTCGTTGGGTCTACACGAATTGTGCCACCCGGGACCGGATGCACGGTGAGAGGCCGCGCCCATTTGTTCGACCCCCGAAGCGTAGGTTAGAGTGACTAGTCGGCTCGGCTTCGGTCGGGCGCTGTGGGGTATGGTGTAATTGGCAACACGGAAGATTCTGATTCTTTTGTTCTTGGTTCGAGTCCAGGTACCCCAGCCAAGGTCGGCTTGCTCAAACCATGGTCAAAAGAACTAGTACGAGATTCTTCGGCAACTGAACTCCCTGCCTGGCCGCGGGGAGTTTTCGTTTTAATCGGTGCATGCCGCACCTCGGTAAGCGCCGTCGTTGCGGGAAGCTCGCGGATGGCTGTGTTGACCTCGTTGCGGTCGCTCTCGACGCGGATGTGATCGGTGACCTACGCGCTGGTGGTGACACTTCCGGCGTTTGGGCTTTCTGCCTGATGGCCGACGGGTTTACTCTCTTTGCATGACCGAAGCTCAACAGGGCGAAGCGCGGACCACGACGCCCGACGCAGCCGTCCCTCGTCGGAACTCCTACGTCGCGCCGCTACTAGTGGTCGGCGTGCTGGTGGCGGTCGGAGGTCTCATTGGAGGTCTAGTCGCGAAGGCGTTCGCCGACCACGCTTCACTCGTAGCTAACTCCGCGAAGGTGTTGGTGTCTTGTGGCTCAGATCCGATCCCGTTGTGCTTCCCCAAGACCCTCGGCTACCCGCTTGTGACCGCCGACTACACGGGCCTCTGGATCGGCATCATCGTCGCCGTGCTCGGCATGATCGTTCTGTTGGCCGGGATCATCATCGCGTCCACCAAGCTGCGTGTGGCCTGAGACGACGAAGCGCGTCCCATCTGGCAGAGAGGGCCCGGGACTCTTGTCGGAGTGGTGCGCGGATCGCGCGGGTGAAGCTTGGTTAGACCCCGACTGTTGAGCCGAGAATGTCACCGATGTCCTGAGGCCGAACTGTCACCGATGTCCTGAAACATCACACCTCAAGAGTTCGAATCCCACCTGTTCTGCTAGCTGCCAGTGGTGGTGCGACGGACGGCCTGCGCGCGGGGGTCGTCGATGTCGGGTAGTTGGGCGCCGTAGACACCGCTGACGACGGAGGCGTCCCGCATCACATCGGCGGGGAACCCGAGCGTGGGATGGCTGAGTGCGTCGAGACGGTCCAGGTGCTGTTGGCTGAGGTGCACGTCGACGGCGGCGAGGTTGTCGCGGAACTGTTCTTCGGTGCGGGCCGCGATCAGCGGGATGACCGGGCCGGGTTGCTGCCGCACCCAGGAAATGGCCACCTGTGCGGGTGAGCAGCCGAGTTCTTGGGAGATGGCGACGACTTCGCGGACGATGTCGTCGCTGCCGAGTGCGGTGTAGGGGCGTCCAACCTCGGTCGCCCGGCCGGTGTGGCCGGCGAGGTATTTGCCGGTGAGTCGTCCTTCGGCCAGCGGACCCCAGGCGAACGTCGGCAGGTCAAACGCAGCGGCCATGGGCAGCAGTTCCCGCTCCGGGGAGCGGTCGAGCAGGTTGTACCGCAGTTGGACCGCGGTGAACGGTGACCAGTCACGCGACCGTGCGGCGGTATTGGCTTCCGCGATCTCCCACGCCGCCCAGTCCGACACTGCGGGGTAGAGAATCTTGCCGAGGCGGACCTGGTCATCCAGGGCACGCATCAGCTCGTCGACCCCGGTGAGGAGGTCACGGGCGTGCACCCAGTACAGGTCGATATGGTCCGTCTGCAGCCGGCGCAGGCTCGCCTCGATCGAGGCGACGATCTTCTTGCGGTGGTTGCCGGCACTGTTCGGATCACGCGGGTCGGTCTGGTTGGTGAACTTGGTGGCGAGCACGAACCGGTCACGACGCCCTTTGAGCAGCTCGCCGAGAATGGTTTCCGACGACCCGTTCGTGTAGACGTCGGCGGTGTCGATGACGTTGCCTCCAGCGTCGTCGAACAGGTCCAGCATCCTCGCGCTGACATCGGGGGATGCCCCCCAGCCCCAGTCTTCACCGAAGGTCATGGTGCCCAGCGCCACCTCCGAGATCCGCACGCCGGACTTGCCCAAAAGCCTGTAACGCATGATATTTCCTCATTTCATTTGGGTTGGCGGTAGAAAGGGCCAACATTCCTGCTCGGTTATTCGGTTCGCTGCCGTAAAGATTCGCTCTTATGACTCGTCGACACGGTCTCCGAGTCGAGCGGTCGGATCGTGAGCGTTCCCAGGAGGGTGAGCCGCTCCTCAGTGATCGAGCCCGGTTCTGCGTGATAGATCACGAGGAGCTGCCCGTCGGTGCCCTGGATGGCGAGTTTCTCGAAACCCAACTCGAGCTCGCCAACTTCCGGATGCCGCAGGCGGGCGATTCCGCTGCCTTTGGTGTGTACCTCTTGTCGTGCCCAGAGCCTGCGGAAGTCTTCGCTGCGCACGGACAGGTCGCCCACAAGGGCGGAGAGATCTGAGTCGTCGATATCGGGCCCAGTCCCGGCGCGTAGGCCTGCGATCGCTTTGACCGCGATTGCTTCCCAGTCGATGTAAAACTCACGCATCGCCTCGTCCAGGAACAGCGCACGCATACTGTTGCTGCCCGGGACGCATGTCGGGGAAAGCGCAGTGGCCATCGCGTTCGCCGCAAGGATGTTGTGGAGCCGGTCCTGGATATAAGCGGGCGTCGCCCACGTGTCGATCAGTCGAGCAAGACCGGGCGACGCTTTCTCGGGCTTTCTCTGAGGTCGGCGCCGATTGTCCGCTGGGTGGGCGAGCGCGTGAAGGTACCGGCGGGACTCATCATCGAGTTGCAGCGCCCCAGCGAGCGCATCGACGACCTGCTCCGAAGGGCGTGTGTCACGACCTCGCTCGAGCCGGAGGTAGTACTCGGTGCTGATTCCTGCGAGCATCGCGGCTTCCTCACGGCGCAGCCCGGGGACGCGTCGACGCGTCGTCGAGGGCAGACCAACGTCGTCGGGATGTAGCGCCTCGCGTCGCGCCCGCAGATACTCGCCCAGGTGATTGCTTTCACTCACCTTTCCACCATAAGGACGGCACTACCGAGTAACCAGTTCCCTCTCGCTACCCGGATAGCGAGGGGAAGGCAGCTCGCATCTGCCCGGCGAGCGTGGAGCTCATCGGGACATCGCGCAGGTCGTCACCGCCTCCGGGTTCGTCCACTTTTCACTCACGCGGAGTGCGCTGAACTGCCCGTGCTCTCCCGCACGATGAGTGCGTGCGGGGCGACGACCTCTTCGACTGCGACCTCGGGGTCGTCGATCCGTGCGACGATGCGCGCCACCGCCTGCTGGGCGATGAAGGGGGTGTCGAGCGACACGGTGGAGAGGGTGGGCCTCGAGAATTTGCCTTCATCGATATCGTCAATGCCGATGATGGCGACGTCTTCGGGCACGGACAGCCCAGCGTCGAAGATGGCCCTGAGCGCACCCATCGCAAGAAGGTCGGAGTAGCAGAAGATGGCGTCCGGCCGGTCGGGCAGCGCGAGCAGTTCGGTGGCGGCCTGGTAGCCGTCCGCGCGGCTGTAGTGGGTCGCCGGCTTCATCATTGTCGGGTCGGTGCCAATGCCTGCCGCATTTAAAGCCGCCAGATACCCCTCTGTACGCAGATGCGGCGTCTCGTAACTCTCGAATGGCTGCTCGCCGATGGCGGCGATGCGTGTGCGTCCGATATCGATGAGGTGCTGCGTTGCATCCTGCGCGGCGCGGAGGTTATCGATTGCGACGTGGTCGTAGCGCCCATCGAATTCGTGTTCGCCGAGCAGCACGAGAGGAATGGTCGAGTGGGGGGCCATTTCGAGCAGCTCGGCTCTTGTGACGAGCGGACTGAACAGGATGCCGTCGAACAGCATGGTGCGGTCGCCGCCGGTCAGGAGTTCGCGTTCGCGGGCGTGGTCGTGGCCGGTCTGGTCGATCATGACCCGGTAGCCGAGTTCGGCGGCGGCGTTGATGACGTCGCGGGCGAGCTCGCTGAAGTAGGGGACGTCGATTTCGGGAACCACGAGCGCGAGCACGCCGGTTCGCCCGGTGCGCAGCGTGCGCGCGAGGAGGTTGGGTCGGTAGTCGAGTTCGTCCACGGCCTGCTTCACCCGGCGACGCATTTTTTCGCTCACGTGTGCGTATCCGCTGACCACGTTCGAGACGGTGCGAATCGAGACGTTGGCGCGGTCGGCAACGTCCTTAAGGGTTGCGGGCACCCTGACCTCCTGAACCGACGAAATCTTTGCAACAGCATATCGTTTGCAACGTACGCAAATAAGCGCTAATCTTTTGCACACGATGGCAAACACGGTAGCGTCGCTCGCAAGCAACCATGCGGCGGTACCCCCAATCGGTTATCCCCGACCGAATTGCACCGACCACAAAGGAGTGTTCATGGAAAGCACACACGCCCACACGGGCGACCCGAACACGCGGCACAGCGTCGTCCGTTCGACTCGCCGCCGGCTCGCCGCATTCGCGGCATTCACGACGGCGGTCGCTGTCGCGATCGTGCTCACCGGATGCGGCCCACAGATCGCCTCCGACTCATCAGCGCCCGTGAACAAGAACCTGCTTCAGGCGCCGACCGCGGCATCGCCGAAGGGAACGATCACGATCTGGGACCGCTCGGGCGACCTCTTCAACGTCTTCGACGCGACGATCAAAAAGTTCAACGAGAAGTACCCGAACATCAAGGTCGATCATCAGGCTATCGATATCGACGCAAAGCTTCAGAACACGCTGACCACCGGTACGGATGTTCCGGATGGCGTGTTCCTCGACGACTCGCTCGTTGCCGGCTATTCGCAGAGCCTCTGGAATCTCTCGAGCGTCCTCAAGCCGTACCTCGGCAAGGTCGCAAAGCAGAAAGTCGGCGTCAACACGATCAAGGGCGGCATCTATGGAGTGCCGTTCGATCTCGACCCGGGCTTGCTCTTTTACAACAACACCGTTCTGAAGAAGGATGGCATCGACCCCACCACGATCAAGACGTACGACGACCTTCTGGCCGCCGCACGGAAGGTCAAGGCGGCAGACCCGTCCTCTGGCCCGATTCACCTCGAGAACGTCCCCTTCCTCGCGCAGCTCTGGCTTGAGATGTTCGCAAGCCAGCAGGGAACGAGTATGGCGGATGCCTCGGGCAAGCTTCGCCTCGACTCTCCCGCGTACAAGCAGATCCTGACGTGGCTCAACACAGTTCAGAAGGAGAATCTCGGCACGCGCGCCGACTACCTGGGCCCGACCGACATCAACACACTCGACAGTGGCAAACAGGTCTTCGTGCCGTGGGCAATCTGGTGGGACTTTGCGCCGCAGCAGCTGCTCAAGAAGACGACCGGTGATTGGCGTGCGATGCCGCTGCCGACATGGACGGCCGGGGGAGCGCAGTCTGGAGCCATGGGCGGTTCGTCGTTCGTCATCCCGAAGGACGCAAAGAACCCAGGCCTCGCCTGGCTGTTCTACAAGTTCCTGATGTACGACAAGAACGGCTACACCGCCGTGTACGGACCGAACTCGGTCTACCCGAAGGGCCTCAACACCTCGATCCCGAGCTACGAGCCCGCTGCCGATGCGAAAAAGCCCCTCTTCGGGACGGTGGACGCGCTGGGCGGGCAGGACCTCTGGACGACCGCGATCACCGCTGGCAACCAGATTCCGGCCGGAACTCCCACTCCTAAATGGTGGGCGAGCGCGGTCACCTATCTCGGTAGCAACATCGAGAAGATGCTCGATGGCACCATGACGCCCGACCAGGTAATCCAGCAGTCAAGCCAGGAGATCCAGACCAACCTCATCGACCGCCAGTAATCCGGGCTAACACCATCACGATCGAAAGCAGCCGAATCATGATGACCGTCACGACCGCCACTACGGTGTCGCCGACGGCTCCGCGAGCGTCGCAGCGGGGACCCCGAGGGTCCCTGCTGCGACGCAGGTCGGCGCCCTATCTGTTCATCCTGCCGTTCATCGCGATGTTCGCCGCCTTCACGATCTACCCCCTGATCTTCACGTTCCGGCTGAGCTTCACCAATTGGCATGGCGAGGGCGCGGCGCGGTGGATCGGGTGGGACAACTACACCTATCTGCTGTCGAACCCCGACTTCTGGGCGTCGCTCGCAACATCCGGGGTGTTGTGGCTGCTCATCGTTCCCACGCAGGTCATCGTCGGGCTCGTCGCCGCAGTCGTCCTCAACAACGCCAAACTCAAGGCTCGCGGCTTCTACCGAACGACGTTCATCGTCCCGTTCGTCACTCCGCTCGTCGCGATCGCACAGATCTGGATCGTCGTGTTCGACCAGAACTACGGTGCGGTCAACAGCCTTCTCAACCTCCTTGGTCTGCCCGATATCGGGTGGCTGACCACGACGACCTGGTCGAAGCCGACCCTCGCCCTGCTGTTCCTTTGGAAGACGACAGGGTTCGCCGTCATCATCCTTCTGTCGGGACTGCAGTCGATCGACACCACGCTGTACGAGGCCGCGAGCATGGACGGCGCCACGCGCATCCGCCAGCTCTGGAGCATCACGGTGCCTCTCATGCGTCGCACCATCATGTTTCTCGTCGTGCTGCAGACGCTTGCGGTGTTCCAGATGTTCGCTGAGCCCTACGTTGTGACCAAGGGAGGTCCCTATGGGTCGACGACGACGGCGGGCCTGTATCTCTATAACCACATCACCGTCGCCGACCTCGGAACCGGCGCCGCTAACTCCTTCCTTCTCGTCATTGTCGTGATGGCGCTATCCCTGTTCTTCGTTCGACTATTGAGGGCGCGAGACTGATGACCGCTGTAATTTCACCTCCGCCCGGCGTCCGCTCGCGTGTCCGCCGCAGTCGGCCTTCGATCACATCGCACGTGTTCCTCACGCTGTTGACACTGGCGTTCCTCGTGCCCGTAGTCTGGACGATCGTCTCGGCGTTCAAGCCCGCGAACGACATCATCGCCGACCCGCTCGGGTTCAACCCGGCGACGTTCAACTTCGAGAACTATCGACAGATGTTCACCGACGTGCCCATCGCCTCCGGGTTCTTGAACACGACCGTTGTGCTCGTCTTCAAGGGCGCGATCACTCTTTTCTTCGCTCCGCTCGCGGGGTATGCATTCGCGAAGTACGACTTTCGGTTCAAGAACCTCCTGTTCGGAACGGTCCTCGTCACGCTCATGCTGCCGATCATCGTGCTGATCATCCCGATGCTGCTGGAGATGAAGGAGCTCGGGTGGATCAACACCTACCAGGCCCTCATCCTGCCGGGATCGGTGGACGCCTTCGCGATCTTCTGGATGCGCCAGGTCATCTCCGCCGTACCCGACGAGCTACTTGACGCGGCCCGGGTCGACGGGTGCGGCGAGTTCGGGATCTTCTGGCGCGTCGTGCTACCGGTCATCCGGCCGGGCATCGCGGGGCTTGCGGTGCTCACGGTCATGAACATCTACAACGACTTCGTGTGGCCTGTCGTCGTCACGACGACCGATCGCATGCAGACGCTTCAGGTCGTGCTCTCGACTCTTGCGCAGAACATCAGCGGCAACAAGATAGGCGCCGATTACGCCCATGTGACCGGCGAGCTCCTTGCCGCGAGTTCAATCGCTCTCCTTCCTCTTCTCATCGTCTTCATCGTTCTCCAGAAACACTTCATCAACGGCATCCTCGCGGGGAGTGTCAAGGGATGAGCATCATTACCGATTCGAAAGGCATCGCTCGCATGGCTTCCACCCACCCCAAACCGGAGTACCCCCGGCCCGATCTCGACCGATCGGAACGCTGGCTGTCACTCAACGGCGCATGGGATTTCGAGACCGAGGATGGGCAAACGACCATCACCGTGCCATTCGCGTGGGAAACGGATGCCTCGGGCGTCGCCCGCCCCTGGCTCGAGGCCGCGCGCTATCGTCGCGAGATTGCGGTGCCCGCCGATTGGGATGACGCGCGCGTAGTCGTCAGTTTCGGCGCGGTGCATCATCGCGCGACCGTCTCGATCGACGGCGTACCGGTGGGAATCCACGAGGGTGGCTACTCATCGTTCGAATTCGACATCACCGCGGTGCTCGCGGCGGGGGAGAGCGGCATCCTGACGGTTGATGTCGAGGCGCCAGCGGACAAGCGGTCGATTCCGCACGGCAAGCAGCGCTCGTTCCCGCGCGATGACTATGACGGTGTCTCGTTCATGCCGAGCTCCGGTATCTGGCAAAGCGTCTGGCTCGAGGCGCGGGGCCGAACCTACGCCGCCTCGGTGGCGCTTCATGGTGACACGCTCGATGGCTTCGATGTCGAGGTGCGGATAGACGGGGATGCGCCCGCCGGTGCGCAGATCACCGTACAGGTCCTGGACGACTCGCTTGAGCGGCTCGAACTCGTCAGCGACGCGACCGGCCGCGCGCGTGGCTTCCTTCGCATTGCCGAGCCGAGACTCTGGTCGCCCGTCGATCCGCATCTCTACTCCGTCGGCGTCAACGTCGCCGGACAGGACACAGTAACCGTGACGGGCGGACTCCGGCACTTCGAAGCGCGCGGTGAGGAGTTCTATCTCAACGGAGAACGTTTCTATATGCGCGGTGTGCTTGACCAGGGCTACTGGCCGACCACGGGTATCACCGCGCCTGACGATGCTGCGCTGGTGGCAGATATCCAGCTCGCACGCGACAGCGGGTTCAACCTGATTCGCAAGCACATCAAGTTCGAGGAGCCGCGCTGGCTGCACTGGGCCGACCGGATGGGCATGCTGGTATGGGCCGAGCCGGCGAGCACCAGCCGGTTCAGCCCTGAAGGGGCCGCCAATTTCGAGGCGCAGATCGACGATATGGTCATTCGCGACGGCAATCATCCGTCGATCATCATCTGGGGCCTCTACAACGAAGAGTGGGGTCTCGACTGGGATATTCCGGGTGATCCCGCGCGTGCCGCGGCGGCCGTGAGCGCGTACGACCGGCTTTTGCGTCTGGATTCGTCGCGTCCCATCGTCGAGAATTCGGGATGGGCGCACGTGAAGACCGATCTGGTCGATTGGCACTACTACGACGAACATCCGGCTTCGTGGGCGAAGAACGTCGCCGAGATCGCGACGGGTGAGCGGGAGAGTTTCCCGGTTCCGCTCGGCCCGGGTTTCTTCGTCGACAAGAGCATCTATGGCAGCTTCGACGTGCCGAGGCGAGGCATCCCGCTCATCAATAGTGAATACGGCGGCGGCTTCACAAGTATCGAGCGGGCCTGGCACGCGCGATGGCAGACTCAGGAGCTGCGTCGACACGACCGCTTCGCGGGTTACGTCTATACCGAGCTGATAGACGTCGAGCACGAGTCTGCCGGGCTCTTCACTGCCGAGCGACGCAGGAAGGATCTCGGCGGTATGAACCCCGCCGACCACAACGCGGAGACGGTCATCATCGTCGACCTCGTGCCGAGGCAGGCGGGAACAGACATCGAAATCCCCGTCTCAACAATCGAACTCGGGGTGCGCCTGTCGTACCACGGTCGCGACGTGCTCACCGGGCGCGTGCTCGCCAAATGGATTCTCGCGGGCCAGGCCGTCGGTTTCGTCACCGATCCCGACGCCGCGTCGGCCCAGCTGAGCGTGCAGCCGTTCGTCGTGAGCGCCGCGACGACGATCGCGGTGCCGCCATCCGCGTCCTCCCGGCACCGTCGGCTCGCGCTGTGGTTCGAGGATGTGAGCGGCGCGGCGCGCGCGCGCACGTTCGTCGATGCGGGACCGCTGGAGGGTGGCTCCGCGCTGGCGGATCGCTGATGGTCGCAACCGGATCGCTCACACCGATGCGGCCTCCCACTCGAACCCGTCCGGATCGGTGAACGGCCCGGCATCGCTGCCAATGACGATCCGGTGCGATCCGCTGCCGTCGGGGGAGACGCCGGCATCCTTGGCGAGGGCGCGGCGCTTGTAGAGCCCCAGCTTGACGGGACTCGACGGAGTGGCGAACTCGACGTAGCTGCCAAAGCTCTTTCCTACGGTGAGGCCACGGTCGACGTAGAACTTCTTGCTCGCGGCCACGTCCTCGGCCCCGAGCAGGAGCACGATCTGGTCGATCTGCCGGGTGGCCGGACCTTTGTCCTTCTTCGCCGAAGTCGCGACCTTCCAGATCGCCCCGTCCGGGGCTTGTACAACTCCGCCGTAGCCCCACAGTGACTTTTCGACTGGCTTCAACGCCGTGGCGCCAGCCTCGACGGCGGAGTCGATCAGGGCGCTGACGGTGGATGGCTGCGACACGATGAGCGACAGCGTGAACCCGCGGAAGCCGGTCGTCGGGGCGTCCGAGGCCCGCACGCGCACAAGAGTGCCCAATCCGAAGGCGGCGGTGTAGAAATGCTCGGCGGCCGCGGGGTCAGCCACCTCGAGGGTGATGTATTCGATGGAAGTCATGCCGGTCACGCTAGTTGACGCCCTGTCACCCGCGCTTCTCGATTCCTGCTCGATATGGTGACCTGGATCGACGGCAGGTACCATCGCGGGCGACGCCAGCGAGTATTTGATCGCTATCCCACCCGAAAGTAGTGTCCCAACTCGAGGTCCTCGATGAGGCCAGGATGCGTCGGTTCCCAGCCCAGCAGTTCGCGCGTGATCGCGCTGGATGCATGGCTGTCGATCCCGAGGAAGCGACCGAGCCAACTGAAGTGGTCGACGGCATTCTCCGGTGCCACGCTGACGACGGGCACGTCCAGATGGCGACCGATGACCTCGGCGACGTCACGCAGCGGCACCCCCTCGTCGTCGACGGCGTGCAGTGCCGAGCCCGCGGGTGCCTTCTCGAGCGCCAGGCAGAACAGGTGTGCCGCATCGAGGCGGTGCACCGCCGGCCAGGTGTTGCTGCCGTCGCCGATGTAACCGGAGCTGCCCTTTTCGCGATCGATACCGATCAAGGTCGCCATGAACCCGTGGTCGCCGTCGCCGTGAACGGTGGGTGCGAGTCGCACGGCCGAGGAGCGAATGCCTCGATCCGCGAAACCGAGCAGGGTCTGCTCGGTGAGGACGCGCGGCGACCGTGAGGTGGCCGGGTCGGGTCGGTCGGTCTCTTCCGACACCGCCCCGAGGATTCCCGATGCGATCACGAGTGGACGGTCCGAGCCCTCGAGCATGTCACCGAAGAGCGCGACGGCCGCGAAGTCGACAGCCGCGGCATCCTCGTGCGCGTTGAAGTCGTGGATGAAGGCGGTGTGGATGATGCCATCCGCACCCTCGGCGCCCGCCCGCAGGCTGTCCAGGTCGGTGATGTCGCCGCGCTGCACCTCGGCGCCGGCAGCGGCAATGGCTTCGGCCGAGGCGTCCGATCGAGCCAGACCGACGACCTGGTGACCCGCGGCGATGAGCTCGGCTGTGACGGCCGAACCGACCCAGCCCGAAGCGCCGGTGACGAAAACACGCATGAGAAAACCCTCCAGATGACTGACCGTTGCTTCGCACGGTGTGCCCGAAGCCCACTGATGTCAGTTGCTGTCATCATGTTACATCTAATGTCAGTCGCTGTCATCCTGTACCATCGTGGCATGAGTAGATGGCAGCCCGACGCCCGCGGTCGGCTCCAGCTGGCTGCGATGGAGCTCTACGTCGAGCGTGGCTTCGAGCAGACCACCGTCGTCGACATCGCGGAGCGCGCCGGACTCACCGAGCGCACCTTCTTCCGCCACTTCGCCGACAAGCGCGAGGTACTCTTCCTCGGTCAGGACGAACTGCAGGAACTGTTCGTGTCCACAATCGCGCAGGCCCCGGATGATGCGGCGCCTCTCGAAGCCGTCGCCGCTGCGCTTCAGGCCGTCGCAACCGAGTTCGAACCGCGCCGTCGCTGGTCACAGGAACGCCAACGCGTCATCAACGCCAACCCCGGCCTCCAGGAACGCGAGCTGATCAAGCTCGCGGGCCTGTCGTCGGCAATCGCCGCGACGCTGCGAGACCGCGGGGTGGATGAACCGGCCGCAAGCCTCACCGCGGAATCGGGCATTTCGGTATTTCATATCGCGTTCCAGCGCTGGATCGCAGCCGACAATACGCGGGAGTTTTCACAGCTCATCACCCAGTCGCTGGCGGCACTGAAGGTTGTCACCGCGGGTGGGTGACGCTCGTACAGTCGTACGCGAGGATCTTGAACGTCAACGATCTGGAGGCAGCCTTGGTCGGATCGATGCACCCTGACGAAATCGCACTGGAGGCGCCCGAGGTCCGTCGGCTTCTCTCGCAGCAGTTTCCGTACTGGTCGGATCTCCCGATCGAGCGCGTGACGTCGTCGGGAACGGTCAACGCGATGTTCCGACTCGGCAACGACATGACGGTGCGCCTGCCCTTCGTCGAATGGGGTGCTTCGGGCATAGAGCACGAGACCGTCTGGCTGCCGCGTCTCGCTCCTCAACTGCCCGTTCGCATCCCCGCCGTGTTGGGCGCCGGGAAACCCGACGACACCTATCCGTGCCCGTGGCTGGTGCTCGATTGGCTGCCCGGCGAGTCGCCGATTCCCGGTGAGCTCCAGAACCCGGACCTGCTCGCGGGTGACCTCGCGACGTTCATGATGGCGCTGCGGGAGGCAGACACGACCGCGGCCCCACAGGGCTACCGGGGAGGAGCGCTTGAGGCGCTCGACGAACCCGTCCGCGACTGTCTCCGACAGGTCGAGGACCTCGTGGATGTCGCCGCCCTGACGCGCTCGTGGGAGGATTCGCTGAGGGCGGAACCATGGACGGACGAGCCTGTCTGGGTGCACTGCGACCTGCTCACGGGGAATGTCCTCGTAGCCGACGGTCGACTCGTCGGCGTGCTCGACTTCGCGGCCTCGGGGATCGGCGACCCGGCATGCGACCTCATGGCCGCCTGGAGCATCCTTCCCGCGTCCTCCAGAGGAACCTTCCGTGACGCCGTCGGCATCGACGACGCGACGTGGGCTCGTGGTCGTGGCTGGGCGCTGTCGCAGGCCGTGATCGCCCTGCCGTACTACCGGGAGACGAACCGCATCATGGCGGCGAACTCGTTGCATATCCTGACCGAACTCGCTCGCGCGACGCCATAGCCATCGGGCCCGTGCCGGGGTATCCAGCTCGACTATTCTTGATCGGTGAACCAGCGTCCTTTCGCGCCACTGCCGATACCACCCCTCGATCTCGAGCCCTTCTGGATCCGCCGGTATGAGCGCGCATCCCGTGTGGATACGCGACCGAGGATCGTTTCGACCACGGAGCTCCCCGACGGCATTCGCCGCCTTCGGGTCGAATACACCTCCACCGACGACGTGACGATGGGAGCATGGATCACCCTGCCGGCCGATGGGATCGTCGACCGCGGCATCGTGCGGCTGTGCGGCTACGGCGGCACCGCCGAGACGGACGTGGTGCATCCGGCGCTCGCCCGCACGGCCGTGATCTGGCCCTGCCTGCGCGGGCTCGGTGAACTGAGCCGCTCAGCGAGATTCCCGGACACGGCCGACGAGCACGTGCTCGTTGGCATCGAATCGCGCGACGAGTACATCCATGGCGGATGCGTGGATGACACGTGGTGCGCGATCACGGCACTCCGGGGGCTCGTTCCCGGCGCGGCCGCACGGACGGACCTCATCGGCGGCAGCTTCGGTGGAGGCATCGGCATCATGGCGACGGCCTGGGATCCTCGGATCGTCTCGGCCGTCGTGGACGTGCCGAGCTTCGGCAATCATCCGGTGCGTGTCACGATCGAGTGTGAGGGCAGCGGCGAGGCGGTGCGCCGCAGGTGGCTGGCCGATCCCTCGGTGCTCGACGTGCTCGCCTACTACGACTCGGCCAACTGCGCGCAGTTTGTCGATATGCCGGTGCTCGTCGCACCGGCGCTTCGGGACCCCGCGGTCCCGCCGCCGGGGCAGTGGTCGGTGTACGACGCTCTACCGGGTCGCAGGGAACTCTTCACCCTCACCGCGGGCCATGTCGCCTACCCGGAGGAGGCCGCAGAGCACGCGGCCCTCGACGCGGCCACGCTGCGGTTTCTCGCCGACCCCCGTGGCCGCGCACAGGCGTCCTAACTAGCGAAGGACCAGCCTGACCACTGCCCTTCCGGGTGATGGCCGTGAGACGATCTCGAAACCGGCGCGCTCGAACAGTGAAAGCGCACCGTGATAAAGGGTGGCGGCACTGGTCTTCTTCTCGGCGGTGTCGACGGGGTATCCCTCGATCACCCGTGCCCCGAAGCGACCAGCCTGTTCGATGGCCGCCCGGAGAAGTTCCCCGCTCAGGCCGCGGCGCCGATAGCCGATGCGTACAACGAAGCAGGTCACCGCCCAGACACTCTCATCGTCGAGTCGCTCCTCACTGCCTCGTGTGACCACCTGTGATCGCAGGATGCGCGGATAACTCGGTCGGGGCTCGATTCCGCACCAGCCGACCGGTTCGTCGTCGAGGTACGCGATCACCCCGGGTGGTATCGACTGATCGCGCACCTGCTCACACAGCAGACCCTCCAGCCGGTCGGGAGGCCCCTCGTTCCAATCGGCGTTACCGACCTTGAAGTACTGGCACCAGCAGCGCGCGGGATCGCCACGTTCGCCGAAGACGGTGCGGACATCCGACCATGGCGCGTCGGCGACGGAGACGACGGCGATGGACTCTGCGACCATGGCACGACGATACCCCAGGCGGATCGGAAACCGCGGCGACGGAAAGCCCAGCAAACTGTGAGCATTGGGGCGTAGCGTCGCCCCATTGCGGTCGTCGTCGCGATGCCGGAGGTTGGTCGTCATGAATCGTCTCGTCTTGCGTTGGGTGCCGACCGCGCTGGCTACCGCCGTGATCGCGTCCGTCGCGATCGCCGTCCCTGTCGCAGCGAACGCTGCGGTGGACCTTCCCGCGAAGACTCCGCAGCAGGTGCTCGAGCTGGTGGGCCAGAGTTCCGTCAAAGACTTCTCGGGCACGGTCGAGCAGTCCTCGAAGCTCGGGCTGCCCGCGCTGCCGATGACCGGGACCGGGGCGAATTCGTCCGCGTCATCCGCGCTCAGTGTGCTGGCCGGGTCGTACACCGCACGGGTCTATGTCGACGGCGCGACCAGGACGCGTTTCCAGATCATGGACAAGCTCGCCGAGCGTGACGTCGTGAAGAACGGCAGCGACGTCTGGCTCTACGATTCAAGCGCGAAGACGGCGACTCATTCGACGTTGCCGGCGTCGACCCATGACGGCTCGGTGCCGACACCGGGCACTGAGCAGACGCCCGCACAGCTGGCGCAGCGGTTCCTCGCCGCAGCTGATTCGACGACGAAGGTGACGGTCGGCGCTGACACCCGAGTGGCAGGACGCACCGCATACGATCTGATACTCGCGCCGCGCGCATCCGACACCCTCATTTCGTCGGTGTCGATCGCCGTCGACTCCGAAACCGGCCTTCCCCTGAGCGTCGGCCTCTTCGCCCGCGGCCAGCACGATCCCGCTTTCAGCCTCGCCTTCTCCTCGCTGAGCCTCCAGACACCGGCAGCGAACCTCTTCGACTTCACCCCTCCGGCCGGTGTCACGGTGAAGCAGCAGACCGTGCCCCAGAGCGACCTGAAGAAGCCGACCGGCTCGGCGCCGCAACACACGGTCGTCGGCACGGGATGGGACGCGGTACTCGTGTTGCCGGCATCCACCGAGATCACCACACTCACCAGTTCTCCGCTGTTCTCAGAACTCACGAACTCCGTGACGGGCGGACGGGTGCTCCACACCGCCCTCGTCAACGTGTTCTTCGCGAGCGATGGGCGAGTGCTCGCCGGATCGGTCTCGCCGGAGCGTCTCGAAGCCGTCGCCTCCTCCCGGTGACCGGCTCTCCTCAGTGACCGGGGATGCCACGGCGGCAATCGAAACGCGCGGCCTGACCAAGCGATTCGGCAGCCATGCCGCAGTGAGCGGCATCGACGTCACGGTGCCACGCGGCGCGGTGTTCGGATTCCTCGGCCCCAACGGATCGGGCAAGACGACGACGATCAGGATGATGCTGGGCCTGGCCGCCCCGACGAGCGGCACTATCCGCGTGCTCGGCCATGACATGCCTCGTGAACTGCACTCCGTCCTGCCGCGGGTCGGGGCCCTCGTAGAAGGACCGGGTTTCTATCCATACCTCTCCGGGGCCGCCAACCTGCGTCGGCTCGACACCGCTGACCGATTCGCTCCGTCAGCGACCCGTCGCGCACGTGTGGAGCGTGCCCTCGAGCGGGTCGGTCTCACGCACGCGGCACGCAAGAAGGTGCACGCCTATTCGCTCGGCATGAAACAGCGCCTCGGTATTGCAAACGCCCTGCTGACGCCCCGGGAGCTCCTCGTACTCGACGAGCCGACCAACGGGCTCGACCCGCAGGGCACCCGCGAGGTGCGCAACCTCATCCGATCGCTCGCGGCGGAGGGCACGACGATTTTCGTTTCGAGCCACCTGCTCGCGGAGGTCGAGCAGGTCTGCACGCATGCCGCCATCATGAGCGCGGGCGAACTCGTCGCCCAGGGAACCCTCGACGAGCTGCGCGGGGTCGGGCGCTCGGAACTGAGGCTGCTCACCCCGGATGCAGGTCTCGCGATCCACGTGCTCGGCAGTTTCGGCTTGTCGGCGGAAACGACGGATGCCGCGGATGGCTCGGCGCTCGTCACGGCGACCCTTCTCGGCCAGACGGCAGAACCCGACGCACTCGTCGCGGCCCTCGTGGGTGGGGGCGTGCGCGTCCGCGGCTTCTCGATCGAGCGACCGAGCCTCGAGGATCGCTTCGTGGCCCTGACCGGGGAGGGGTTCGACGTTGTCCAGTGACGCGGTGAGCGAGGTGGCGTCGAGTGTCTCGCGCGGTCGTCCGTCCGTCGGGTGGGCGCTGCTCGGGTCCGAGATCTCCGTGCTCTTCCGTCGTCGACGGACCTGGGCGATGCTCGCCGTGCTCGCTCTCGTGCCGATCCTCATCGCGATCGCCGTGCGGGTGACGAGGTCGACTCCGAACGGAGGCCGTGGTCCGGCCTTTCTCGATCAGGTCACCCAGAACGGGCTCTTCGTCGGCGTCGTCGGCGTGCTCATCTCCATCCCGCTCTTCCTGCCGCTCACCGTCGGGGTTGTCGCGGGCGATTCGATAGCGGGCGAGGCGAGCGCCGGCACCCTGCGCTACCTGCTCATAGCTCCGGTCGGGCGTGTTCGGCTGCTCATCGTCAAGTACCTGGCCGCTGCGGTGTTCTGCCTCGCGGCAACGCTCGCGGTCGTGGTGGCAGGCACGCTCATCGGAATCGCCCTGTTTCCCGTGGGCCCGGCCACGCTGCTGTCTGGCGATGTCATCGGGGTTCCTGAGACCCTCATCCGATCGCTTCTGGTCTCGGTCTATGTCACGATCTCGCTGCTCGGCCTGTCGGCGATCGGGCTCTTCATCTCGACCCTGACCGACGTGCCCGTCGGGGCGATGGCCGCGACCATCGTGCTCTCCGTCGTATCCCAGGTGCTCGACTCGATTCCGCAGCTGGACTGGTTACATCCATGGCTCTTCACGCATTACTGGCTCGGCGTCGGCGACCTGCTGCGACAACCGATCTCGTGGGACTCCTTCGGCAGCAACTCCGTGCTGCAAGCCGCCTACATCGTGCTCTTCGGCGCGCTGGCCTACGGTCGATTCAGCACGAAGGACGTGCTCTCCTAGGTCGCCGGGCGGCGGCGATCAGAGGTCGATCGCATCGCCAGGCTCGAGGGGGAGGAACTCGCCGCCATTCTGCTCGGTCGCCCACTGGATGCGCGCATTGCCCATCGCCTTGCCGGCCACGGAGAGCACCATCTCGTGGGTCGCGAAACTGCGACGCGGCTTGACTTCGAGCACGTAGTCGATGACTTCGCCGATCTTGAGCCACGGCGCGCCCACCGGCACGGCCAGGGTGTCGACCTCCACACCCTCAGGCACGGTGAAGGAGTCGCCGGGGTAGTAGAGCGTGTCGTTGATGAGCACGCCGACGTTGTCGACGATGGGCAACGAACTGTGGATGACCGCGTGCTTCTCACCGAAGAAACGCAGGCTGAAGGGCTCGACCTCCACCCTGTCGCCGCCGTTCACCACCGTGATGTCGAAGGCGGGAGCAGCGGCCGCGACACCGGCCGGTGCGAAGATGCGGGCATCCGGATTGCGCTCCAGGATGCGGTTCAGCTGGTCGTCCGTCCAGTGGTCGGCATGCTCGTGGGTGATGACGATCGCGACGACGTTGTTGAGCCCGATGAGAGCGGTGGTGAACGATCCCGGATCGACCACGAGGGTCTTGCCGGAGTCTTCGATGATGAGGCAGGCGTGTTCTTGCTTTGTTACTCGCATGGGGCGAGTTTACTCCGGGGGACGCGGCATCGGGCTGGCGTTTGATACCCCTAGGGGGTATGGTGGCCGCATGATCGAGAACCTGAAGAAACGCGCGCTGCACCGCAGTCGCATCCTCGAGGGCCAAATGCGCGGCCTGCAGAAAATGATCGACAACGAGGACTACTGCATGGACATCATCACGCAGTCGCTCGCGATCCAGAAGTCGCTCGGCAGCCTCAACAAACTGCTCGTCGAGAACCACCTGCGCACCCACGTGACCGACATGTTCGAGGCCGGAGGCGAGCAGAAAGACCTCGCCGTCGCAGAACTGCTCAACGTATTCGAACTCACCAACAACCGCGGAGGAAAGTGATGACCGAGCAGCACACGATGCACGAGCATCCCGAGCACGACCACTCGGCGCATGACCACGACGGTCACGAGGCGCACGGGCACGGCGATCACGAGGGCCACGACCCGGCCGTCTTCAGGCGCAAATTCTGGCTGAGCCTGGTGCTCACCATCCCGACCCTCGTCTTCTCGACCGGACTGCAGGACATCCTCGGCCTCGACGGTCCTCGCTTCCCGGGCAGCCAATACATTCCGGCGGTCTTCGGCGTCGTGCTCTTCCTCTACGGCGGGCTCGTCTTCATCCGGGGCGGGGTGACAGAACTGCGGTCCCGCCAGCCCGGCATGATGACGCTGATCTCCCTCGCGATCGTCGTCGCCCTCGGCTACAGCACCGCCGTCACCCTGGGCCTCCAGGGCATGGATTTCTGGTGGGAGCTCTCCACGCTCATCACGATCATGCTGCTCGGTCACTGGATCGAGATGTCCGCGGTCATGGGTGCGCAGAACGCGCTCGGCGAACTGGCCAAGCTGCTTCCGGATGAGGCGGACATCCTGCACGGCGACCACACGATGACCGTCCCCGTCTCCGACCTCTCCGTCGGAGATCTCGTGCTCGTGCGCCCGGGTGCGGCGATTCCGGCCGACGGCGAGATCACCGACGGCGAATCCGAAGTGAACGAGTCACTGCTCACGGGGGAGTCGCGACCCGTCGGCAAGGGGATCGGTGCGCAGGTCATCGCCGGCAGTATCAACGGCGCGGGCGCGCTCACCGTGCGGGTGACGAAGATCGGCGGCGACACGGCCATCGCCGGCATCATGAAACTCGTCGCCGACGCGCAGGCCAGCAAGTCCGGCGCGCAGGTGCTCGCCGACCGCGCCGCGGCACTGCTCTTCTATGTCGCGGTCGGCGCGGCCGTGATCACGCTGGTGGTCTGGTTTCTCCTGAAGCCGGACGACCCGGGTTTCGTGCTCGAACGAGTCGTGAGCGTGCTCGTGATCGCCTGCCCGCACGCGCTCGGACTCGCGATTCCGCTCGTCTCGCTCATCGCGACCACGAAGGGTGCCCGCGCGGGAATCCTCGTCAAGAACAAGCTCGCCCTCGAGGATGCGCGCCGCATCGATGTCGTGCTCTTCGACAAGACTGGAACGCTCACCGAGGGGCGTCAGGGCGTCGTCGGGGTTGTTCCCACGGAGGGCGGGACCGTCGACGAGCTGCTGGGACTCGCGGCGTCCGTGGAGGCCAGGTCTGAGCATCCGATCGCCAGGGCGATCGTGGACCATGCCGCGGGCGTGAAGGTGCCGAAGGCGAGCAAGTTCCAATCGCTCGCCGGTCGCGGCGCAGAAGCGACGGTGGCCGGCCGTGTCATCACGGTGGCGAGCCAGCGCGTCGTCACCGAGCGCGGAATCAGCATGCCGGTCGAACTCGTCCACGCGAATCGTGCGCAGAGTGCCGAGGGCAAGACCGTCGTCTTCGTTCTCGCCGACGG
>JAODMW010000184.1 GCA_025464815.1 Microbacteriaceae bacterium | reverse complement strand
CAAAGGTCTCATAGAAACCGTCGATGTTACGAACAATCTGGTTGCAGCGGAACTCGTTGGGCGAATGCGGGTCGATCGAGATGAGGCGGATGACCTCCTCATCACGGGCCTTGAGCTGCCAGGCCTGGGCCCAGGACAGGAAGAACCGCTCGGCGCCCGTGAAGCCGTCGATCACGGGTGGCTGCTGGCCATCGAGCGAGATGAGGTACGCCTTCCAGGCGATCGAGAGTCCGCCGAGGTCGCCGATGTTCTCGCCGATGGTGAGCGCACCGTTGACGTGGTGGTCTGGAACCTGCAGCGGAGCGAGGGCGTTGTACTGCTCGATGAGCGAACCGGTCAGCTTCTCGAAGGCGGCACGATCCTCGGCGGTCCACCAGTCGGTGAGCCGTCCGTCGCCATCGTATTTCGAGCCCTGGTCATCGAAGCCGTGGCCGATCTCGTGCCCGATGACGGCACCGATCGCACCGTAGTTCGCCGCGGCATCCCGTTTCTCATCGAAGAAGGGGAACTGCAGGATGGCTGCGGGGAACACGATCTCGTTGAAGCCCGGGTTGTAGTACGCGTTGATCGTCTGCGGCGTCATGAACCACTCGTCGCGGTCCAGCGGCTTGCCGATCTTGCCGAGCTCTCGCTGGAACTCGAACTCGCTCGTCGCGCGTACGTTGCCGATCAGATCGCCGGCACCGATCGACAGGGTGGAGTAGTCCCGCCACTTCACCGGGTAACCGATCTTGGGCGTGAACTTGTCGAGCTTCTCGAGGGCGCGTCGGCGCGTGGCATCCGTCATCCAGGTGAGACCGGTGATGCTCTGGCGGTATGCCTCCACGAGGTTCGCGACGAGCACATCCATGGCGGTTTTCGCGGCGTCCGGAAAGTGACGTGCGACGTAGATACGCCCGACGGCCTCACCCATCGCGCCCTCGACAAGGGAGACGCCGCGCTTCCAGCGGGCGCGCAACTCGGGCGTACCGGTGAGCGTGCGGCCGTAGAAATCGAAATTGGCCTCCACGAAGTCATCGGACAGGTAGGCGGCTGACGAACGGATGACCTGCCAGCGCAGCCAGTCCGTCCACTTCTCGAGATTGCCCGCATTCAATGCCGCCGCGACCCCGTCGAGGAAGGAGGGCTGCCGCAGCACGAGCTCGTCGAACACGCCGTCCGGCGCGTCGAGCGAGTCGAGCCAGCGATTGAGATCCGGCCCGTCCGTTGTATCGGAAGCGGCGATGACGAGCGCATGCCAGGTCGTGAGATTGTAGGTCTTCTCGCTGTCCCGCGACTCGACGTTGTCCCAGTGCGACGCCGCGATGGTGGTCTCGAGTTCGGCGACGCGTTTGGCGCTGGCGGCAGCATCCGTCAGCCCGGCGAGGCCGAACATCTTCTCGAGATAGGCGACGTAGGCCGTACGGATGTCGGCGAATTTCTCTTCGCGGTAGTAGCTCTCGTCGGGGAGGCCGAGTCCGCCCTGCTCGAAGAGGGCGATGTAGCGCTCGGGGTTGCCGGGGTCGTTGTCGATGTAGAGCTGGAAGAAGCCACTCACACCCTGGCGCTCGAGGCGCCCGAGGGTTTCGAGGAAGGAGGGGATGTCACTGATCGCGTCCACCTCGGCGAGCGCGGGCTCGAGCGGCTCGGCGCCGAGTTCGTTGACACGCTCCTCGTTCATGTAGCTGGCGTAGAGATCGCCGAACTTGCGCTCCTCCGTGCCCGGATCGGCGGACTGGGCCTCGGTGATGATGTCGCGAACCGCCTTCTCCGCCTCCTCCGCGAGAACGTAGAAGGAACCGTAGCGGGCCTTGTCGGCGGGGATCTCGGTGCGATCGATCCACTTGCCGTTGACGTGACGGTAGAGGTCGTCCTGTGGCCGGATCCCCGGGTCGAGTTCGTCTCTGACGATTCCGGATTCAAGGGGCTCTTCGGCACTCATGGGCTCAAGCCTAAGCCGTACTCGCTGTGCTCTGGCGCTTCTCCCGCGATGCTCTCCACTCTTCACCCAGTTGCGGCATCCGCTCGCGGAGAAAGCGGAAATAGTCGACCATCTCAGACGTGCGGCGCGCGACGTTCGACCCCTCGGGCATGGCCGTGAGACCTTTCTCCGAGAGCCCGATGAGCTGCGTGTAGAGCGGCCCTTGCGAGTTCGCCGCGTCGTACCAGGGGTGATCCGGCAACTCGTACTGGTGGCGCCTGGTACCGGGAATCGTCAGGCGACGGATGATGGCGAGACTCTGCAGAAACCGCACCGCCCCCGAGACAGCGGCCGCGCTCACCCCGAGCCGCTCCATCAGCTCTTCCGCGGTGAGGCGCCCGGACTCCGTGACCATGAGGGCCATCATGACGCGCGCGGCCATCCGCGGAAATCCGGCAGAGGCCAGCGTCGCAGCCATCTGTTCCGCGAATTCGCCCACCTCTGCCGAACGATTCATGACACCAAGTCTCTCCTGCGCGCCAGCGGGATGCTCACCGCAGCGACCGCGATCGAGATGGCCGCCATGACGAGCAGCGGCGTCCAGTCGACGCGATCACCAGGAACGACCGGGGTGTGTGTGAATGGACTCACATCGCGCAGCCAATCGGGGAGCTTGAGCAGCCCGCCGAACTGGCCGAGCACGAAGCCGACGGTGAGCATGCCCCATCCGAGGCCAACCGTGAGCCGAGGAAGGAGGGCGAAGACGAGCGCCGATGCGGCGACGAAGACGAGCGCCGCGGGTAGCTGCACGAAGGCCGCCGCAAGCGAGCTTCCGAAACGATCGGGGTGTCCAACCGCGATGAAGGTCAGCCCTGCGGCGAGACCCCCGGCGAGCAGCACAGCGACGATCGACAGCAGTGCCACGAGTATCGAGTCGAGGAGCGCACGCGCCTTGCTGACCGCCCCGGACAGAAGCAGCTCGGAATGCCCATCCACCTCCTCCGACCGTCCGCGGAGCACGGCCTGGATGGCCGCCCCCGCCGCGAGGATGCCGAGGAAGGCCATGATCGCGGCGACGAACGTATCGAAGAGTCCGGCAGTGCCCCCACCAACGAGCCCCTGCACCGCGGCAGCGAGGTCGCCATTGTCTTTGACGGCCGCGATCGCTGGATCGGCGAGTCCACCGGCGAAGAGTCCGAGCAGCACGCCTCCGACCGCCCAGCCGATCACGCCGGCGCGCTGCAGGCGCCAGGCGAGCCCGAAGGAGCCTCGCAGTGTGCGGCTTGCGGTTGCACGACCCGCACGTTCGCCGACGAGCCCGGATCCGAGGTCGCGGCGGCGCACGAGCACCACCGCCACAGCACCGGCGAGGACAGCGAGCGTGACGCTGAGCAGCAGCGGCAGGAGCGATTCGTCGGCACCCCAGGCCCGTACCTGCTGGCCCCACCCGATCGGCGAGAGCCAGGACGGCCAGGTGCTGGTGACGTGGAGCCCGTCCGCGGATGCCGTGCCGAGCGCATCACCGACGGCTCGCAGGAGGAACGCAACGCCGACGAGCCCGCCGGCGATGGTGTTGGCGGCGCGGGAGGTGCGCGCGAGCTGGGCCGCGAGCGCCGCCACACCGCAGAAGGCCAGACCGGCCGCTCCGGTTGCGAGACCGGCGAACGCCGCACCCCCGAAGGGAAGGCCCACCGCCGCGAAGCCGGCCGTCACGACGATCACCATCGCGACATTCGCGAGAATGCCGAGAAGCAGCGTGGCGGCGAGGGCGGATGACCGGGCAATCGGCGTAGACCCGATCAGTTCCGCGCGACCCGCCTCCTCGTCGCCGCGGCTGTGTCGCACCGTCATGAAGGTGCTCATGAGCGCGGCGACCAGGGCGAGGTAGGTGAAGATCTCGAAGTAGACGGTCGCACCTTCGGTCGCGCCATCCGGAATCCCGCGGATCGCAAGGAGGGCCCGGTTGCCGGAGGCGAGCTTCAGGATTGCCGTGCGTTCCGCAAGGTTGCCGAACTCCTGCGCGAGGGCGGAAGCACTCGCTGCCGCGAAGAGCCCGTTCCCGAGGATCCAATAGAGCAGCTGCCATCGGTCGCGCCGCAGCTGTGCGCGGAACAGGCGGAACATCAGGCAGGCTCCTTCTCGAACTCGAGCCGGGAGAGGTCGGCGCCATAGTGTCGCAGGAACAGGTCTTCGAGCGAGGGCGGCGCGACCGTGAGGCCCTGCACGCCCGAACTCGCGAGCGCGGCGAGCACCGGCTGCAGAGAGTCGGTGTCGACGTCGAAGACGAGCTTGTCGGCCTGAGTGTGCACGTCGTGCACGCCCGGCAGCGATCCGATGGTCGCGGCATCCGCCCCTGTCACAACGGCGAAACTCGTGCGGGTGAGATGCCTGAGCTCGGAGAGCGTACCGGTTTCGACGGTCTTTCCCGAGCGGATGATGGTGACACGATCACACAGTTCCTCCACCTCGCTGAGGATGTGGCTCGAGAGCAGCACCGTCGCGCCGTCCTTCTTCACGCGAGTGATCTGCCTGCGGAACACCGCCTCCATCACCGGGTCGAGACCGCTCGTCGGTTCATCGAGGATGTAGAGGGATGCCGGTCGCGCAAACGCCGCGATGAGCGCCACCTTCTGCCGGTTGCCCTTCGAGTAGCTGCGTGCCTTCTTGCGCGGGTCGAACTCGAATTCCTCGATGAGATCCGCGCGAAGCCCCGCAGCGGCTCCCCCGCGCAGGGAGGTGAGGAGGTCGATCGCTTCGCCGCCGGTGAGGCTCGGCCAGAGATTGACATCGCCGGGCACGTAGGCGATGTCGCGATGTGCTTGAACCGCATCCCCCCACGGGTCGAGCCCCAGCACGGAAACGCTGCCGCCGCTCGCGCGGATCAACCCGAGCAGCACGCGGATCGTCGTCGACTTGCCGGCGCCGTTGGGACCGAGAAAGCCATGCACCTCCCCGGAAGCAACCGAGAGGTCGAGGCCGTCGAGGGCCCGCACACGTCCGAATGTTTTCACGAGGCCGCTGGCCTCGATGAGTTCAGTCATGCAGCAGACGCTACGCCTAATTCACAAATTTGTGAATTAGAAAAATGTTAGGCTCGCCGAGGCGGGCCGACGGTGTTTCCCTGGTGGAAAGTGCTCGTGAAGGCCACGGGTTCCGGAGACCCGCCGTTCAGCATCGCGATGACCGCCCGGCCCGCGGCGCGACCCTTGTCGACCGCAGGCTGCACCATCGTCGTGAGGTCATGCGGAGCGATTCCGTCGAGCCGTATGCCGTCGAAACCCACAATGCTCAGGTCTTCCGGCACTCGTAAGCCCAGCTCTTCTGCCGCACGGAGAACGCCGACGGCCAGCAGGTCGCTCTGCGCGATCACCGCTGTCGGCCT
>JAODMW010000182.1 GCA_025464815.1 Microbacteriaceae bacterium | reverse complement strand
GGGGGTGACTCGGTCTTCATCCTGGCCGAACGAGGAGAGCATGAGCTTCGCGACATCCGTGTTGATCGGATAGCTGCTCGGGGTGACCGACATCGGCACGGAGAAGGACGCGCCGTACCCGTAGGCCTTTGCATACTTGGAGATCGTGTCCGCACCGAGGGCTGCGCCGAGCTGGGCGAAGGGGATGTTGCAGCTGAGCCGGAGGGCCGTGGCGATGGTCACCGTGGGAGTACCGCCGCAGGTACCGCCCTCGGCATTGGTGATGACGGTGTTGCTGAGCGGGAGCTGGTAGGTCGGGGGGTTGGGGAACTGGCTGTCGGCCGTGTACCTGCCGCTGTCGATGGCGGCGGATGCGACGACCAGCTTGAACACGGAACCCGGGTGGTAGAGGTCGCCTCCGATCGCGCGGTTGAGCAGCGGCCGCGTCGGGTCGGCTAGCAGCTTCTTATAGGTGGCGATCACGTCCGTCGTGTTGTGCGAAGCGAGGGTGTTGGGGTCGTAGGCGGCCTTCGAGACCATGGCGAGAATGGCGCCGGTCTTCGGGTTGATCGCCACGACGGCTCCCGTGTTGCCCCCCAGCGCGTCGAAGGCGGCCTGTTGGACCTTCGGGTTGATCGTGAGCGACACCGAGGCACCCTTGGGGCTCTGCCCGGTGAGGATCGAGTTGATCTTGGTGAGGAACTGGTCGTTGGCCGTACCGCTGAGGTAGTTGTTGAGTGAGCCCTCGACACCCGTCGTCCCCTGGTTGAGGGTGAAGTATCCGGTGACCGCGGAATAGAGCTGGGGATTGCTGTAGACACGCTGGAACTTGTACGGGTCGTTGACCGCCGTCGACTCGGCGATGGCCTGCCCGTTCACCAGGATCGGGCCGCGCTCTGCGGAATAGCTGTCGTAGAGCGTGCGCACATTGCGCCCGTCGGCGTTCAGATTGTCGACCTGGAACACGGTGATGACCGTGCTCGAGGTGAAGAGGGCCACGAACATGAGGAGCACGGCGATGCTCACCCGCTTGAGTTCCTTATTCATCACTCCACCACCAATCGGGGCTGGTTGCGTACGGAGTCGGAGAGACGCAGCAGCAGTGCGGCGATGATCCAGTTGGCGACGAGGGAGGATCCACCCGCGGCCAGGAAAGGCGTCGTGAGGCCGGTGAGCGGGATGACGCGGGTCACCCCGCCGAGCACGATGAAGACCTGTAGCGCGATGACGAATGAGAGCCCGACGCCCAGAAGGCGACCGAAGTCGTCCTGGCCGGCGAAGGCGATCCGGAACCCGCGGGAGACGAAGAGCAGGTAGAGGGCCAGGATCGCGAACAGCCCGGCCAGGCCGAGTTCCTCACCGAGGCTCGAAATGATGAAGTCGCTCTCGGCGAGCGGCGTGATGCCGGGCCGACCCTGGCCCCAACCGGTGCCGATGAGTCCGCCGTGGGCCAGGCCGAAGATCCCCTGTACGAGCTGATAGCTGCCGCCCTGCTTGTCATAGACCGCAGGGCTGAAGGCGTCGAGCCAGGAGTTGAAGCGGCTGCCGACGTAGCCGAGCACCCGGCTGGCGACGAGCGCGCCGCCGACGAAGAGGATGAGGCCGAGGATGACCCAGCTCGCCTTGCCCGTTGCGACGTAGATCATCACGAGGAAGAGGCCGAAGTAGAGGAGGGCGGTTCCGAGGTCGCGCTGGAAGATGAGGACGGCCATCGCCGCCACCCAGATGATCAGGATGGGGCCGAGATCCCTGGCGCGCGGGAACCGCATCCCGAGAATCTTCCTCCCCATGAGCGACAGGCTGTCCCGAGCGGTGACCAGGTACCCGGCGAAAAAGATCGCCAGCGCGATCTTCGCGAGCTCGCCGGGCTGAAAGTTGAAGCTGCCGATGCTGATCCAGAGGCGCGCACCATTCACGGTCTGCCCGATCACGGGAAGCATGGGCAGGAGGAGGAGCACGATTCCGGTGAACATCGCCACATAGCGGTAGCGCTGCAGCACGCGATGATTTCGGATGATCAGGATCACCGCGAGTGCGATGATCATGGCCATGGCGGTCCACGCCATCTGGCGTACCCCCGCCGATTCCCAGCCGCTAAGGTGCCGAGAGATATCGAGGCGGTAGATCTCGGCAATGCCGAGTCCGTTGAGCACGGTGATGACCGGCAGGATGAAGGGGTCGGCCTCCGTAGCGACGAACCGCATCGCCACATGCATTCCGAGTGCGAGCACACCGAGCAGCGTGCCGATAAGCAGCACGCTGCCGTCGAGCTTGCCGAGGGCACCCAGCTGCACGAGCGCGATCGCGCTGCCGACGATCGCACACGCGAAGAGCAAAAGCACCAGCTCGAGGTTGCGCAGTTTCGCGGGAACGCGGAGTCTCAGCCGGATCGTGTCGGTGAAGGTGTTGCGGGATCCCGCGTCGATGGGCTGCCCGGCAGGACGCCCGATCTGTTCGGTGGGATTGCTGTTACTTGGCGGCATCTGACAGTCGCTCGATGATGCGTTCTGCGTCCTTCAGGTCTTTCGCGCTGATCGTGTCCTGCACGGTCTTGCGCGTGTAGCTCGGCAGATCCGAAAGCTTGATGGCCTTGTTCTCGTAGACGCTGTGCAGGGAGAACGGTCCGATGTTCTGCTGTATGCCGCGGTAGATGGCCACACTCTGGCCGTTCGCACCGACGTAGTAGAGGGTCTGGGTCCAGCGGTAGCCGAGGAACAGGGCGAGGATGATGGCGATCACGATGAGCGCGACACCGACCAGCCAGCCGATACGGCGATTACGGGCCCGGCGGCGATCCTCGAGGATGAGCTCGTCGAGGTACTCGTCGGATTCCGGCTCGAAGTGGCTGTCCTCCTGTTGTGTCGATTTGAGCGGATGCAGCAGCAGGGCGGGCAGGCGGAGCGGGCGTCGCCCCGACTCGCCCTCGAAGGTGAGCGGAAGAGCCGCTGAACCCACGATGACGGGCGGGACGGATGCCGAATCCCAGGTCTCGTCCACGTCGACGACGACGACGGTGACGTTGTCGGGAGCTCCCTGGTCGAGGCTCTCCTTGACGAGCCGATCGCCAGCATCCCTCGCTCCTGGATTGGCCTTGAGAACTGCCTCGATCCTGTCGTCGGAGACGTAGCTCGACAGGCCGTCGGAGCAGAGAAGCCATCGGTCGCCCGGCTTGAGGTCGTAGACGGTCGTATCGATTTCGGGCGCCGCGTCGACGTCACCGAGCACGCGCATGAGCACCGAGCGGCGGGGGTGCACCGCCGCCTCCTCCGGCGTGATGCGCCCGCTGTCGACGAGCCGCTGCACGAAGGTGTGATCGGCGGTGATCTGTTTGAGTTGGCCGTCCCGCAGCAGATAGATGCGCGAGTCGCCGATGTGCGCGATCGCGATCTTGTCGCCCGAGCGCAGGATCGCGCTGACCGTAGTGCCCATGCCGGTGAGTTCCGGATGCTCGAACACCGTCTCGGCGAGCATCGTGTTGGCCGCGGTCAGCGATGACTGCAGCGCGAACTGGGCATCGTCGGCCGAGGCGAAGACGCGGTCGGCCTCGATGATGCGCTTGAGCGCGATGGCCGATGCGACGTCACCGCCCGCGTGACCGCCCATCCCGTCGGCGACGACGAAGAGCTGCGTTCCCGCATAGCCGGAGTCCTGGTTATTGGCGCGGATCTTCCCGACGTGCGAAACGGCCGCGCTCTTGCCCGATGTGGCCATTCACCTACCGCCGAAGTTCGAAGCTCGTCGTGCCGATCCTCACCGGCGTATTCAGCGGAACCGGAGTGGGAAGGGTGACTCGTGTGCCGTCCAGGAACGTACCGTTCGTCGAGTCTAGGTCCTGGATCACCCAGTCATCGCTCCACAGCATGAGCCTCGCGTGGTGCGTGGAGGTGTAGTCGTCACGGATGACGAGCCCGCTTTCGCTCGAGCGGCCGATCGTGAGCGGCTCCTTCGGCAGCTGCAGCTCGAGGCCCGACTTCGGACCGGAGGTGATGACGAGGCGGGTTGCGCTCGCCGAGTTCGCGCCGGCTGACACGGGCTGGGTGAAAGGTGCTGGTGACGGAACGGATACCGGCGCGACGGCCGACGCGACGAAGGGCGCCGCGGTGCCGGCATCCGCCGGCAGCCGTCTGGTGCGCTGGCCGAAAAGGTCGGTGCGGAGCGCGTACACCACCGCGAACACGAAAGCCCAGAGCAGGATCAGGAAGCCGAAGCGTAGAAGGAGGAGTGTGAGCGCGCTCATTGGCGGCCACCGAGGCCGTCATCGGTGCGGAGGTCGGAGAACTGGTCGACCGAAGCTGATTGGGCAAGCACCCGGAAAACAATACGGGTTCTTCCGATGGTGATGACGGATTCCGGGGGCAGCGGCGCCTTGTTGACGGGGGCGCCGTTGAGCTGCGAACCGTTCGTCGAGCCGAGGTCGTTGACCTGTGCGCGCGTTCCGTCCCAGAGGATCTCGACGTGCTTGCGCGAAATACCCGTGTCGTCCACGGTGATGTCGGCGTCGCTACCCCGCCCGATGATCGTGCGGGATTTGAGGATCGGGTAACGCTTGCCTGCGACATCCAGCACCGGTGTCCATGCGACGGTTCCCTTGACGCTCACCGAATCGATCTGCACGATCCCCTGCGTGAGGGTCGGGTCTTCGGCCAGCGTGATGCTGATTCCTCCGGAGAACTGGTAGTGCTGTGCGGCGGCGTGCTGTTGTACGAGCTGGATGAGCTCGTCGATGAGGGTGGGGCCGAGGCCGGTCATCCGCTCGTAGTCTCCGCGGGCGAGGCGCACTGTGAACCTGTTGGGCACGAGGATGCGGTCGCGGGCCACGACGGCGGCCTGGGTGTCGAGTTCCCGGCGCAGGGCCGCGGTGATCTCGATCGGTTGCAGCCCGGACTTGAAGGTCTTGGCGAAGGCGCCGTTTACGGCGCGCTCAAGACCTTTCTCAAAGCTGTCCAGTAGGCCCAATGGTCTCCCTTGTCACCGTGCGTGCAATTACGTAGATGTTAGCCGCTGGCTCTGGAAGGACGGCCCATCGAGGGTTCCGGGACCCTGATGTCCGCCGTGGGGATGATGCCGGGCGATCCTGGCGAGGGCGATGGTCGCGACGAGAGAGACCACCGCAACCCCGGCGAGGATGAGGAAACCGAGCACGAAGGAGCCGGTCACGTCTTTCAGGATGCCGAGCGCGAGTGCCGAAGCGAAACCGCCCATGTTGGCGCAGAAATTGCCGAATCCAGAGCTCAGCCCGGCTACCCGCGGCCCGAACAGCTGTCTGGGAACTGCGAAGATCGGCCCGAAATAGAGCTGGATGAAGAGGGCTATCGCCGCGACCACGATGACGAGCCAGACGACATTGCTGAGGTGGCCGACGAGGCCGAGCAGCACGGCGAGAGCCCCGAGCGAGACGCCGATGACCGCGATCGGCCGGCCGAGCCGGTCGGAGATGATTCCGCCGCCGATGTTCGCGGGTGCGGTGATAGCGGATGACAGCGCGACGAGCAGGCCGGCCTGCGTGAGCGAGAAGCCTCGTTCGACCACGAGGTAGGCCGGCAGCCAGAAAGTGAACCCGGAGACGATCGCGAGACGCGCGAACTGGATGACGCCGAGCAGCCACCAGGCCGGATCGCGCCAGACGGATGCCCCGACGTGCAGCGTCTCGTGCGTCGCCGGCGTCGGCGCATCGTCGCCGAGCAGCCAGAAGAGGGTGAGCACCACGAGTCCGAGCGAAGACGACACGATGATGAGCCCTCGCCAGCCCAGCGGCTCGACGAGGAACGGTCCAACCAGGTTGAGCAGGATGTTCGACGAGAACCCGCCGGCGACGAACAGGCCCATCGCGGTCGCGCGTTTCTTCTCGGAGAAATGCCGGGTGATGAGAAGCATGCCGGGCACGAAGGTGAGCGCGCGGAAGACGCCGGCCACGGCCTGGATGGCGAGCAGCCAGCCGAAGGACTGCGTCACCGCGAAGAGGATCGCGAGTGTATTCGTTCCGAGGATTCCGATGGCGAACAGCATCTTCGGATTGAAGCGGTCCGCAAGCACACCGGACGGAATCTGCATGAGGGCGTAGGTGAGAGTCGTCACCGCAGACAGCAGGCCGGCCTGGCCGAAGCTGATGTGGAGATCCGACCGGATGAGGGGAAGAAACAG
This sequence comes from Microbacteriaceae bacterium, assembly GCA_025464815.1. Lineage (GTDB taxonomy): Bacteria > Actinomycetota > Actinomycetes > Actinomycetales > Microbacteriaceae > Lacisediminihabitans. Next base: position 36,609 of record JAODMW010000182.1, on the reverse strand, counting down.
CGCGATCGCCCCGACCGCGATCGCCTGGGTGCTCTGCGTCGTGACGATGAGCGTGCTGTTGACGACGACTCCCCGCTGCGTCATCCGTCATGCCTCGCTTTCACGGGCGCATCGCACCCTCAGAACCCTCCCGATGCTATCGCCAGGTTCGGCCCGATCGGGACCTGCGCGCTGTGGTAATCTCGCTAAGTCTGCGCGAGTGGCGAAATTGGCAGACGCGCACGGTTCAGGTCCGTGTGCCTTTACGGGCATGGGGGTTCAAGTCCCCCCTCGCGCACCATGTGATGTCTCAGGACATAGGAAACCGTTGAATCCCTGGGTTCAGCGGTTTTCTTGCTTTTGTGGTTGGTAGTCCTTGGTGGGGTCGAGGGTGAGTTCGCGATCAGTTCGCCGGTTTTGGCGTTCACGATGTGGATGTCGAGGTCCTGGACGAGTATCAGCACGGGGGTTCGGGCGTGTGCTCGTCCGATTCCCAGGTGCAGGAGTTTGCCTGCGAGCCGGAGGCTCACGATGTCCTGAAACCAGACACCGCTACCCCGATATTTGCAGTTGAGTCACATATCGCCCTCCTTCGGGAGGGCGTTTTGTGTGGAGCCTGATCCGCGGGCCCAGGATCGCTGAGTTGCCCACTTATGTCGTATTTGTGTCGTCTTTGCGGCAAAAGTGGGCAATTCAGCGATGGACAGGCGGCGAATTCGACGGACGCGGCCGCGCCGCGAACGGTTCGCTGGAGTGCCCGTGGCAGCTCTTTGTCTGGAGGCGATGCCAAATCGGAGATCATCAACGGGCTCTGGGACACAAGGCGGCTCGACCACGACCACGCATCATGCGCTATGCGGAGTGGCGAACCATACCGAGTGAACGGAACGATTCGTCACTCCCGTGACTTCACACCTCGATGGGGATTTCGTATATCTCCGCGGTCGGGTGACCGGTCCTCTCGTGAATGCGCATTACCGCCTCCTTCGAGGGTCCGGTGGACAGGCAGAATGCCTTGCCCGATTCCGGATCGAGCCATGCACGCTCGAAGTGCACGTCCTCTTCGCCTTCGATCGCGAGGTCCGCGGCGTGGGCTTCAGCCAATTGCTCCTTCGTGACTCCGACGAAGCCGTCGTGCACGTCCATGAATTGTGCCATCGTGGCACCCCTTTCCTTCCTTTTGCCGCACTCGTGTGCGGTAGCTACCAAATGACGAACCCGTGCATCGCGATTGCATCCGGGTGAACCGAATCGAGCGCCGAGCGGCCTGACCGATGGGCGCGAGGCTCACGCGGCCCGTACAAACGAGGGCCGGGAAAGCGACGCAGTGGCTAACGATTTCGCTCTGGATCGTCCTCCGCGACGCGGGCGGGTTCCAGCGCTCCTTTGCCAGAATTTGAGCACGAAGGCATGAAGCTCTGCCGCGCAGGCTGGTTGACTTTCGGGCCGAGAACCTCGACATGGTGAGATTCTCCTCTTCGAATTCGAATCCGCAAGGGGAAGGGCTAGCTGTCCTAGCCGATTACACCCGGTCCGGGTTGGCGCTTCGCTCCCTCGAGTGCTTTCGTTCGCGCTTCACGCTTGTGCTTGTCAGGTAGGTCAGTCGTACACGGCAGACGCGTTGTAGGCATCCACCGAGACATGCGCCCCATTGGCCACCGCTGGCTTCCGCCAGCTGACGGCGAGCCGCCGCGACTCGCCTGGCAGCAGCCAGAGGTAGTTGTCGTCGTACTGGGCGGGGAGCACGCGGTCGCCACCACGATCGAGCACTGATAGGCGCACCATCGGGGCGACCGAGGTGCCGCGGTTGGTGACCGTCACCACCACCGACTGGCGGTCGCCTGTGGAGTTCGCGTTCTCGGTCGAGACCGTGAGGCGCGTGCGAGCGAGGCCGTTGAGCAACTGCATGTCGCTCGGGCTCGTGTAGCGCCAGTAGGTGTTCTGCGAGAGCAGCCGGTCCTGGGAATCCTTCAATTCCAGGCGCACCAGGTGCAGCGCTGGCGCGTCTACGGGGACCTCGACGACGAAGACGCTGGTGCTCTGTGACGGCTCAATGTCGAAAGACTGTGTTTTCGGCGCGGCCAGGCGCTTGCCGTTCAGGTCGTAGACCGCTGCGGTGGCCGAGACCTGTTTGCGCTGCTGTGTGGTGTGGTTGACCGCGACCACACGCCAGTCGGGCAGGTTCGCCTGGATGTGCACAGGCTCGCAGGCCTTGCGCGACCCGTAGTATGCACCGTTCACATCGAGGTCGTAGTCGTAGGTCTGCCACACCGTGCTGTGCCAGGCCGGGTGCGACATCCAGAGCAGCAGCCCCGTCGCATCCTTCCAGAGGTTCGCATTCCAGGCCTCGAACATCGCGCGATGGTTCTCGAAGTTGATGAACTGCGCTCGCCGCGAGAATTGGTCGAGGGAGTTGGACGCCCCAAACCGGGTGTCGATCGCCGTCTTGTAGCTGGCGGTCTGCTGGTTCGCCGTCTCCGACCAGTCGTGGTAGTTCCACACCTCGCTGATCGGCCACTCCGGCTCATCGCCCACGAGGTTCTTCATGCTCTCGGTGGTGGAGACCACCGGCATGCCGATCTCGGTGTGGAAGCCGAACGCGTTCGTGTCGTAGGTGGTCTTGTCGAAGTACTGCGTGGGCTCCAGCCAGCGGTACGGGCCGTGGCCGCTGACGATGCCGCCGGCCGAGTTCGGGATGTAGATGATCTCCCCGTCCTCCTGCTTCACCGCGTTCTGCATGCCGGTGCCGATGTTCGCAGGCGGGTTCTCCTCGTTCGCACCGCACCAGACGACGATCGACGGATGCGTGCGGTAGCGGCGGATCGTCTCGGTGGCGGCATCCACATACCCGGGAATGTTGTCGAGGAAGGTGCCGGCCTCCCAGAAGTCGTTCCACACCAGGATGCCGTTCTCGTCGCAGAGGGCATAGAGCTCCTCGCGGTCGCTCGATCCCAGCCAGTTGCGGATCATCGTGAAGTTCATGTCGCGATGCATCTGCACCGCGGCCTCCAGACGCCCGGGCAGCACCCGGCGCAGCAGCTCGTCCCAGCCCCAGTTGCCACCGCGGCAGAACACGTCGACGCCGTTCACGCTGATCTTCATCTGCGTGATCTCGTTGCTGACGTTCTTCACGTTGCTCCACGCGGAACCGTCGTTCGAGACCTGGATGATGTAGTCGCGGGCGTAGGCCAGCTCCCAGTCGATCGCGATCTGGTCGAAGGTGACTGCTGACCCGAAGTCCACCTGGATCCACTGGTCGTCTTCGTAGCCGGACGACCACCGGGTGCGCGCCTGACCGTCGACCGCGTTGGGCGCGGGGTTGCCGTCATCCGATGACGCCGTCGCCGTCTTCGACAGTGCGAGGTCGGTGCCGGGTGTCGTGGTGTCGAAGGCCGACAGTCGCCACATCGAGATGCCGTAGCCGGTAGCCCGGTGCCCGCCCTGGATGCGCAGATACTGTGCGGTCTGCGCGGCGAAGTTCTCGGTCTGCACGAACGAGTCGCCGAGAGCCGTCGCGTTGTTGACGGCCTTCGTGTCGGTCCAGGTCGACCCGTCGGGGGAGGTCTGCACGACGAAGTCGAGCGCGTAGGCGTTCTCCCACGCGATGCGCACCTCGTTGAATGCCATGGGCGAGCCGAGGTCGACCTGAATCCACTGGTTGTCGGCGTAAGCGGAGGCCCAGCGGGTGGTGTTGTCACCGTCGACAGCCTTATCGGCCGTGCCCCAGTCGTCGGGGGCGGTGGATGCGGTGGCCGGTTTCTTCAGCGCCAGGTCCGTGCTCGGCGTGGCCGTGTTCACCACCGCCAGGGTGTAGATCGAGAACCCGTACTGGGTGGCGCGGCTGCCGCACGCGATGCGCACGTAGCGCGCGGTCACGGTGTCGAAGTCGACGATCTGGCCTGGGTCGGTGCTGCCCGACGGCACCACGAACGTAGGCGATCCCGCCGGCGGCACCACGATCGGCTCGTTCGACGTGTAGGTGAACTGTCGGATGCCGAACCGGATGTCGCGGCGATCGCTCTGCGCACCGCCGGCCGTCACCGTCAGCGCGAGGTCGTAGAGGAGCGGATCGCCGTAGCCGTTCGGCCACCACAGCTTCGGGTTCTTCACCGTCAGCGCGGCGAAGTCCGCCGGGTCGAAGACGACGTCGAGCTGCTTGCCAGCCCCCACCGAGACGGTGCGGCTGACGTGGACTCCGGCGAAGGACGCTTGCACGGTGGTGCTGGTGGCGGTCGGGCCGACGTTGCTCACCGGCACCGTGATAACGACCTGCGCGACATCCGCCTTCGGCAGATTCGGGAGCGTGGTGACGACGCGCGGGTCGCCGATGACGATCACGCCGGTGCTGCGGATGCGCACGTGGTCCCAGAGGCCGGCGCCGCGGTCGCGCACGGCCGGCATCCAGTCCCAGCCGGACGCGGCCAGGTAGGTGGGGGAGTCGAGATAGAGGCCGCCACCCTGCACGAAGGTGTTGCCATTGCTGCTCTTGTCGCCCGGGGTGCCAGGGTGTGCCATCGGTGTAACCTGCACGGCGACCGCGTGGCTGCTTGCAGTACCGAGGGCTGCGGTGATGTCGTAACGGCCGCGGCGGAACGAGTTGGGCGAGCCGCCCACGTTCGTGCCGTTCACCCACACCGTCGAGGTGTGCTCCACGCCGTCGAATTCGAGCCAGACACGCCGGCCGGGACCGGTCTGCAGGGCGCGCGGCAGCGTGAACTCGCGGCGGTACCACCAGGAGTGACGGGAGAGCGCCTCCGGAATGTGCAGATTGTTGAAGCCCTTCGTTGGCTCCGGGAAGTGACCTTGCTCGACCAGCGACCCCAGCACAGTGCCCGGGACAGTGGCAGGGAGCCAGGTGGACGCGTTCGTGTCGACGTTCGAGAGGGCGGCGCCATCCTTGCCGTCGGCGAAGTCGTCGAGGGTGACCACCCAGCCGGACTCGAGTGCAACCGTGCCATCGGCGGCGACCTGCAGGGCGGGGGTGGGCGACTGGTCGATACCCCAGCTGGTCCAGCCGACAGCCTGCGGGCGCTTGCCTGTGCTCGTGCCGTAGACCTGGAAGCCGTTGAGACCCACCGGGTTCGTATTCGAGCGAGCGGATGATGTCATGCGGATCCACCGCGCGGTGACCGGGCTCTTCAGGGTGATATCCATCTGGCCACCGGTACCGGCCTCGGTGGAATACACGGTCTTCCAGATCTTGCCGTCGCCGGACACGTCGAGCTGGAACGCGGTTGCGGCGCTGGAGAGCACCTCATTGCCGAAGGCCCGGCCGTAGTTGCCGTCGAACGGCGGATCGGTGAGTTGTGCCTCGAACACCAGGGTGACCGCCTGGATCGAGCAGGGTGCCTGAAGATCGACGGCGATCCACTGTGGGTCGCCCTGGGCTGCGCGCCAGCCGGTGCCTTTGACGCCGGTCTGGTTCAGAGTGTCAACGGCGAAGGTGGCAGGGGTCGGAGCGTAGTCGGTGGACGAGGCGGCCACCGGTCGGTTCACCGCGAGGTCGGTCTTCGATATGGGCGTGGGTGCCGTGGAGGCTTGCGCCTCTGGCGCCGCAGCGGCCGCGAGCCCGAAGCCTGCGAGCAGGGTAGCCCCGGACACGATAACGGAGCGGCGAGTGGGCTGCCACCCGGGCGACTGGGCGGTTTCAGGTGGCTGGTTCATCGGCGAACTGCTCCGTTCAATGCGGTGGATAGCGACGTTGCTCCGTCGACAACCTACGTGATACGCGACATGGCGCAAGGTTGACAACGGTGTCAATTCTGCGAGCAGGGTCAAGGGATTGTCAAGACTCTGGGTCTAGACTGAGGGGCACCCGGGGGCCTTCCACGGTCGCATTCCCCGATAAGACGACGGTGTCATATGGTCGACAAAATCTCTCAGCCGCCTCGTGCGACGCTACGTCAGGTCGCCGCGCTGTCGGGAGTGAGTCTGAAGACGGCCTCACGCGCGATGAACAGCGAACCTCACGTCTCCGACGGAGTGAGGTCTCGCGTGCTGGCCGCCGCACAGCAGTTGGGGTTCCGTCGCAACGGCCTCGCCAGGGACTTCCGCACCGGCGCACGTTCGACATCGGTGGCGTTCATCATGGGGGACGTCTCCAACCCGTTCTATGCGCGGATCGCCCGCGGTGCCGAACGCCGATTGCGCGACGAGGGGCTTCAGCTCGTGTCGGCCAGCAGCGACGAGGATCCAGCACGCGAACGCGCGCTCATCGACGACATGATCGAGCGTCGGGTCAGCGCGCTTCTCATCGTCTCAAGCGTTCACGACCATCGATTCCTCGAACCCGAACGGCGTCTCGGCACGCCCGTGGTCTTCCTCGATCGGCCGCCGGACCACATCGTGGCCGACTCCGTGGTGATCGGCAACGCTGCCGGGATGGGCCAGGCGGTGGCGCACCTGCTAAAGGCGGGCCATCGGCGAATCGGATTGGTTGGCGACCTGCGACGGCTCTCCACGCACCGTGAGCGAGTCGAGGGGTTTGCTGCGGCGATGCGGAGTGGGGGCATCGCCGACTGGGAGCGCTACGTGCGGGCAGACTCGCACGACATCCCAGCAGCGGAGGCGGCGGTAACCGACCTGCTGGCGTCGCCGGAGCCACCGACTGCGCTCATCACGACCAACAACCGCATCACGACCGGTGCCCTTCGCGCGCTGCGTAGCCGGCCGCACCCGCCTGCGCTCATCGGGTTCGACGAGTTCGAGCTCGCTGAACTGCTCGGAGTCTCGGTGATCTCGCACGACCCCGAACGCATGGGGGAGATCGGCGCGGATCTTGTCATCGGCCGACTGGCGGGATCGGATGAGCCGCCGCGCTCAATCGTGTTGCCCACTCGACTCGTGGTTCGTGACTCCAGCGAGCGGCGGCACGGGCTGGGCGCGACAAAGGCGGACGGCGATGAAACCTAGCGAAGAATCAACAACTTGATCGCGAAGAAGACGGCAGCACGCTCCGCCTAGTGGTCAGCACTGGTTGCATAATTTCGCGCTTGACTATGACAAATGTCATAGTGCACTATGAGGAGGTCGGTACGACGACCGACCCGGTTGTGAAAATAATGAGGAGAACCTCCGATGCCAATGATCGACGTGTACGCAACCGCCGGCACTTTCGCCGACAAACACCAACTTGCGAAGGACCTGGCCAGCACACTGAAGACGATTGAAGCCGTCCCCGACATTCCGATGTTCCGGCAGAACACCGCTGGATTCATCCACGAACTGCCCGAGGGCGACATGTCGAACGTCGATGGTGACACCGACTACGTTCGCGTCCAGGTGATCACCAATGCTGGCGCGCTCGACCGCGACAAGCAGCTCGCCGTCGTTGATCAGTTCACCGAACTCGTCGCGAAGGCTGCAGGTGACTCGAGCCTGAAGGCGCGCACTTGGGTGCTGCTCACTGAGGCCGTGCCTGGTGGCTGGGGCCTCGGCGGGCACGCCAACACCAACGAAGATCTCGTTGCCGCAGCTCGCAAGCAAATTGGCGAGCTTCAGGCCAAGGCGGCCCAGGGCTAGTTGCACCGAGCCCTCGCTGAGCCGCCGCCGATGTTCGCCACGACAGCAAACTATGATTTGGTGCATATCGAGCCAGCCAGGATACGGAAAATGAGAGGGCTATGGGGTCCGAATCGCGCACACGAATGATCGAGGGCGCGGCACGCCTCCTGGCAGAGCGTGGTCTCCAGGGCACGTCATTCTCCGAGGTACTCGAGCTAACCGGCGCCCCGCGTGGTTCGATCTACCATCACTTCCCTGATGGCAAGGACCAACTCATTGGGGAAGCGATTGATTTCGCGGGTGCGCGTTCAATAATGCTGCTCGATCGAAGAGCGGGATCATCGGCCACAGAGGTTACAGAATTCTTTCTGCACCTGTGGAGGGAGGTTCTTGTACGGTCCAATTTCCGCGCTGGATGCTCGGTCCTCGCTGTCACCGTCGCGACGGATTCACCACTCCTCCTCGAGCGTGCTGCCAACGTCTTTCGGGCCTGGCGCGTCAGCCTCGCGCAGCACTTCAGGGCTGGCGGGCTCACGGACAGCGACGCCGATCGCTTCGCTGCCACACTCATCGCATCAGCCGAAGGGGCGATCGTCCTGAGCCGTGCTGAGCAGAGCATGGAGCCGTTCGACCTGGTAGCCGAGCAGTTGCTGTCCCAGGTCTCGTCTCTTCAGAAGGGCGATCCTCCGGATTCCGGCGAGGAGGACGCGCTCGCACCGCCTAGTTCCTAATCCGCTGTGAGCTGGAGCCGTTCGAGTTCGGGGAGGTCTCGGCCAAGCGAGGCACCGATGATGATCGATGCCACAGTCTTGGCCGTGGCGGCCGTTTTCGGGGAGTTGTCCATCTGCGCGCCGGCTACGGCTCCGTCGTAGAGAATGACGAGTTGATCGGCGAGTTCTTGTGGGTTGTGCACCGGGAGCTCTGCGGTCAGGTTACCGAAGAGCTCATGCAGCCAGGACCGGAAGTGAGCGGCGGCGCGGATTTCCGGCCCGTCGACCGGGGCTTCAGCGATCGCGTTCACGAAGGCGCAGCCTCGGTAACTGGGCTCCACAAATAACGCCCCTAGGGCATCGAACACAGCGAGTATCTTCTCCGCGGGACCGTTCGCCTTGGCGACTTGTTCGTCCACGCGACCCGTCCAGCTGGCATGACGGCCAAGCAAGTACTCCTTGATGAGGTCATCCTTGCCGCTGAAGTTGTAATAGAGCGAGCCCCTCGCTACGCCAGCTCTTTCGATGACGCGGTCGATACCAACGGCGTGAATGCCCTCGTTGTAGAAGAGCTCGTCCGCGGCAGCGAGAAGCCTCTGCCTTGGCGAAGGCTTCTTCTCCAGTTTTGCAACCATGCCGCGATTATAGCAGACCGATCGGTCTAAATTGATCAGCGCATCTGGGCGACTGCGCGAATGTTCGACCATCGAGAATCACGCTTGCAGTTTTAGACAAGTGCGTCTAAAGTCTGTGTTTAGACAAGTCAGTCTAAATCAGTCAGCGCAAGTAGGGAGTGGGAAATGTCGGAAACACAGACCAAGGATCTCGATGGTCAAGTCGCCCTGGTGACGGGGGCCACCTCGGGCATCGGTCGCGCGATTGCCTTTCAGCTCGCGGCCCAGGGCGCGACGGTCGTGGTTCACGGACGTGACGCGGGCCGGGCGACCCAGGTGCTCGAGGAGATCGAGCTTTCAGGTGGCCATGCACGTTTCGTGGCGGCTGACATCGGTACTACCGACGGCATCCGGAAGCTCGTCGAAGACACCGGCGATGTCGACATTCTGGTGAACAATGCGGGCTTCGCCTGGTTCGGGGCATCCGTCGACCTGAATGCCGAAGGGTTCGATGCGCTATTCGACTCCAACGTTCGGGCCCCTTATCTGCTCGTTGCGGCGCTCGCGCCGGCGATGGTTGCCAAAGGAAACGGCAGCATCATCAGTATTTCCAGCATGGCAGGACTAGTCGGACTGGCCGGCGGAGCCGCGTACGGCGCGACAAAGATCTCGCTGATAGGGCTCACCCGGGCGTGGGCCGCTGAGTACAGCCCGCGCGGGGTGCGCGTGAACACGATCGCAGCGGGTCCGGTGTACACCGCATCCGACCCGGCACGGACCAAAGCGACTGGCGACACCACGCTCCTCGGCCGCGCAGCCCAGCCGGAAGAGATCGCGAACGTGGTCGGGTTCATCGCCTCGCCGCGCGCCAGCTATGTGACCGGTGCGGTCATCCCCGTCGACGGTGGCCGGACCGCTATTTAGTCGCCACACCCGCCGACAACGAGGCAACGAATTCGACTCCATCCCGGTAAACGGCGCACGTATCAGGGCAGTTTCCGTGGACCTTCAGCGGGAGTGCGCCGTCCGCCTCTACCCAGAAGAAAGAGTTACCGATGACTAATCACCTATCAAAAACAAGAGACAGCATGACCGACCGGCCTCAACCTCGTGCGTGGTTCGCGGTGACAGCGGTCGCCCTGGGGACCTTCACTCTCGTCACCAACGAGCTCCTTCCCATTGGACTGCTGTCGGCGATGAGCCGCGACCTCCACGTTTCGGAGGGTATTGCGGGCACCATGATCACCATCCCCGGTATCGTCGCCGCGATCGCTGCGCCCACGCTCACCGTGGCCGCAGGCAGGCTGGACCGTCGACTCGTGCTACTGATCATGAGCGTTCTGTTCACGGCGGCTGATGTGCTCGGAGCAGTAGCTCCGAACTTCGCAGTAATGCTCATAGCCCGGTTCCTTCTCGGCCTCGGGGTCGGCGGTTTCTGGGCGATCGGCGCCAGCATCGGCGGCCGCCTTGTGCGGGCGTCCGGCGCGGCAAAGGCCACAGCGATCATCTTCTCGGGCGTTTCGATCGCTGGCGTGATCGGGGTGCCCGCGGGAGCGTTCATCGGAGGTGCATTCGGTTGGCGAACCGCGTTTCTCGTCACCGCGGCGCTTGGACTGCTGTCGTTCCTGCTGCAACTGGTGCTCCTCCCGAAACTCGGGGTAGAGCACGCAGTCACCTGGCGAGTTCTGGCGAGCGTGCTTCGCGGACGCAACGCGCGGCTCGGCTTGATCGCTACGCTCCTGGTCGTAATAGGTCAGTTCGCCGCGTACACGTATGTCGCTCCGTTCCTCGAGCAGGAAGCAGGGGCAGGCGCGCAGCTGGTAAGCGTCCTGTTGCTCGTTTACGGGATCGCGGGAATCATCGGCAACTTCGCGATCGTCGGGGCGCTGAGTCGGCGCCTCTTCGGAGGAGTGGCAATCGTCATCGCGCTCATTGTGCTGTCAGCAGTCGCCATGCCACTGCTCGGTACATGGCTTCCCGCTGTTTTCGTCATCGCCGCCGTTTGGGGATTGGCGTATGGTGCGTTGCCGATCGCGATGCAGACCTGGGTCTTCACCTCGGACGAGACCGCGCCCGAGGGCGGGTCCGCTCTCTACATTTCCGCCTTCCAAATTTCGATCGCGGGAGGCTCGCTCCTGGGCGGACGGATCGTCGACGCCGTCGGTATCCCCTCGTCGATGTTCGCGGGCGCCATCCTCGCGGCAGCTGCGCTCGTCGCCCTTACTTTCTTCCGGCAGAAGCATTCAGCGGGGGTCGAGTTCGACCAACAGATTCCATCGGCCATGGCTTCGTCCGAGCGTGCGCCACTGACAGGAGGGCTAGGACAATCATGACGAACACTGATACCCATAACGCGACACCGACGAGGTTTGTAGAAGCACACGGAACCACCACAGAAGAAACAAGGGCAGTCGTTGACGCCTATTACCAAGCCGGCGATGAAGGGCATCTCCCAAGTTTCGGCACCTACCTAGACGAAAGATTTTCCGTCACGGCCCCCAACTACCTGCCATGGGGCGGCACTCACGTTGGCGCTGACTTCTTCCGGGAACAGGTTCTCGAGCATCTGACGGAAACCCTCGACTTCTCACGCTTCAGCTACGAGAACTTCACGGTGGAGGAGACCCACGCTGTCGCGCTGATAAATATCGGCGTCGTCGGAACCGATGACATCATCAAGATCTCCGAACATTGGGAGGTCAGGGATGGGAAAGCCAAGAGCATCTGGGTCGCGTATTTCGAGCCGCAGCCGCTGCTGAAACTCCTCGGGATAACAGTGGGCGGCAATTGACGGTCGAGCCGAGGGTGTCTGGCTTGGTTCGCTTGGGAGATCGCTTGGAGTCGCAGATCACGCGCCGGTTGAGGCTCCCTTAGCACCTGAGCATCCGATGTCGATTGGTGCGTTGCTGTAGCGATGCCCCCCGAATGGGGGTAAGCATGGATCAAGAGGTAGACAGCGTTGGCCTAACTCGGCCCGGCGCCCTCGAATGGAGCAGGAGGCCCTCGTGGCCAGGAGCACCGAGTCCACCACTGCAATCCCTCAAACTGACGACACCTACCGCGTCCGGTTCTTTGGCGGTCCGCTCGCCGGAACGACCGGCAGGCAGTTGTCGCGCGGTGGCGCGGAGGACCACATCAGCCGTGACATCGAGCAGGGAGCCAGAACTGTCTGGTACGAGCACACGGGCGAAACTGCTGAATATGCAGGCGTCTCGACATGGCACTACGCGTACGAGGGTACGGTCCTCGCTGCACCGACCAGCCGAGCGCGCTGACGTAGGTGGAAAGACGGGCCGTACGGCTCGAGGTGGGGGAGTATCCGGTCGAGCCAGCGAGGTGTCCACCAGTTCGCCTTGCCGAAGAGGAACATCGCGGCCGGCACGATCAGCAACCTGACGATCGTGACGTCGATGATGACGCTCACTCCCAATCCGAGAGCGAGCATCTTGATGGTCACGCTGGGCTGGGGCAGGAACGCGAAGAAGACACAGGCCATGATGACTGCAGCGCAGGTGATGATGCGGGCGGTGACTGACAGGCCGTGCGTGACACTCTCTCGATTGTCGGCTCCGAGCTGCCAGGCCTCCCGGATCCGCGAGAGCAGGAACACCTCGTAGTCCATCGAGAGGCCGAAGATGATCGCGAACATGAGCATCGGCACGAAGGAGACGATCGGCACTGGCTGCGGAACGCCGAGAAGCGAAGAACCCCATCCCCACTGGAACACCGCCACCAGCACGCCATATGAGGCGCCGATGGACAGCAGGTTTGTGAGGCCCGCCTTGAGCGCGAGAAGGGGGGACCGGAAGGTGAGGAGCATGAGCAGCACCGCTGCGCCGACGACGGTGAAGATGATGATCGGCAGGGATTCTCGAGGCCGATCTCTAGGCGACCTCGCTCTGGGCGAACTTACATGGTCGGCCATGCATTCCGTGCTAGCTTCGTGAGGCTGGCTACCAGAGGCCGGCGCGAAAGAGAGTCATGCCAGTCCTGTCCACACCCATCACCGTCGGAAATGCGCGCCTGTCGCACCGTTTCGCGCTCGCCCCCATGACCCGCAGTCGTGCGCACGCCGACGGCACTCCCAGTGAGCTCGCCGCCGAGTACTACGCCCAGCGGTCCGCGCTCGGCCTCCTGATCACTGAAGGAACGCAGCCCTCCGCCGACGGCCAGGGTTACCTCAACACCCCGGGGATCTACACCGACGAGCACATTGCCGGCTGGCGCAAGGTGACCGATGCGATCCACGCCGCTGGCGGTACCGTCTTCATTCAGCTCATGCACGCCGGTCGCGTCGCGCATCCCGACAACACAGCTCACCATCGCCTGCCGGTCGCTCCTTCCGCGATCGCACCCGTCCTCGAGATGACCACGCCCACGGGCAAGAGCGCTCCTCCTGTCCCGCGCGCCCTGAGCACCGACGAGGTCAAGGCGACCGTCGAGGACTTCCGGCTCGCCGCGGCAGCGGCCATCCGCGCTGGCGCCGACGGTGTCGAGATTCACGGGGCGAACAGCTACCTCATCCACCAGTTCCTCGCCGCGGCCTCCAACGAACGGACCGACCAATACGGCGGTTCGATCGAGAACCGTGCACGTTTTGCCATCGAGGTCGCGACGGCAATCGCCGGCGAGATCGGAGCCGACCGCATCGGGTTCCGGATCTCCCCCTTCGTGCCGGGCATGGATGAGAGTCCCGAGGCTGCGGATCTCTACCGATACCTCGTCGCTGAACTCGCGAAACTCGACCTGGCCTACCTCCACGTGTTCCACTTCACCGACGAGGACCTGCTACGCGACATCCGCTCACTCTGGTCCGGGCCGCTGCTGGTCATCCGCGCCGGTCGGACGATCGACGACCTGCAGATCGATCTCGAGTCGGGTCTCGCCGATGTCGTGCCGATCGGAAAGCTCGCACTCGCGAACCCCGACTTCCTCAAGCGCTACACCGCGGGAGCCGATATGAACGAGCCCGACTGGGCGACGCTCTTCGGTGGTGGCGCTGCCGGATACACCGACTACCCGACACTCGCTACGGTGTAGTCGAAACCACTGGAGGGAGCGCGCATGAGGGCAGAGCAGGAACCGGTCGCGACCGTCGATGAGGATCTGGCGATCCTCGATGCGGCGCCGGTAAGCTTTTCGATCTTCTCCCTTGCGCGTTCCCACCGCATGGTCGCCGCAGGATTCCTGGCGCCGCTCGGTCTGCATCCGAGCCAGGAGATCCTGCTCATGCGGCTCTGGGAGCACGACTGCCGGTCACAGAAGGAGCTCGCGCGCTGCCTCGGCGTCGACCAGTCGACTGTCGCAAGAACGGTACAGCGGATGGAAGTGGGCGGCTTCGTGCGCCGGCTTGCGAGCGTCGAAGACGGCCGGGTAACGCTCGTTTGCCTTACAGACTCGGGACGTGCGTTGCGCGAGCAGGTGATGGACGCCTGGCGTGCCCTCGAGCAGCGATCGATCAGCGGTCTCTCGTCCGAGGAGCAAGACCAGTTCGTCGCCCTCGCACAGAAGATCGCCTCGACCCTCGATGCCGGCACTGAGACCGAACGGGGGTAGCCGGCGCGCCGACGACCGGTCGACTATCCATGGAGTGCGATCTCCTGGCTCCTCCAGAATGCGTATTGCGCCCACGGGTCCTCGACACCGGCGCTGAGATCGCGGATGTGCCGGTCGAGTGCGTCATGCATTTCGAACCATTCGGTACGAGGTATCCGGTGGCTCGCGAACTGCGTGTGCCGTCTCTGCTCGAGCGGTCGGCCGCCGGCGACGAGTGTGCGGACGGTACTCCGTTGCAGCGAGACGAGATCGATGGCCGCGCCGGTTGTCATGCGTTCTGCTTACACCATCCGCGCTGGTCGGTAAACCGATCTGCGCGAAGGCCCGTATTACTCGGACCGGCTGTTGAGCTCCGCTGAATTGCGACGACGGATCACGATGGCACGAACCAGGATCGGCACGACGGACACCACGACGATGCCGATCAGCACCAGGTCGATGTAGCTGGAGACGAAGGCGGTCACCCCTGGCACGTGGGCGAGTCCATAGCCGAGGAGAATCAGGGCCACGGACCAGATGACTCCGCCGAGGACGTTGAACGCCGTGAAGACGCGCCTACGCATCTGTCCGACGCCCGCGGCGACAGGGGCGAAGGTTCGGATGACCGGCACGAATCGGGCAACGGTGACGGCGGCCGGCCCGAATCGGTCGAAGAATGCGTGCGTGCGGTCCACGCTGCGGCGACTGAAGAGGCCGGATTCGCGACGATCGAAGATTGCAGGCCCCGTCTTTCGCCCGATGAGATAGCCCACCTGGTCGCCGACCACAGCGGATAACGCGACGACCACTATGACCAGCCACAACGGCTGCGTGATCGCGCCGCTGAGTGTGAGCACGCCGGTAAAGAACAGGAGCGTGTCCCCCGGGAGGAAGAAGCCGACGAGGAGGCCGGTTTCTGCGAACACCGCCGCGCAAACTATGGCGAGTCCCCACACTCCCGCGCCTGCGATGAGGGACTGAGGGTCGAGGATGCCTGACTGTGCGAGCGTAGAAAGAATCATGTCTGTCCATGGTGCATCGGCCGTTTCTAAGAATGGATGAAGAAACCGCGTCGGCCAGGCCACGGAGGATTCTGCCCGCCCCGCGGGTGGTGGCGGATTATTTACCGTTTCTTAGAACCGACTAGACAGGGTTGCTGATGTCGAAAGGTCTTCGTGAAGAACACTCATCTGGAACGTTACGGGCAGCCCCGCCGCCGGACTTCCGACACGACCGAGCATTTCACCGACCGTGTGGCGCCGATGACGAGCAAGGTCCCCGAGGTCACGGTGTTGTTCTGGATAGTGAAAGTCCTCACCACGGGAATGGGCGAAACGACTTCAGATTATTTTGTGCGCCTCATCGACCCAGTGGTGGCGGTCGCGGTGGGGGCCGTCGGACTGGCCATCGCCCTCGTGCTGCAACTTTCTGCCCGCCGCTATGTTCCAGGGATCTACTGGCTCGCCGTCGTGATGGTCAGTATCTTCGGAACGATGGCGGCGGACGTGCTGCACATTGGGTTGGGCATTCCGTATCTCGTCTCGACCGCTTTCTTCGCCATCGCCCTCATCGTCGTCTTCCTCACCTGGTATCGGGTCGAAAAGACCCTGTCGATTCACAGCATTACGACGCGCAGACGCGAGCTGTTCTACTGGGCGACTGTGCTCACCACCTTCGCTCTCGGCACAGCGGCGGGTGATATGACCGCGACCACTCTCCACCTGGGCTACCTCGCCTCCGGCATCGTTTTCGCGGTCGTCATCGCGATACCGGCGATCGCATATCGGTGGGTGGGCCTCAATGCGGTCTTTGCGTTTTGGTTCGCCTACGTCGTCACACGGCCCCTCGGTGCTTCGTTCGCCGATTGGATGGGTGTGTCGACGGCCAGGGGCGGCCTGGATTGGGGAACCGGATTCGTCAGTCTCGGACTGGCCATACTGATCGCCGTGCTCGTCGCCCGCCTGTCGATCGTTCACAGGAGATCGCGCGAGTTCTGAATTCTCCATCTGTGAGAAGTCTTAGTTCCCGGTCGATTGGCTGAGGAAAATCAATTTCATCTCAAGGAGTACCTGCATGGCATCGAATAGGTTCGCTACAACCACGGCTCGACGGATGCTGAACAAGGTGCCTGAGGTCACCGTGGTTTTCTGGGTGATCAAGGTGCTTGCGACCACTGTCGGCGAGACGGCGGCGGACTTTCTCGGGGTGAATCTCAATCTGGGTTTGACCGTGACCACGGTTATCATGAGTGCCTTCCTCGCGGGCGCGCTGGTCGCACAGTTCCGGTTGCGCCGCTACGTTCCTGCGGTGTACTGGCTGTCGGTTGTCCTGATCAGCGTGGTCGGCACGTTGATCACCGACAACCTCGTCGACAATCTCGGCGTACCGCTCTGGGTGACGACGGTCGTCTTCGCCGTCGCACTCGCGATCACTTTCGTCGCCTGGTTCCTCAGCGAGAGGACCCTGTCGATCCATTCGATCTTCACCTCCCGCCGGGAAGGTTTCTACTGGCTTGCGGTGCTGTTCACGTTCGCCCTGGGAACGGCGGCCGGAGACCTGCTTGCCGAGAGTTTGAGTCTCGGTTACCTGCTGTCGCTGCTCGTCTTCGCGGGTGTCGTCGTCCTCGTGGCCGCGGCCTACTTCGTCTTCAAACTGAATGCCGTGCTTGCCTTCTGGATTGCCTACGTTCTCACTCGCCCTCTTGGCGCCTCTACCGGGGACCTCCTCTCTCAAAGCACGAAGGATGGCGGGCTCGGCCTGGGCACGACCGGCACCAGCGCGCTCTTCCTCGCCGTGATTCTGGGACTGGTCATCGCGCTGTCCTTTCGCCCGAAGGAGCCGGGACGTGATGTTGCCGAGCCGGCGGCGTGATGGGTCAGGGCGCGACCGTGCCATCGACGTATTCGTAGATGACGCTGCGGTACGTGGTGTACTTCGCGGAGACGACGAAGCCGAGGTCTCGAAGTTGTGCCACATCGTACGTGTCGACGTGTTGGGGTGTCGCATATTCGACCAGCCAGATGCGATGGACGCCGTCGAGACGCCCCAGGCTCGCCGCCGTTGCGATGTTGTAGGCCGAATCATGCCAGGTCGTGTTTCGTGTGAACGGGACGTTCAGGGCCACATCACGCACCTTGGTGAAACCGTCGGGATAGGTGTGGAGCGCGAGCCTCGGACGGCGCGACGGTCGAGCAGTTTCGTCGAAAGCGATCGCATCACCCTGCTGCGCATGCGCGCCGACGATTGAGCTGATCTCCGCCCAGTCGCTGTTGTTCTGGGAGTACGGGCCGCGCTGCGAGACATATGCCGGAACCGCCGCCCCAACCACGATCGCCGTCCCGACGAGGAGAATCCAGCGGTTTCTTTGCCCGAGCCACCCCAGGCCGCAGGCGATCAGGATCGCCGCCGCCGGCGCGCAATAGGAGAGGTAGCGAGCAGTGAAAACCGGGATCGCAACATGCGCGGCGATCAGGATGACCGTAGGAATCAGCAACCAGGCGACACCGACGAGCGTCAGACTCGGCATCCGCGTCGGCAGGAGGGATTCGTCAGGTGCCGCGGACGTCCTCTCCCGAAGCCACAGACGCACAGCGGCGACGATCGCCACAGCTATGAATGCCCAGGCGACGATTGCGAACTCGGGATTCCCGAACCACAGGGACACGGCCAGGGTAGTGAAGGTCACTTGCGTGGTGTTGTCGAGGTACGAGATCTGGTCGCGTTCCAGAATCGCCCACACCACTACCGGCGCAGCCGCAAGAACCGCTACGCCGACGGCGACCATCCAACGTCGAATGATGTCTTTGGGCGTGCGGACAGCGAGCAGGATAAGTCCGTGCACGACGACGAGCAGCACGGTGTACAGAAATACGTAGGTACCGACGGCCAGCAGGGCGGCGTATCCGATCCACCAGCGTCGTGACGGATGCTGGCGCGAGATGATCTGCACGAGAACGTAGGTCAGCCACGCAGCAATGGCGGCGCTGAACGCATAGGATCTGGCCTCCGCTCCCATGTAGGTGACTCGGGGAAGGATGCAGCAGACGATGCCGGCGACGACGGCGACGCGTCGTGAACTGAGCCGTGACGCGATCAGCGTCACGGCGACGACGGTCAGGCCGGTGGCGACCGCGCTGGGAAACCGAATGGCGAACGGTGATGTCCCGACGAGGCCGATCCAGGCATGTAGGCCGAGGTAGTAGGTGCCGTGAACAGCGTCGACGACTCCGAGCATCGAGAACAGGCTGGGGAGAGACCGCTCTGCCGACATGAGGCTTGCGGCCTCATCTCCCCACAGCGACGGGATCCAGGAACCAATGGCGGACATCGTGGTGCCGATGGCCCCGAGGATCACGACAGCCCACAGGAACCGGTCTCGGACGACCGGTTGAGACTGAGGCGCCTGATTCGTCGGTGTGTATTGCAATTGAGTAGAGATGCCTCCAGTTCACGGGTCGCTTTCCAAGAATCGCCCAAGAATCCTGAGCTTCGGTGGGAAAAGGATTCTTAGATGAAGTCGGGACGGTGAACAGACTCCGACGCGCGATGATCGGTGTCAACGAGCGCGTGGCACCGAGAAAACGATTGCGGTACCGCTGGCCGAACTTTCCAGGACTCGAACCGAGCCTCCCTGGCGCACGGCGATATCCCGAACGAGCGCGAGCCCGATCCCGAATCCGGAGCGGGTGCTCCCGCCTCCGTCGATGGCGGCTCCCGAATGGGCGAACCTGTCGAAGACTCGTGCCGGATCGATCCCTTGAATGCCGGGTCCACTGTCGCGAACGGTCACGGAAACGGTCGACTTCGTCGCAGCCACCGTGACGACGACGGTCGACCCATCGGGTGAGAATCGAAGTGCATTGTCGAGCAGTGCGACCACGCACCGATGAGCGCTCGTGGGGGCAAGATAGGTCCAGACGGGTTCGGAATCTTCGATCGTTATCCGAACGGCTTTCTCCTCTCCGATGAGTCGCATGGAGTCGACGGCCAACTCCAGCACGGGATTGAGCTGGGTAGCCACAACACGATTCGTATTGGCAGCTTCCACCTCCGCCGCTTCGAGCAGATCGTTGACGATGTCGATCAATGACTTGGTGTCCCGGCGGAGTTCCACAACGGTCGCCCCTGACGGGTCATCCGGCGACAGTCCGCGTTGGAGTACTTGAAGGCGCGCATCGAGCACGGTGAGGGGCGTACGCAGTTCGTGGCTTGCGTCGGCGACGAAGGAACGCTGGATGCGTAGTGCTTCACCCAATGGCCGTACGGCTCGCCTGGTGACAAACCAGCTCAGTGCACCGGCCAGGATGATCAGGACAATCCCCAGAATGACCGCCGCGCGCAGCACATCCTCAGCGCTCACATCGAGGTTGTTGGTATCGGGGATGGGCTCGAAAAGCTCGCTGGGCTTGACCTGCGAGATGACGAACAAAAACACCGCGACTACGATCCCCAGAACCACCACGGCGCACGCGACCGCGATCTGCACCCCCACTATTCGTGATGCGCGTCGAACAGCTTGAGCATCGCTATCCGTGGAGTCCCCCACGTGGCGGCTGCGGGTCATATCTCGCCCAATCTGTAACCCTGACCCCGGACCGTCATGACGATGTCCACGTCGGTTTTGCGCCTGAGATAGTGCACGTAGGTGTCGACGGTTCCCGGCTGGTCCTCTTTGCTGAACACCGACCGCAGGATCTGGCGGCGCGAGAAGGTACGTTGCGGATTTTCCGCAAGCAGCTGCAGCAGTGCACCCTCGCGTGTCGTCAGGAGGATTCGCCCGTCGTATGGCGAGTAGATGGTTCGGCTTTCGGGATAGAACTCCCACCCGCCGACGGGAATCATGGTTCCTTCGCCAGAGTAGGTGCGCCGGAGGGCACGCAGTCTCGCCAGGAGCTCGTCGAACTCGAACGGTTTGACGAGATAGTCGTTCGCTCCGGCATCGAGCCCGCTGACTTTGTCCCGGACCGTCCCGAGGGCCGTGAGTATCAGGATGGGGGTGGTGACACGTTTGCGGCGAAGGGTCTCTACAACGCCGAGACCATCGAGGGACGGCAAGCGACGGTCGACGATCATGACCTCGAAATCGTCGGCGAGGGCCGCGAGAACGCCCTGTTCGCCATCGGCCACGACGGTCACCATGTATGTTTCCGTCAGAACCTGCTTCATCAGCGGGCCGAGTTGAGGATCATCCTCGATCAGCAGCAGGCGGGGCTTCTCTTCATGCCGGCTGACGTCCATGAGGGCTCCGCATCGATCGGCGACGTAGTAGCGAGTTTCACCTCAATCTAACGCCGAGACCCCGGGCGGGATGGCTTTTTGCTGCACGCCACTCTCCCGGGAGGGCTTCCTGACCATGCGGGCATTACCTGTCGCTGCATGGAACTCTTCGATGGCCGATCGGTTGTAGCCGTCGACGTCGAGGGTCGCGGGGGTCACCTCGCCTCGGAGAAAACTACGCATTCCCCTGGCGAGCGATTCGTCGTCTTGGGGGACGACGTGGATCTCGTCGCCGGGAAGCGCGTCGTGAACGGATTCGAAGTCGACCGACACGATGGGCATCCCGATGATCGCGGCCTCCAGCAGCGCCATCGGCTGCCCCTCGTAGTTGCTGGACAGTACGAAACAGTCCGCCGCGGCGACTATGGGAAACGGGTTCGAGTATGGGCCGACGATGAACGCGGCACCGGTGAGCTTGAGGGCGTCAACTGTCCGTTCGAGTTCTGCGCGAAGAGGCCCATAGCCCACGATCACCAGACGCGAGTCCGGATACTCCAGGTGAACCAGCGCGAACGCGCGCAAGAGGCGGGCGTGATTCTTCTCGGTAGAAAAACGCCCGACAGTGACGAACCACCTGGATCCGTCATCCGTGAGCATCTCACTTGCCCACTCCGGCACGTGAATTTCACCGGTCTCGACATCGATCGGATGATCCTGGAGCTCCCGCAGGTCCGCCCGCATTCCTTTGAGTACGTGTTCGTCGTCGACGATGTTGCGGGCGAATGCGAACTGGTCGTCTCGCAGCCGGAAGCGAGTTCCGAGGGCTTTGCGATTCAGCTCCCTCAGGCTGGGCGATACGGAGACCAGCGCGTCGAATCCCCGGTACAGGGCGAAGACCGCGGGCAGGCTGCGCCGCATGCGCCTTCGGCCGCGGATCACGCGGTTGGCTTCGGCGGACATGTCGTTATGGAGCCAGATCGAGCGCCGCGCATCCGGTGAATGGAGCAGCAGAATCGCCCAGAAGGCGGTGTAGCCGCTGAAGTCGGCCACGATGTCGAATCGGCTTTGGCCGAAGCATCTGTTCCATTCGTCATCCCAGAGCCTGCGTTGCGACGGGGAATCAACGTGCAGGGATGCATCCTGCCGACGATCGGCGAGCTTCCGTCGGAGGTGTGAGAACTTGCTTCCATTCATTCCGCCCGCGCGGTGGAACTGTCGCACTCGTGGATCGACGCGAGCCTGGTTCGCTCGCTGTTGGGCTCCGAGCGGTCGCGTGAAGATGACCGACACGTCGTATCGGGTGTGGTCGATGAAGTTGAGCAGGTACAACGCCGACGAGGTGATGCCATTGGATCGCATGCCGCCCAGGTGAAGAAGCACGCGCGTGCGCGAGTCATCGCCGATGGACAGCACGCGATGGTCGCGGTGCTCACCGCGAAAGACCACGTCGATGACGCGGCGGGACACGAGCCCGTCATCGTTCGGTACGAATCGCTCTTTCCAGGTTTCACGAGTACCAGCTCGCGCCGATTGTTCCTGGGGGTCTGTACCGGCTTCGATGATCGCCGCGTGGAGTTCCTCCAGCGTCGAGCAGACGGGTCCGGGCAATGTGGCGGGGGAGAAGTACGTTCCCCTCGACTCGGAGTACTCATCGACGTCGGGCGTATAGAAGATGATCGGCCGATCGGTGGCGAGGAAGTCGAAGAAGATGGACGAGTAGTCGGTGATGAGTGCGCTGCTGAGACCCAGAATCGTGTTGGTCGGCATGTCGTTGGGAACGAGCAGCTTCGCGAATGCGGGATTGGCAGCTGCGTACCGGTGCACGATCTGATGTGTTTTGAGGAGCACGACGTACTGCTCATCGCCCAGGAGTGCCTGCAGACTGACCACGGTCTCCAGGAGTTGGCGAGCGTCGTCTTCCGGATTGGAGAACGAGTCTCCCTTCCATGTCGGTGCGTACAACACGATGCTGCGATCCCCGAGATCGACACCACTGGACTCGAGGTCCGCACGGCTCTTGAGGAAGTGCTCCTGGTCGAGGAATTGGTGGTCGACGCGCGGATAGCCTTCTTCGATGATCAAGCCGTTGAAGATCCCGCGTAGCTTGTATGCCTTCTCGTACATCTGCTCGGTCATGAAGGAGTTCTGCGACAGGAGATAGTCGGCGGCGACGAAGTTGCGGATGGTGTTCGCCGAGTCCATCGCCCCATTGGGCATGTCGTAGCCCATCTGCTTCAGCGGAGTGCCGTGCCAGGTATTGATGTAGACCTGCCCATCGCGCTTGCTGAACTCCGGGGGAAAGGTCGCGTTGTTGATCAGGTATTGGCTGGTCGCGAGGGCTCGGTGGTAGGCCAGGGATCGATAGCGAACGAATCGAACCCGTGGGTCACCGGCATACTCCGCGCGGATTGCACGGTGTGCGCGGAGGCTGTCGAGAACCCAGATGTGGCGCAGATTCGTCAGATCGGAGGCTCGCAACAGTTCCCGAAAGAGGGCCTCGGGATTGCACAGTGCACCGTTTCCGGCGAATGATTCGTAGAGGACGGTTCCGGATCGGATCGGTCCCCGTCGAACCGCCGCTCGTAGCTCCGCTTTCACGGCGCGCCCCAATTGACGGAGCAGACGTGTTGCGCGGCGAACGATTCTTCGCACGATGCTTCCTCCCAATACGACGCCGAGTGGCGTCACGAGGAGTATTCGAGCCACAAGCCAAGGTGCTTCTGAAGAAGCTAGGGCAACTCTGCCGGCGACGGCCGAGTTTACTACTGGAAGATATGTGTTCGCGCAATGTCGGTCGGGCCGTGGAACCCGTCGAGGTACCTCAGGCCGCTACTTCAGCGCCCCTCTCGACGAGGAATCGCGGATAGGCGCTCACCGTGAGGAAGATTGGAAACTCCTCTTCAAGGGCGACCGTGCGGAAGACTTCGATGGCGTCGCCGAAGCGCCCACCGCTCACTTCGAGCTCGTCCACGAGTTGCTCGACCCATGCCCTGGTGATCGCCGTCCCCTGTTCAGTGACGGTGTTCTGGTGGATCCATTGCCAGATCTGCGATCGGCTGATCTCGGCGGTCGCCGCGTCTTCCATGAGGTTCTCGATGGCCGCCGCCCCGACACCGCGCAGCCAGGACTCGATGTAGCGGATGGCGATCGACACGTTGTCGCGCACGCCCGCATCCGTGACCGTTCCGCCGATCGAACGGATGTCGAGCAACTGGTCGGCTGTGACCTCGACCTCCGGCCTTTGTCGCTCGAGCTGGTTGGGGCGAGACCCGAGCACCGCGTCGAACTCGGACTGTGCGGTCGGGATGAGGTCCGGATGTGCGACCCAGGTGCCGTCGAATCCGTCGCCGGCTTCGCGTCTCTTGTCGGCGCTCACCTGTTGCAGGGCTCGTGCGGTCACCTCAGGATCACGCCGGTTCGGGATGAACGCCGACATCCCTCCGATCGCGTGCGCGCCACGCCGGTGCGCGGTCTTGACCAGCAGTTCGGTGTAGGCGCGCATGAACGGCACGGTCATCGTGATCTGCTTGCGATCGGGGAGAACGAACCACTGCCCACGCCCCCGATAGTTCTTGATGATGCTGAAGATGTAGTCCCAGCGGCCGGCGTTGAGCCCGGCGCAGTGATCGCGCAACTCGTGGAGGATCTCGTCCATCTCGAAGGCGGCCGGGATCGTTTCGATCAGGACGGTCGCACGGATCGTGCCGTGTCGCACCCCGAGCGCCTCCTCGGAGAACGTGAAGACGTCATCCCAGAGGCGTGCTTCCCGGTGTGATTCGAGTTTCGCCAGGTAGAAATAGGGACCGCTTCCCTGTTCGATGAGGAGTCTCGCGTTGTGGAAGAAGTAGAGGCCGAAGTCGACGAGGGAGCCGGATGCCGCCATCCGCCGCCCTGTGCGGTCGACGTGGGTGAGATGCTTCTCCACGAGGTGCCAGCCGCGCGGACGCATCACGATCGTCGGCGGAGTCTCGTTCGTCACGCTGTACCGCTTGCCCTCCTCGTTCGTGAAATCGAGCTGACCACGAATCGCGTCGTACAGCGAAAGCTGCCCTTCGATTACGTTCGCCCAGGTCGGGCTCGTCGCATCCTCTTGGTCGGCGAGCCACACCTTCGCACCCGAATTGAGCGCGTTGATGGCCATTTTGCGGTCGGTCGGTCCGGTGATCTCGACCCGGCGGTCGTCGAGGCCGGGCCCGGCCCCGGCGACGCGCCAGGTGTCATCCGCGCGGATGGCCGCGGTTTCGGGGAGGAATCCCAGATTGCGTCCATTGCCGAGGTCGTAGCGCACCTGCATCCGTGCCGCGAGCCGGTCGTGTCGTCGTCCGGCGAAACGGTCGTGCAGCTGCGCGAGGAAGTGCAGGGCTTCCGGGGTCAGTATTTCGTCGTAGCGACGCCCGAGTTCGGCAGCGATCTCAATTCGCGAGTTCATTTCTGTCTCTCTTCTCTTTCTGGGTGTGTGAACGAAAATGCAGGACTTTGGCCCGTATACGTCTCGCGTGACGTCTTTTGGCGGGGATATGCGTCAAAGTCCTGCGTTTTCGAAGGGGGTCAGTGAAACTGGGCGGACTCGGTGGAGCCCGCGAGCGCGAGAGTCGCGCTGTGCGGGTTGAGCACTGTGGCGACTCGATCGAAATAGCCGGTACCGACCTCGCGCTGATGCTTGGTGGCGGTGTATCCGGCAGCCTCCGAGGCGAATTCCGCCTCCTGGAGTTCGACATAGGCACTCATGTGGCGGCTCGCATAGTCCTTCGCGAGTGTGAACATGGAGTGGTTGAGGGCGTGGAAGCCTGCCAGCGTGATGAACTGGAACGCGTATCCCATCGACGCGAGTTCGCGCTGGAAGGTCGCGATCGTCGTGTCATCGAGGTGAGACTTCCAGTTGAAGGACGGCGAGCAGTTGTAGGCAAGCTTCTTGTCGGGATACTGCGAGTGGATGTGCTCCGCGAAGGTGCGCGCGAGCTCGAGATCAGGTTCCGAACTCTCCACCCAGAGCAGGTCGGCGTATGGCGCGTAAGCGAGTCCGCGCGCGAGCACGACATCGATGCCGGGCTTCGTCTCGTAGAAGCCTTCGGCGGTGCGGCCTCCGCTGAGGAAGGGCTGGTCGCGCTCGTCGACGTCGCTGGTGATCAGGTTGGCGGCGAGGGAGTCGGTGCGACCGACGATCACGCTGGGAATCCCCGCGACGTCGGCGGCCAGCCGCGCGGCACTCAGGGTACGGATGTGCTGGCTCGTTGGCACAAGCACCTTGCCACCCATGTGCCCGCACTTCTTCTCCGAGGCGAGCTGGTCCTCCCAGTGCACGCCCGCGGCCCCCGCCTCGATCATCGAGTGCATGAGTTCGTAGGCGTTGAGCGGACCTCCGAAACCGGCCTCGGCATCCGCGACGATGGGAGCCATCCAATCGGTCCCTGGGCCTGTCGACAGGGCGGGGCTTGCCGACTGGGCGCCTTCGGCGAACTCGATCTGCCCGGCGCGGAGCAGAGCATTGTTGATGCGACGGACCACCGCGGGAACCGAGTTCGCCGGGTAGAGGCTCTGGTCGGGGTAGGTCTGGCCGGAGAGGTTGGCATCGGCCGCGACCTGCCAGCCGGAGAGGTAGATCGCCTTCAGTCCGGCGCGAACCTGCTGTACCGCCTGGTTGCCGGTGAGCGCGCCGAGGGCGGGCACCCACTCATCGGAATGAATGAGCTCCCACAGCTTCTCGGAGCCTCGGCGCGCGAGCGTGTGCTCTTCTCGCACGGGGCCGCGGAGGTCGATGACGTCCTGGGCGGTGTAGTCGCGCCGGATGTCGTTCCAGCGCGGATCGAGCTGCCACTCGGCTTCGAGTTCGGCCGCGGTCTGGGCTTGGTCGCCTGGGCGGAGGATCGAATGTTCCATGGTGTGCTCCCGAAGATTGAAATGGCTGCGTCTCTTCGACTATCACCGGCCTGAAGGTCCATCGAATGGAAAATTCCTGCAGAAGAAATCCACTTCTTCTGTTTTACGGAAGAAGGGCGCATGCCACAATCGATGGATGGCGACAATGGCGTTCTCGGGCGCGGACGATGAAGACATGCTCGATTCATTGACGCTCGGCCGCCGCATCCGCCACCTTCGCACGGAGCGCGGAATGACCCTCGACGCACTCGCCGTCGCGGTCGGCCGTGCCCCATCACAGGTGTCGATGCTGGAAAACGGCAAGCGGGAGGCGAAACTCGGCGTGCTGCAATCGGTGGCGAAGGCGCTCGACATCGAGCTCGACGAGCTGTTGTCGAATGAGGCACCGAGCGCGCGTGCGGCTCAGGAGATCGCGCTCGAACGTGCGCAACGCGGCCCGCTGTTTCGGTCGCTCGGTCTGCCCGCCTTTCGAGTCGGCAAGTCGATCAGTGATGGGGCGCTCGAGACCATCCTCGGCCTCCAACGCGAGCTCGAACGACTGCACCGTGAACGCGCGTCGACGCCCGAGGAGGCGCGACGAGCCAACGCCCAGCTGCGCAAGCTCATGCGGGCCAAGAACAACTACTTCCCAGAGCTCGAATCCCACGCGCGAATTCTGCTCGCGGCGGTCGGGCACAGCGGCGGACCGCTCTCCCAGCGCGTCGCGTCCGATCTGGCAGCTCACCTGGGATTCTCTCTGCACTATGTGAAAGACCTCCCGCAGTCGACCCGGTCGGTCACCGACCTCAAGAACGGACGCATCTACCTGCCCCTCGGCGGCAAATCGGCCCGCGATCCGAGGTCGGCCCTGCTCCAGGCTCTCGCGAGTTTCGTGCTTGGCAACCCCGAACCGAAGGGCTACGGTGAATTCCTCGCGCAGCGCGTCGAGACCAACTATCTCGCTGCCGCATTGCTCATTCCCGAGGAGAGCGCCGTTGAGTTCCTTCGCGAAGCGAAGGAACTCAAGCAGCTTTCAGTCGAGGATCTGCGCGACGCCTTCGCGGTCACCTACGAGACCGCCGCCCACCGGTTCACGAACCTCGCGACCGAGCATCTCGGCATCCCGGTGCATTTTCTCAAGGTGCACGAGAGCGGCGCGATTCTCAAGGCCTACGAGAACGACAACGCCGCCTTCCCTACAGATGTTCTGGGCGCCGTCGAGGGACAGCTCGTCTGCCGCAAGTGGAGCGCTCGCCAGGTCTTCGACGTGGAGGACCGCTTCAGCCCCTATCACCAGTACACCGATAAACCCGCGGGAACCTACTGGTGCACCTCGGCCATCCAATCCACGTCACAGGGCGATTTCTCGGTGAGTGTCGGCACGCCGTTCGCGACCGCGAAGTGGTTCCGCGGACGAGACACGGTCAATCGACAGGTTTCGACCTGCCCGGATGAAACCTGCTGCCGGCGGCCTCCGCTCGACCTTTCGAGCAGGTGGGAACAGTATTCCTGGCCGAGTGCCCGGATGAATTCCAGCCTGCTCGCTGCGATGCCGACCGGCACCTACCCCGGCGTGGACAGCACGGAGGTATTCCGGTTCCTCGAGGCTCACGCGCCGGAGACGACTGCCTAGACCGTTGCGGAGGAGCCTTGCGGCGCGTCCGGACCGCACGAGGGCGACTCGCCGCACGCGCTCCTCCGTAAGTGTTTGCGTCAGCCGAGCTGATCGGCCGCGTCGAGCTTCCTCGGGCCTGTGGAGGCGCTGCGCACCGCGCCGATGCTCGCGGTGATGACGAGAGCGATCGCGATCACGCCGACGATCGTGAGCTCCTGG
The DNA here is from genome assembly GCA_025464815.1 of Microbacteriaceae bacterium. Taxonomy (GTDB): domain Bacteria; phylum Actinomycetota; class Actinomycetes; order Actinomycetales; family Microbacteriaceae; genus Lacisediminihabitans. The sequence goes on along the minus strand of JAODMW010000182.1, from coordinate 8,362 downwards.
TGCAGGAGAACCAGTCCCGCCGTGGTCGCGATGGCGGGCGAGAGGCTCATCAGTATGGAGAAGGTCGCAGACGGCAGTCGACGCAGCGCGAGGAGTTCGAGAGCGTATGGGATGGTGGATGACAGCACCGCCACGGCGGCGCCGAGGAGCAGATTGCTCGGCTGGAAGAAGGCCGGACCGGAGGTCGCAATGCCAACGGGCATGGCGATGATCGCCCCGATCGTCATCGCGATCGCGAGGCCATCCAGCTTCGGGAAGCGCTGGCCGGTACGGGCAGACAGGAGAATGTAGCCCGCCCACGCGGCTGACGCGGCGAAGGCGAAGAAGACGCCCAGGGCATCCAATTGCCCGAAGCTCCCCTGGCCGAGAAGCGCGACTCCGACGAAAGCGAGCGCGGCCCACAGCCAGCTCGAAGGCCGGCGACTCATGACGACCGAGAGCACGAGCGGTCCGAGCACCTCGATGGTGACTGTCGCGCCGAGCGGCACGCGGTCCAGCGCTTCGTAGAACAGTGCGTTCATCGAGGCCAGCGCGATGCCGAACAGAACGACCGTCAGCCAGTCACGCAGACTGTGTCCCCGAAGTCGCGGCCGACAGATCACCAGCAGGATGATCGCGGAGAAACCGAGCCGCAGCGCGACCATTCCCAGTGCGCCCACCGAGGGGAAGAGCAGTACGGCGAAGGATGCGCCCACGTCCTGGCAGAGGAGCCCGGCGATGACGAGTCCGACGGCTCCGAGGGAGCGGGACCTCGGATGCACGGACTCGGGTATTGCCACCCTGCAACGTTAGGCGCTCCGGCGCCGCCCGGGCGAAAGTGCCACACGCATTGGCGGGTAACCGTGTTAGCGTGCCCGAATGGCGCGAATCGCTGCTGTTTCCCCGGCGCTACCGGCCCACGTTTACTCGCAGGCCGAGATCACTGACACGATAGCGCCCATGGTGACCTCGGATCCGTCGAAGCAGGCCATCATGCGACGGCTGCATGCGGGCAGCCGGGTCGACACACGGCACCTGGTCATGCCCATCGAGCGCTATCGGGATGCGAGCACCTTCACCCAGTCGAACGGCATGTTCATCGAGGTCGCAGCCGACCTCACCGAGCGGGCGCTGCGTGACGCCCTCGATGTCGCCGGCCTGGAGCCGCAGGACATCGACTATGTGATGTTCACGTCCGTCACGGGCATCTCCGCGCCGTCCATCGATGCCCTCCTCGTCGCGCGGCTCGGGCTGCGTCCCGACGTGAAGCGCGTGCCCATGTACGGGCTCGGCTGCGTGGCTGGAGCGGCGGGCATCGCACGGGTCGACGACTATCTGGTCGGGCATCCGAATGACGTCGCCGTGTTGCTCGCGGTGGAGCTGTGTTCGCTCACCTTCCAACGCGACGACGACTCGATGGCCAACCTCGTCGCAACCGGGCTCTTCGGTGATGGCGCGGCCGCGGTGGTAATGGTCGGCGACGAGAGGGCGAAGCGGATGCCCGTCACCGGCCCGGATGTGATCGACGCCCGCAGCCAGCTCTATCCCGACACAGAAGAGGTCATCGGCTTCAACGCGAGCGAGACCGGATTCCGCATCATCCTCACGGCGCAGGTCTCCGAGGTGATCGAGCGGAACTTCGGAGCGGATGTCTCGGCCTTCCTCGAGGCGAACGGCCTCACCATTGCGGACATCGACACCTGGGTCGCGCATCCCGGCGGACCGCGGGTGCTCGAGTCTTTCCAGTCGTCGCTCGGGCTGCGCGACGGCGTGTTCGACAACAGCTGGTCGTCGCTCGCGCGGGTGGGTAACCTCTCGTCGGCGTCGGTGCTCCACATCCTCTCCGAGGAGCTCGTGACGCCGCAGGATGCCGGTGCCCAGACTCTTCTCTTCGCGCTCGGCCCAGGGGTCAGCGCCGAGCTCGTTCTTCTCCGCTGGCCCCGATGAACCGGACGACATCGTGATCTGGTATTCGGCGTTCATCCTGCTGACGGGTGCTGAACGCATCGTCGAGCTCGTGATCTCCAAGCGGCATGCGGCCTGGGCCTTCGAGCGTGGCGGCAGGGAGTATGGACGAGGCCACTATCCGTTCATGGTCGTTCTGCACACCGGCTTCCTGCTCGCCTGCCTGGCCGAGGTGTTCCTCGGGAATCGGCCGTTCATCCCGTGGCTCGGCTGGCCCATGTTCGCGATCGCTCTCGCCTGCCAGGGGCTGCGCTATTGGTGCATCGCGACGCTCGGCAAGCAGTGGAACTCCCGCGTGATCGTCGTTCCTGGCCTCGGCCGGGTCACGAGCGGTCCGTACCGGTTTCTCACCCACCCCAACTACGTCGTCGTGATCGCCGAGGGGATCGCACTGCCGCTCGTGCACACGGCGTGGATCACGGCGATCGTCTTCACCGTGCTCAACGCGATCCTGCTCTTCGGGTTCCGCATCCCGGTGGAGGAGAAAGCCATCGCGTCGCTGGAGGCCGCGCCGTCGAAGCCAGGCACGTGATGGCCGACGTCGACGTGCTCATCGTCGGCGGGGGCCCGATCGGTCTCGCGGCGGGGATCGAAGCGCGGATGCTCGGACTCGAGGTGACGATCGTCGAGCCGCGCGGCTCCGCGATCGACAAGGCCTGCGGCGAGGGGCTCATGCCGGGAGCCCTTCCCGCGCTGGCACGACTCGGCGTAGACCCGCAGGGCTTCCCGCTTCGCGGTGTGAGCTATCGCAGCGCGGCGAGACGCGTCGACCATCTCTTCGGCGAAGGCCTTCTCGGACGCGGGGTGCGGCGCACCGCCCTGCACGCCGCCCTTTCCGCACGGGCACGCGAACTGGGCGTCGACGTCGTGGGGGCCAGGGTCGATGCGCTGGAACAGGATGCTTCGGGCGTGACGGCCGCCGGCATCCGTGCCCGCTACCTGCTCGCCGCGGACGGCCTCCATTCGACCGTCCGACGGCTCACCGGGCTCGAGAGGCCGGTCGCCGCGAAGTCCCGCCGTTTCGGTCTCCGGCGGCACTACTTCATGGAGCCGCTGGATGACCTCATCGAGGTCTTCTGGGCGAAGGACGTCGAGGCCTACGTCACTCCGGTCGGCGGCGGTGTCGTCGGTATCGCGATGCTCGGTCGACCGGGCACGAACTTCGACACCGCGCTCGCCGGCATCCCGGACCTCGCCGCCCGGGTTGCGGGACGCAGGCCGGCCAGTCCTCTCAGGGGCGCGGGTCCGTTCCACCAGCGCACGACCGCCAGAGTGAAGGGTCGGGTGCTGCTGGTCGGGGACGCCTCAGGCTACGTCGACGCGATCACGGGGGAGGGCATCCGCGTCGGGCTCGCCCAGGCACGCGCCGCAGTCGAGTGCGTGGCCGCGGATGACCCTGCCGCCTACGAGCGCGCCTGGGCGAAGAAGACCCGCGACTTTCGAGTGCTCACGGCCGGACTCGTCGCCGCGGCGACGTCGCCGCTGCGTGGTGCGATCGTGCCGACCGCCGCGGCGCTGCCGGGCGTCTTCGGGGCGGTCGTCGACCGGCTCGCCCGCTGACCCCGCCGCTGCGGGTTGAGTAGCCCTATCGCTATTGCGGGTTGAGTAGCCGTATCGCCATTGCGGGTTGAGTAGGCCGCGACGAAGGAGCAGCCGTATCGAAACCAGCTGGACGCCTACGCGTTGCCGATCAGGCGATCGAAGAGTTCGTTGAGCTTCGGGTCTACCACCTTGCGTTCGGGATGCGCGTCGTACCACTCGACGATCTCGCGCGCGCCCTCGGCGAAGCCCGTCGTCGCGACGTAGTCGGGCACGAGAGCCTTCACCTTGCTGTTGTCGAAGATGACGGAGTGAGAACGGTCTCCCAGGTGGCCCGCACCCATGCCGGGATCCGCGGCGGCGATGGCGTCGCTCGTGACATGCACGATCTTCGCTTCGACCCCGGCGGCGTCTGCGATAAGGCCGGTGATCTGGGTCCAGCTCAGTACCTCGTCGGAGGTGATGTGGAAGCTGTCGCCGATCGCCTGAGGGTGCCCGAGCAGTCCGACGAAGGCTTTCGCGAAGTCCCGGCTGTGCGTGAGCACCCACAGCGAGGTGCCGTCACCGTGCACGACGACGGGTTCGCCCCGCCGCATCCGATCGATCGCGGTCCAGCCGCCGTTGAGCGGGATGTTGGTCGCGTCGTAGGTGTGCGACGGCCGAACGATGGTCGCCGGAAACCCTGACTCACGATAGGCGGCGACCAGCAGGTCTTCGCTTGCGATCTTGTCGCGGGAGTACTTCCAGAACGGGTTGCGCAGCGGGCTCGACTCGACGATCGGCAGGCGCAGCGGCGGCTTCTGGTATGCGGATGCGGAGGAGATGTAGACGTACTGCCCGGTGCGGCCGCTGAACAGTTCGATGTCCTGCGCGACGTGCTCCGGGGTGAAGGCGACGAAGTCGATGACGACGTCGAAGTCGCGCTCACCGACCGCAGCCCGCACGGACGCCGGATCGCGCACGTCGGCCACCAGGACTTCCGCCCCATCGGCGACGGGTCGCAGCGAACTCTGCCCCCGATTGAGCAGGGTGACACTCAAGCCTCGCCTGACGGCGAGAGCGCTCGCTTCGCTGCTGATGGTTCCGGTACCGCCGATGAAGAGAACGCTGGGGAGAGACATTCCTACACAGTCGCCGCTTCGAGGAGTTTCGTCAACTCCACTCGAATTCTCTCCAGCTCGGCGAGGGGGAGCCCGAGCCGCTCGACGATCTGACCGGGCACCTTCTCGGCCTGTGTGCGGAGAGCCGCGCCATCCGCGGTCAGCTCCACGGCGAGCGCCCGTTCGTCGAGAGCGCTTCGTTTTCGCGTGACGAGGCCCGCACTCTCGAGGCGTTTGAGCAGGGGAGAGAGGGTTGCGGGTTCGAGGAAGAGGGCCGCCCCGATGTCGGTGACCGTGCGGGGGCTGCGCTCCCAGAGGGCGAGCATCACCAGATACTGCGGATGCGTGAGCCCGAGCGGGGACAGCACGGGGCGGTAGAGCGCGATGACGCTGCGCGAGGCAGCGGCGAGGGCGAAGCAGACCTGGCGGTCGAGGGCGAGCGGATCCACTCTGGCGGGCATGGAAATCAGCATAGCCGGGTTATAGACAGTACACTTATTATTAGTGCACTAAGGAGAAATGACATGCCCGGCAAGGTTCCGTGGTGGGATCGTCTGAATGGGAGGCTGCTCCCCTATATCGGTCCGCCTCCGCTCGGGCCATACAACGAGACGCCGCTACCGTCGACACAGGCGAAGCCGTGCCCGATCTGCGGCATGCCGATGTCGGATCACGACATCGAACGACGCGATGGCCGACCGACGCAGGTCCACTGCCCGAGGGAGCGTTAGGCGCTCAGCGAGGCCGTTTGAGCGCCGAGTAGCAGGTCGCCGAGCTCGTCCGCCGTTGCCGCCACGGCGATCGATCCGACCTCTTCGGCGATCGAGCCGTAGCCCCACCCGACGAAGATCGTCGGTACGCCCTGCTCCGCGGCACCCTGCACGTCGTGCTCACGGTCGCCGACCATGACCGGTGTGGAGACGTCTGCGCCGAGCACCTCGAGTCGATTCAGGGCTTCGGCGACGACATCCGCTTTTCGGCTGCGAACTTCATCCTCTGACGCGCCGGTGATCGCATCGAAATACGGGGTGAGTCCGAAGCGGTCGAGCATCTTGATCGCGGGCCGCTCTGGCTTGGAGGTCGCCAGCGACAGCGGTATGTCACTCGCTGCAATGCGTTCGAGCAGTTCTCGGACGCCCGGATACACCGCACTGTCGATCGTGCCGTGCTCGAGATAGCGTGCGCGATAGATTTCGAGCGCGTGCGCGGATTCCTCAGGAGACATGTGGGCGAGGTCACGAAACGAGTCGAGGATCGGCGGCCCGACATAGGCGAGGAGCTCGACGGGGGTCGGAATGGGGCGGCCGAGCCGCTCGAAAGTCCAGGCGAGGGTTGCCGTGATTCCGGGAGCCGAGTCGAGGATCGTGCCGTCGAGGTCGAACAGTATGCAGGTCCATTGCGGATTCATCGTCACCAGCCTACGAGTTCTCGAGCAACTGCAGCGCGGGGGCTCGCGCCATGCCGACATGGGCTGAGGCTCTAGAACAGCCGCGAGTCGCTGTCGTCGAGCCCGCGCATCGCGTCGTAGTCCAGAACGAGGCAGCGGATACCTCGGTCCTGAGCGAGTGTGCGCGCCTGCGGCTTGATCTCCTGAGCCGCGAACACACCGGTGACCGGCGCGAGATGGGGATCGCGGTTCATCAGCTGGAGGTACCGGGTCAGCTGCTCCACCCCGTCGATGTCGCCGCGACGCTTGATCTCTATCGCCACGGAAGCGCACGCGTCATCCTTCGCCAGGATGTCGACGGGCCCGATTGCGGTCATGTACTCGCGCCGTACGAGCCGATAACCGTGACCGACCAGTTCGATCTGCTCCGCGAGGAGCTTCTGCAGGTGTGCTTCTACGCCGTCCTTCTGCAGGCCGGGATCCAGCCCGAGCTCGTGAGCACTGTCGTGCAGGATCTCGTGGATCGAGATCACGAGGAGGTCGGCCGTCTTCGCCTGCGTGACCTTCCAGATCTCGCTCACGCCGGCATCCGCCTGCCCGGGGTCGGGCTCGATGATCGAGACGGTGCAGGGCGGGCTCATCCAGTTGAGCGGCTTGTAGCTCAGTGAGTCCGAGTGAACGAGCACGCTGCCGTCGGCCTTGAGCAGCAGCAGGCGGGTCGCGAGAGGAAGATGCGCGCTGAGCCTTCCGGCATAGTCGACGGAACACCGGGCAATGACGAGACGCACGTCACGAGCCTATCCGGCCGGGCGGTCGGAAACCGTCGGAAGGCGTTCAGTCGGTGCTGTCGACGGGCTCGTACACACGAGCGCGCTGCGCCGGCTCGCGCGCAGCGCCGGACACGATTCCGGCGATCGCGACGAGCACGAGCACGACCAGCAGGGCGTGGAGAACACCGACGTATTCGCCGATGAAGCCGATGGTCGGCGGCCCGACCAGGAACGCGAAGTAGCCGATCGTCGCGACTGCGCTCACGCGCGCCGCCGCTGTCTTCGGGTCGTCCGCCGCCGCCGACATTCCCACCGGGAAGCCGAGCGCGGCGCCAAGACCCCAGAACACGATGCCGACGACCGCCACGCCGACATTCGGCACGAAGATCACGATGAGCAGGCCGACGGCGGACAGGGCGGCGGATGCCCGCAGCACGGGCACGCGTCCGTAACGGTCGAGCAGCTTCACCCCGGCGAGGCGCCCGACGGTCATCGCAGTGACGAACACTCCGAACAGGAGCGCAGCATTCGGCTTGGACACGTCGTGGCCGTCGTGCATCGCGATCGCGAGCCAGTCGTTCGCCGAGCCCTCCGCGAAGGCCATGCCCAGGATGATGAGCCCGATGAGCAGGGTGCGGCGGTCGCGCCAAATAGCCAGGCGCCCACGCCAGCTCTTCGAATGATCGTCGTCGGCCACGACCTCCTGGCCATCCTCGACGATGTGCTCCGACTGGAGCTTGCGCGTGGCGATGACGGCGACGACGGCGATGATCACGGCGACGATTCCCGTGTGGATCGCGATCGGCAGGTGGACGCTTTCGGCGAGCGCCCCGAGCGCCGCACCGATCATCGTGCCGAAGCTGAAGAAGGCGTGGAAGATCGGCATGATGGTTCGGCCCAGCACACGCTCGTTCGCTGCACCGGAAACGTTCATGCCGACATCGCAGATACCGGTGCAGGCCCCGAAAACGAGAAGGCCGATGAAGATCACGGCGAAACTCGGCCCGACGGTCACCCCGATCCCGGCGATGGCGAAACCGACGGCGCCGATCGTCAACGCCCAGGCGACGGAGTTGCGGGCTCCGAAGCGCGCGATGATATGGCTCGAGGCGAGAAGCCCGACGATGGAACCCGCGGCGATGCCGAAGAGCAGGATACCGATCTCCTTCGGCCCGACCTGAAGCGCTTCCTTCACCGAAGGCAGCCGCGCGGCCCAGGTGGAGAGCCCGATTCCGCACAGCGCGAAGATCACGAAGACGGCGTTGCGCCAGGCCACGACATCGCGGCGAGTCAGGCCCCCGGCGTAGACGGCGGCAGTGTTGTTCTTCGACATGTGTGTTTCCGGCTGGGGGGTCGAATCGATTCGATCAAATCGTTTCGACTAAGCTACCAAGCCATGAGCGACGGGGCAAGAACCTCCAGCCAGCCGCCGCGGCCCACCCTCGCCGCCGTGGCCGCGCTCGCCGGCGTCTCGGTGTCGACGGCATCCCTCGCGTTCAGCGGATCGGGGCCGGTTTCGCCCGCGACGCGGGCGCGAGTGCTCGCCGCGGCGGAGACGCTCAACTACGGCGGTCCCGACCCCCGCGCGCAGTCGCTGCGCCGCGGACGCTCGGGAATCATCG
>JAODMW010000177.1 GCA_025464815.1 Microbacteriaceae bacterium | reverse complement strand
TCACCGTGCGCGCACTCTGAGCCCGACAGAGTCAGCGCATCGCGACGGCCCGCACCTCTCGTCGCACATGGTTTCGAAGTATCCCGATCCCGGTGATCTCGATCTCGCCGCGGTCGCCGTGGGCCAGCGGAGCGCGCTGCGTCAGGATGATGTCACCGGCCTCGAGACGGAATGCCGCTGAGACGTGCTCGATCAGACCGGGAACGTCGATGCGCATCTCATGTGTGCCGCCGCGCTGGACCTCGACAGCATCAAGCCGGGTGACGATCGTGACAAGGGACGTGTCGAAGTCGGCCTCGTTTCAGGGGCCTACGGGCAGGAATTTGTACCAAACAGTTGAACAGGTAGAGTGGCGGCACCTGAACAGCTCTGGAGGCAAGGATGCCCATTGTCAAGATCACCACGCCCGAGGGGGACATGCGTGCGATCGACGCACCGGTCGGGACACCGGTCATGAAGGCGGCCGTCTCGGCGATGGTGCCCGGAATCATCGGCGAGTGCGGCGGCGACCTGTCATGCGCAACCTGTCACGTCTACGTCGACCCCGCGTGGATCGACAAGCTCCCTGCCCGCACCGCCGACGAGGAGGACATGCTCGAAGCGACCTCCGAGGAGCCGACCGATTGCAGTCGACTGAGCTGCCAGATCATCATGACCAAGGACCTCGACGGGCTCGCCGTGACAGCGCCCGCGACGCAGCGATGACGTCGATGGAGACGCCTGCGATCGAGTTTCGCTGGGGGGTCAAAGCCAGCTTCCGTGAGTACGTCGGCGAGATCGAGGGGAGTTCGCAGGGCATGCTGCCCGGTGCGGGGCGCCTCGATGGCGGCACCTTCGTCTTCGACCCGGATCCGGCAGCCACCCGGTGGGTCGACTCCGGGCCGCGGGTGTTGGCCTATGCAGGCGCCGCGCAGTTCACGGCCTACGCGGGCCTGATGAACGTCGTCATCCGCGATCCGTGGGTCGAGTTCGATGATGCCGGCACTCGTCTCACGATCGTTGATCCGGCGGCACCCGCGTTGCGGCTCCATCTGGCGAACCTCAAGCCCGGCGAACCTCATCGCGTCGGCGGTGTTGTGCGGTGGAACCAGGTTTCCGCTCGCCTTGCCATCGGCGGGATGCGCGTCTTCGACGGCGTATACGGTCCCGGTTCTGAGTTGGACTCGGTCGATTTCGCCACATCCGTAAATTCAATCAACTAGTCAGTTGACAGTTTCTTGAATCGCGGATAGCGTGCATGCAACCCGTCATTTGGCATGCGGCTTATCGTCCGAGTCTCGCGCTGGGCACCGGTTGTCTTCAGAGTGGAAGGAAGTGTGCGTGACCATCGAGAGACTCTCCTCACGGCCGGAGGTGACGATCACCGACGCCGAGACCGTCCACGTCATATTCGTCGACGCAAACGGTAACCGCAGCGCGGTCGATGCCATCGACGGCCAATCGGTCATGCACGCCGCGGTGAGCAATCTTGTACGGGGCGTAGTAGGGGAGTGCGGCGGCGATCTCTCCTGCGCTACTTGCCACGTCTTCGTGGAGGAGGCCTGGATCCCCCTGTTCGACGCTGCCGGATCCGACGAGCTCGACATGCTTGAAGCGACCTCGGAGGAGCCGACCGATTTCAGCCGGCTGTCCTGCCAGTTGCGCCTCGATCACAGCCACGACGGCCTCGTCGTGCACCTCCCGAAGACCCAGCGATGACCGCAGCAGATCCTCTCGACGTGTCCGTCGTCGTGATCGGCGGCGGCCAGGCCGGTGGCGAGGTCGCCGCCTCGCTGCGCCTCGCCGGGCACCGCGGGGCGATCACGATCGTGAGCGACGAGGACTCGTATCCGTACACGCGACCTCCGCTCTCGAAGGGCTATCTGCTCGGGCAGACAGAGCGCTCCGAACTGTTGCTGCGCGACGAGCAGATGTACCGATCGCATGCCATCGAGGTACGCACAGGCCGTCACGCGACCTCCATCGATCGACGGGCACGCCGGGTCGGTCTCGATGACGGCACCGATCTCGGCTACGACGCCCTCGTGTTGGCCACCGGCGGGCGACCGCGCCACCTGCCGCATCCCGAGCTGGACGGCGCCGTCAACCTGCACTATCTGCGCACCCTCGAGGATGTCGACCGCCTACGGGACGGGTTCACCGTGGGCGCGCACATACTGATCATCGGCGGAGGCTACATCGGCCTCGAGGTAGCGTCGGTCGCCCGCCGCCGCGGCCTCGAGGTGACGCTCCTCGAGGCGAATCCCCGCATCCTGTCCCGCGTCGCAGCCGAGCCGACGTCGGAGTTCTTCACCCGCATCCATCGGGAGGAAGGGGTCGACCTGCGCGTCGACACCCGCGTCGCCGAGTACGTGCTCGACGCCACCAACCGCATCGTCGAGGTCGTACTGACCGACGGCCACCGCCTCGCCGTCGATCTCGTGCTGGCGGGGATCGGTCTCATCCCGAACGTCGAACTCGCCGAGACAGCCGGTCTCGCCGTCGAGAACGGAATCCTTGTCGACACGGGTCTTCGCACTTCCGACCCGCACGTCTTCGCCATCGGCGACGTAGCGCGCTTCCCGGCCGCCGACGGCAGCGGGATGCGCCGGCTGGAGTCGATGCCCAACGCCGCCGAGCAGGCGCGGGTCGTAGCCGACAACATCCTGGGTAACCCACGTCCATACGATGCCGAGCCGTGGTTCTGGTCAGACCAGTACGACGTGAAGTTGCAGGTGACCGGCCTCTCCACCTTCTTCGACGAAACAGTCGTGCGCGGTGATCCCGCTTCGGGGCGCTCGCTCTCGGTGTTCTACCTGTAGGCGGGAGCCCTCCAGGCCGCCGACATCGCCTCGAATCCCAAGGAGTTCGCTGCCGCGAAGCGACTGGTGGCCA
>JAODMW010000130.1 GCA_025464815.1 Microbacteriaceae bacterium | reverse complement strand
GCCACGCTCGGTGAGGATCCGTGGGGCAGCCGCGTGCACGAGCGCTACCCGGATGGACTCGTCGGCCAGGGCATCTCGGCGGAACTCATCGCCGCCCGCTGGAACCTGTCCCGCGAGCAGCTCGACGAGTTCTCCGCCCGATCGCATCGGCTGGCCGCGGCATCCGACTTCTCCAGCGAACTCGTACCGATGGATGCCGGCGAGCTCATCGACGAGACCGTGCGGCCCTCCACCACAACCGAGGGGCTCGCGGCGCTCCCCGCGGCGTTCCGCGACGAGGAGCTCGGAGCACGGTTCCCCGAGATCCAGTGGCGCATCACCCCCGGTAACTCCTCGCCGCTCACCGACGGCGCCTCCGCCGCACTGATCATGAGCGAGGAGAAGGCCGCGCAGCTCGGGCTGATACCGCGCGCCCGCATCCTGCACAACACCGTGGTCGGTTCGGATCCGATCGAAATGCTCACGGGTGTGATCCCAGCCACCCGCCGCATCCTCGACCGGTCGGGGATGTCCATCGACGACATGGACAGCTTCGAAGTGAACGAGGCCTTCGCTCCCGTTCCGCTTGCCTGGCAGCACGAGCTGGGGGCCGACCCGGAGCGGGTGAACCAGCGGGGCGGTGCGATCGCGCTCGGACATCCGCTCGGCGCCTCTGGCACGCGCCTGCTCGCGACGCTCGTCAACACCCTCGAGCAGACCGGCGGGCGCTACGGGCTGCAGACGATGTGCGAGGGCGCCGGCATGGCCAACGCCACGATCATCGAGCGGATCTGAGTCGTCGCGAATCCGGGCTCAGACGCTCTGGGCGCGGTGCATCGCGGCGTAGCGGCCGTCTGCGCGGAGGAGTCCGTCGTGGCTGCCCGTCTCTATGATGCGACCGTGCTCGAGCACGACGATGCGATCGGCGGAACGGATCGTGGACAGCCGGTGAGCGACGACGAGGGTGGTGCGATCGGCCATGAGGCGTTGCAGCGCCTCACGCACGGCCAGCTCTGACTCGCTGTCGAGCGCGGATGTCGCCTCGTCGAGGATGAGCACGCGCGGGTTGCGCACGAGGGCGCGCGCGATTGCGAGGCGCTGGCGCTGGCCGCCGGAAAGGCGGGCTCCACGCTCCCCGACGATCGTGTCCCAGCCCTCGGGTAGTGCTTCGACGATCTCGAGTGCGTTTGCGTCGCGAAGCGCGCGGATGACCTGGTCGTCCTCGACCTCGTCGAGGCCGTAGGTCACGTTCTCCCGGATGGAACCCTCGAAGAGCACGGATTCCTGGGGCACCACGGAGACGAAGCGACGGAAGGTACGCAGGTCGAGTTCCTCCATGTCCTGCCCGTCGAGCAGTATCCGGCCGCTGGTGGGGCGCAGGAAGCCCAGCCCGAGGTTCACCAGCGTCGACTTGCCCGAGCCGGACGGCCCGACGAAGGCCACCGTCTCACCCTCGGCGACGACCAGCTCGATTCCTTCGACCGCGTGCCGACCGGGTTCGTAGGAGTATCCGACATCCTCGAGGCGCAGTTCCCCGCGCACGGCGCCGGCATCGCGCTTGCCGTGGTTCAGCTCGAGGTCGGGCTCCTGCATGACCTCGGCGATGGAGCGGACGGATTCCAGGCCACGCGTGAAGACCGGCGTGAGTCCCAGCAGACCGATGATCCCGCCCGTGAGGATGGTGAAATAGGTACTGAGCAGCACGACCTGCCCCGCGGTGACGGGCAGGAAACCGGTGAGAGACGCCCAGGCGGCGAGCACGAGGCAGACCACGCTCAGCACCTGCATCGCGACCCAGGCGAGCGAGCCGAAGCGGCCGTTGAGCATGTCGAGCGTGAAACCGGCGCTGCGCACACCCTCCGCACCATCCGCGACCCTGTCTTCGGCGATGCGTTCGAGACCGTGGGCTCGCGTGATCGGCACAAGGGACGCCATCTCCCCGACACGGGCGGAAAAGCGCTCGACCTCGCGGCGGAACTGCTCGTTGCGCAGATTCGACCGCTTGCGCACGAGGGCGACGATCCCGGCCCCGAGCGGCACGGTCAGCGCGTAGACGAGCACGAAGGCCGGAACCTGCACGGCCGTGATCACGACGGCGCCCACGAGAACCAGCAGCGCCGAGAGCGCGGGTGGCACCGCCTGCTGCAGCATGAGCTCGATGTTCTCCACGTCGCGCACGACCTTGGTCTGGATGACCGAGGCACTCGCGCGGGCGTGGAACCCGATCGAGAGATTCTGCAACCGCGAGGTGAGCGCGTTGCGCAGGTCGGCGGCGAGCTGGCGCACCGAGCCATAGAACCCGCGGACGAAGAACACGTGACCCGGATAGTTGAGCGACACGAGCACCACCGCGGCGACAGCATAGATCCCCAGCTGCGCCACGGACCCGTGCGTGACCACCACGTCGATGATCGCCGCCGTGAGCACCGGGAGAACCCAGAGCGGACTGTCTTTGACGACGAAAACCAGGAATGCCAAAATGAGGCGCTTCCGATCGCGTGCGAGCAATCGCACGAGTGTGCCAACCGGATGCGCGCCGTCGACGGCGAGCCCGACCTCCGCTCGGCGCTGCTCCATGTATCTATTGTGGTGCACAGTGGTCTTATCGCACGCGCGGCACTGTGACGAACTGTGAACCGGATGTTTGACCTCGCCATGCACGGGTCATAGCGTCACAGCATGGAGATCGCGGAGGGTCGCACCGAGTTCATTTGGACGGTGGCAACCGATCCGCTCGCGCGACCGCTCGTGGAGGATCTCTCCCGCGAGTACGACGAACGCTACGGCCTCAACGACGGCGTGCCATCCTCCTACGAACTGAGCCGCTATCCTGCCGAATTGTTCACCGCCGGCCACGGCGGTGCCTTCCTCGTCGTCGTGCGCGGCGGCAGCGCCGTTGCGGGTGGAGCGTTCAAGCGCATCGACGAACGCAGGGTCGAGATGAAGCGCGTGTGGACGCATCCGCTGCACCGTCGCCAGGGGCTCGCCCGCCAGGTCATGATCGAACTCGAGCATGAGGCGGCGCTTCGCGGCTATGAGCTCGTCGAGCTCACGACCGGCGCGCGCCAGCCGGAGGCCGTCGGACTCTACCTCTCGCTCGGCTACGCACCACTTTTCGACCTCGACGGCGACCTCGAGGAGATCAGTTACCTCACCTTCACCAAACCGCTGCCAGTCGCCGAGGCGATCGCCGTCGCGTAGCCGTATTTCCCGGCCTTCCGCCCGGAGTGAATGGCCCGGGATCGGCTAGCTCGTGAGGCGTGCGATCGCCGCGCGGACCGCGGCATCCGTATCCGACACGTCGTCCAGCAGGCCGTCGACGAGCGCACGGGTGCCGAGCACCGCCGCAGGCTCCAACCCGATCAGATCCGCGGCGTGCAGCGCCTCGATGGCGAGCACCTCCTGCGTCCGCTGGACCGACCGCTCGGCGAGCTGCAGCGCCAGCGGGGCGAGCGACGCGTGATCCTCGACATCCCCGGACAGGCCGGTGGATGCCAGCGTCACGGGATTGGCGAGGTGCCTGAGTTCGGCGACCGCCGCCGACGCCGAGTACCAGGAGAGCCCGGGCAGTCGCGCGTCGCCGGTCGCGCGGAACGGTGCGAGGAGCGACGACAGCACGGCGATCCGGCGCTCGCTCGCCGACGCGACGTGGGCGAGCGCGACACGGACGGTCTCGAGCGCGAGGGCGAGCGATACCGCCTGGAAGTTGCCGCCGGAGATCATCCGGCCGGACTCGACGTCCACGAGCGGATTGTCGCTGAGGGAGGCGAGTTCGACCTCGAGTGACGCGCGGAGTGTCGCGGTGGCATCGTGGAGCGCTCCATTGAGCTGGGGAGCCGTACGCACGGAGAGCCGGTCCTGCACCGAGGTCGCGCGACCGGGTCGGGCGAGGAAGCCGCCCTCGAGCAGTCCACGGATCGCGGATGCGGACAGCACCTGCCCTGGAAGCGGGTGCGCCGCCTGGACCGCCGGGTCGAAGGGGCTGAGCGCGCCGCTCGGGGAGTGCAGACCGGCCGCTTCGAGGGAGAGTGCGACGCTGCGGTCCGCGGCATCCGCCGTGCGTTCGAGGAGGCGGAGCAGGAGCGCACCGGCACCGATCGAGTAGGAGTTGGCGGACAGCACCGCGAGGCCTTCGTGCGGGGCGAGCTCGATCGGGCTCCGCGAGCCGGCGACGATCGCCCCGTCGACGAAGACCCTGCCGGCTCCCGCGACGACGGCGGCGATCGCCGCGAGGTGGGTGAGGTCGGCCGCGCCGACGGAGCCGCGGGAGGGCACGACGGGATAGACGCGATCGTTGAGCAGCGAAACATAGGCCGCCGCCAACTCCGGCCGGACCCCGGAACCACCACGGACGAATCCGACGAGACGGGCGAAGGCGGTCGCCCGCACCTCACGCTCCGAGAGTGGTTCGCCGATTCCACCGAGGTGATTGGCGAGCACCCGCTTCTGGAACGTGGCCTGCCCCGCCGGCTCGATCGGTTCATCCCGCGCCGCACCGAGACGACGACTGAGTCCGTATACGGCGTCGCCGCGCGCGATGGCGGCCTCGACGACCGCCCGTGAGCGAGCGAGCAGTTCGACCGCCTCCCGAGCGAGGGACACCTTCGCGCCATCTGCCACCGCGACGACCTCGTCTGGAGTGGCCGGCCGGAGGCCGAGTCGAATCACCATCAGAAATCCAGGAGGTTCGACCGCAGGCCGCCGTCGCCGAGTTCGGTGCGCAGCAGTCCGCGGCGCCGCAACGCCGGCACGAGCGGGTCGAGCGTGCGATGCACGTGCGCCGGATGCACCTGTCCGGTGAACAGGAAGCCGTCGCCGCCGATCTCCTCACCGAGCGAGCCGAGCCGCTCCGCGACCTCGTCGGCCGTGCCGATGACAGCGAGCCCGTCCTTGTCGGCGCGAGCCTGCAGGATCTCACGCAGGGTCGATCCCGGCGCCGCCGACGTGACGAAATTGTCGAGCGTGCCCTGATTGCTGTTGGTCGTGAGCTCGGGCAGAGGCTGGTCGAGGTCGAAATTCTTGAAATCCACGCCAGAGAGATAGGAGACGCCCTGCAACTGCTCGTCGATCGCCGCCTGCGTGAGCTCGGAGCGGCGGGCACGAACGGATGCCGTCTCCTCGGCGTTCGCGGTCAGTACCGGGTTCACGACGAACAGCACCTTGATGTCGTCGGGATTGCGGCCGTTCTCCGCGGCCACCGCCCGGATGTCGTCACGATGCGCCTTCATCCGCTCGGCCGTCGAGGCGAGGGCCAGCACGACATCGGAGTTGCGACCGGCGAAGGCGCGGCCGCGGCCCGAGGCGCCGGCCTGCACCATGACGGGCTCCTCGGCGAGCGGGGCCGTGTTGAGCGGGCCGCGCACCTGGAAGAACTCGCCCCTGTGGTCGATCGTGTGCACCTTGCGGAAGTCGGCGAATACGCCGTTCGCGGTGTCTTCGAGTACGGCATCCGGTTCCCAGCTGCGCCAGAGCTTGCGCACCACATCGATCCATTCGTCGGCTCTGTCGTATCGCAGGTCGTGGTCGATCTGCTTGTCGAGCCCGTAGTTCTGGGCGGCGATGTCGCTGCCGCTGGTGACGACGTTGAAGCCGAGTCGGCCGCCCGCGAAATGCTGCAGGGTGGCGAGCAGGCGGGCGGCGGTGAACGGCTCGTAGAAGGATGCGGAGAGGGTGGGCACGATCCCGAGCCGCGAGGTCGCTCCGAGCAGATAGGGCACGAGCGGCAGCGGGTCGTGCTTGGGCACGAAGCGCGCATCGCGCAGGTTGACCTCCGCTGTGCCGCCGTAGGTGTCCGGAACCGTCACGCCGTCTTCGATCACGAAGAGGTCGAGCCCGTCCGCCTCGAACAGCTTCGCGGCATCCTGGTAGACGGTCGGCTGTTTCCAGTCGTAGCCGATCCCGTAGCCCGGGTCGCCCCAACCCTGCACGCCGAAGCCCGCTCCGAGGAACCAGCCGAAATGCAGCAGACTCATCAGTCGGACGACCCGTCGGCGAAGCCGTCGGCGTTGACCCCGGCGAGGTTCAACCACTCGTCATTGAAGGCCTTCGTGAGGTAGTTGCCTCCCCCGTCGGGAGCGATGACCACGACAATGGATCCTGGGTCGGCCGTCGTCGCGACATCGATCGCGGCGGCGATGGCGAGCCCGGATGACGGCCCGAGCAGCAGAGCCTCTTCCGCGGCGAGACGACGCACCGTGTCGTACACGCGACGGTCGTCGATCACACGGATCTCATGCGGCACAGATGGGTCGAAGATGCCGGGCCAGTTGGAGCGCGGCCAGCGCGTTCCGACCCCGTCCACCACGATCGTGCCGGAGTCCTTGCCGCTGTACGTCGAGCCGACCGGGTCGGCGCCGACGATACGCACTCGACCCTCGCTCGCCTCGGCCAGGAAGCGGCCGGTTCCGGTGATCGTGCCACCCGTGCCGATGCCGGCGACGAAGTGCGTGACGGTGCCGGCGGTCTGGCGCCAGATCTCCGGCCCCGTCGTCGTGTAGTGCGCATGGGGATTGGCGGCGTTCTCGTACTGCGAGGAACGCCATGCGTTCGGGGTCTCAGCCGCGATGCGGTCGGCGAGTGCTCGGGCGTTGTTCGGGTCGTCCGGCCCCGCTTCCCAGTCCGCCTCGACGAGTCGGGCGCCATAGGCGAGCAGCACGGCTTTCTTTTCGGCGGAGATGAAACCGCTGTGGATGATGATGACCGGATGCCCGGTAAGCCGTCCGACGAGGGCGAGGCCGATGCCGGTGTTGCCGGAACTCGACTCGACGATGGTCGCGCCGGGGAGCAGTTCACCGCCCGCCTCCGCGGTGCGGACCATGTGCAGGGCGATGCGGTCCTTGGCCGAGCCGCCCGGGTTTCGGCTCTCGAGTTTGACCATGATGCGCCCCGGCAGGCCGCGCGCCAGCGAGCGGAGTTCGACCAGTGGCGTGTTGCCGATGAGTTCGGCGGCCGAGGACAGCACGTCGAGGGCGCTTGGCACCGACACTGGTGCACGCTCGGCGAGGTAGGTCATGGTCCGTCAGCTGATCAGGCGGACGGTGGCGGGAACGACGGGCTCCGGCGCCGACGGCAGCTCGCCATCCAACGCCTTCACGATGTCGTGCTTCTCGGCGATGTTCGAGGTGATCAGCGGGAGGGACCGGTCGATGACCTTCCGGATGCGGTCGCGGAGAAAATCACTGCTCACCCGGTAGTCGGTGAAGTCGGAATCGTGGGCGTAGATGCCGAGCGGCAGTGTGAGCGCCTGGAAGAAGGAGAACAGCGGCCTGAACTGGTGCTCGATGATGAGGGCATGCCGCTCTGAGCCGCCGGTCGCCGCCAGCAGGATGGGGGTATCGACGAGGGCATACTGGTCGACGAAGTCGAAGAGGTGCTTGAAGAGCCCGGTGAAGGACGCCCGGTAGACCGGCGATGCGACGACGAGCAGGTCGGCGGTCTCAATCCGCTGTAATTCGCGCTCGACCTTCTCGGGTAGCCCTGCCCTGCTGAGCGACCCGGCAAAGGAGGGGCCGAGCTCGTTGAGCTTGATGAGATGAGTCTCGATGGGAAGCTGCTCACCGAGCACGACGAGGATCTCTTCGACGAGTGCGATGGTCTTGGAGGGCGCCTGCAGACTTCCCGACACCGCGACGACGTTTAGCTTGGTCACCTGTTCGACGCTAATACAGGCGCGATTCCTGCGTGCCTGTGTTGCCTAGCGTGACGTTTCGTTACCGCCTAAGAAGTCGGCCGTTCGCTCACGCTTCCGCCTCTGACTCGTACCGCGCCACGAGTTCGCGCTTCAGAACCTTGCCGCTCGGGCCCAGTGGCAGGCTCTCCACGATCTCGACCCGGCGCGGGAACTTGTAGTAGGCCAGTTTCTCTTCCGCATAGCTCGCGAGCGTCACGCCGTCGACATCCGCTCCCGGTGTGAGCACGACGCAGGCCATGATCTCCTGGCCGTGCGTCTCGTGTGCCACGCCGAAGACGGCCGCTGTGGAGACGGAGGGATGCCCGGTGAGCACCTCTTCGACCTCACGTGGGTAGACGTTGTAACCGTTCCTCAGGATCATGTCCTTCTTGCGATCGACGATCCAGAGGTAGCCGTCCTCGTCCTTTGTGCCGAGGTCTCCCGTGCGGAACCAGCCGTCGACGATGGCCTTCGCCGACTCCTCCGGAAGATTCCGGTAGCCCTTCATGAGGTTGTGCCCGCGGATGACGATCTCGCCCAGTTCGTCGACAGGCTGCAACTCGATCGAATCCTCGACGTCCGCACGGGCGATTTCTACGTCGACACCCCAGATGGCCTGGCCGATGCTTCCGGCCCGGGGAGGACGCCCCACGTGATTGAAGCTCGCCACCGGCGAGGTCTCCGTGAGACCGTAGCCCTCGTAGATCTCGACACCGAACTCGGTGCGGAAGCGCTCGATGACCGCGAGCGGCAGCGACGATCCGCCCGACACGGCATAGCGGAGCTTCGGGCGGTCACTCGTCTTCTTCGCGGCCTCGAGCAGGGCGATATACATGGTCGGAACGCCCATCATGATCGTGCACTCGTTATCGATCAGGCTGCGCAGCGCGGTCTCGCCATCGAATTTCGGCAGCATCACGATCTTCGCGCCCACCCGGAAGCCCGTGTTGAGCGTGCAGGTCTGGCCGAAGGTGTGGAACAGGGGCAGGCATCCGAGGATCACATCGTCACCGCGCAGGTCGAAGGTGTTGAGCAAGAGGGTGTTGGTCTGTTCGACCAGGGCGAAGTGGCTGCCCTCCGCACCCTTCGGCTTGCCGGTGGTGCCGCTCGTGTAGAGGATCGTGGCGGTATCGTCGGGTTGGCGCGGAACGTAGGTGTCGATCGGCTCGGCCTCGGCGGCCAGCTTCTCGAGCTGGAGGATGTCGCCAACCTGCTCCGGCGCGAGCACCGAGAGCACCGGGATGCCCGCCTGCGCCGCACCCTTCGCGCCCTCGGCCAGCAGCGGCGCGGCACAGACGAGCAACGTCGATCCGGAGTCGCGCAGCACATACTCGATCTCGTCAGCCTTCAGCAGTGCGTGGATCGGCACGACGATGCCGCCCAGGCTCAGGATGCCGTAGTAGGCGCGAGGAAAGTCCGCGACGTTCGGAATCAGGATGGCGACCGGGTCGCCCGGCCCCACCCCGTGCGCCCTGAGCGCACCGGCATAGCCGCGCGCCTGGTTCCAGAGCTCCGAATAGCTGAACTGTCTGTCGCCGACCACAACCGCGATTTTGTCGGGCAAGCGATCGGCGGACTCCTTGAGAATCGCCGCAACGGAGAGGGTCGAATAGGTCGGGCCGGTCATGGTTCCCCTGTCGTCGTTGA
>JAODMW010000104.1 GCA_025464815.1 Microbacteriaceae bacterium | reverse complement strand
CAGGTGGCGGGCAGTCCGTATCTCTTCAATGCACGGGTGGCACCGTCGATGGTGGCGGCGTTCGGTCTGCCCGTGAAGGGGTGATCGGGCGGATTCCGGTGAATTCGTGCTCGGTGTCGATTTCCCGCTCCGCCGTTCGTCGTATGGGAGTGCCGGCACAATCGCCGACCGTCATTTGAAGGAGAAGCACATGTCCAGCTTTGTTCTCTCGTTTCGCAGCGCGCCGGATGTCATGGCCAGCCAGGGCGAGATAGATGCATGGGGCGCCTGGTTCCAAGGGCTCGGAGGCACCGTCACCGACCCCGGCGGCCGGATCGCCGACGTGACCCTGCTCGGCGCGGACGCCGGCGCGAATGCGTTGTCGGGATACGCCGTCATCGATGCGAAAGACGCCGCCGAGGCTCTCGAGATCGCGAAGGGATGTCCCGGCCTCGCCTACAACGGCTCCGTCGAGGTCGGACAGCTCATCGTGATGTGACCGTATGGGGCTGGATCGCGATCGCCGCGCTTCAGCCCCGCGGCATGTCGGCCTGCCGCTAAAGGATGATCCAACGCGATCGCCCTCAGGCCACTTGTGGACTGCGCGCCTCACGCGCACGATAGTGACGCAAGCAGAGGCGGAGTGTCAGCAGCCCGAGGACTGCGATGACGACCAGCCCGATCACGTAAACGGTAATGGCAAGAGCGGAGACCGCGGCCGCGGAACCGGGTGGCAGGAAACCGAATTGCTCCACCCGCACGAGGTTTCCGGTCAGCAGCACGGCGAGGAATGTCGAGAACCCGCTCATCGAATCCCATAGTCCGTGAAGGATCGCCACGGCCACATAGGCACCGATCGCTGCGAAGGCGAAGCGGAGACGCGATCGGCCCCGGGCGGCCCCGAACCAGACCGCGCCGAAGATCGCAGTCCACAACACGTGGCCGACCGGTGCCAGGACAGCGCGAAGCACCTCGGTCTGCAGCAGTGAGACCAGATTGATGCCCTGGGACGTCAAGGCTGCGTTGAATGCATAGCCGGCCGACTCGAAAGCCGCGAAGCCTGCTCCAACGGTGGCGCCGAGCAGGGCGCCCTGGCCTGCCGTCTTCGGAACGAGCCTCCAGCCGACGATGACGAGGATCGCGGCTTTGACGAACTCCTCGATGAAACCGACAAGGAAATACGTCAACACAGAAGGGACGAGGCTGTCTTCGAGAAGCGATGCACCGAGCACCCCGAAGACCCCGCTCAGGAAGAAGACGAGCACGATGGTCGTGCCGGTCATGGTGCCCGTAATGCGCTCCGCGGCGAAGAGCACGACACAGAGGGGAACGAGGAAACTGCCGATGAGGATGAGCGTCGGGATGAGGTTGGAATTGAGGGTCACGGCAGTGACCACGATCGAGGCGGCCCAAAGTCCCAGCCCGACCAGCAGCGCCTTCCACCACCAGCCGTGCCGGTGCGTCCTCGTGATTGGTGCTTGAAGTGCGGTCATGGCGGTCCTCCTGTCCGGATCGCATCATGTATGCGATCGGGGTCGCCGACCCACAGTTCATTCTTGTAGGCGGCACCGACTGTGTCATGGGGGTTGACAAGGAGATCGACCCGGGATCGGATACCCCCACGAGCGTTCACAGGATTTCCCCTGTAACCTGCCTGAGTGAACCCGGGACCAGGCGACTCCGCCAAGCAGAAGGCCGAGCAGCGCAAGGCCCACGCCGCGCAGTTGCGAGCGGAGGAGAAGCGCCGGGAGCGCTCGAGGCGCATCGTGCGCTGGAGCGGCCTCGGCGTCGGGGCGATTCTGCTGGCCGGCCTGGTCACCTTCGTCGTGGTCAGCGGGCGGCAGGGCGCGCCGCCGTCGACGGCGTCGACCGCCGAGAGCGCCGACACCAACGTCATCACAGAAGTGCCGGCCACTCCCGCGATCGTGGCCAAAGGCGCGTCGAGGGATGCCCCGTGGCCGGCGCCCGCCAACGCATCGGGTAGGGCTGCCATCGCCGGCCTGCCGATGCTCACCGCGGAGGGCACGGTCGAGCACATCCACTCGCATCTCAGCATCTCGATCGAGGGCAAGGGAACCGACGTCCCCGCCGATATCGGAATCGATCTCGCGCAACAGAAGATCTCGCCGCTGCACACGCACGATACGACCGGCATCATCCATGTCGAGTCGACAGTCAAGCGCTCCTTCACGCTCGGCCAGGTGTTCACCGAGTGGGATGTAGCACTGGACGCCACGCGTATCGGCAGCTACTCGACGACTGACGGCCACAGCATGACGGTGTTCGTCGACGGCAGGGTCGTCACGGGCGATCCAGCGGCGATCGTTCTCGCCGACCACGAGGACATCGCCATCGTCTACGCGAAGGCGGGAGAGACGGCAACGGCTCCCGCTGCGTTCGCCTGGCCGGACGGATACTAGGGAACCCGAGCCTTCGGGGTGGCTCACCTCGTAGGCTTGGCCAATGGCATCGGATTCGAGTATCGCGATCGCGGTTGCGCAGTTCGCGCCTGGCGACGATAAGGCCGCCAATCTCGAGCAGATCCGCGACCTCGCGACGACCGCGGCAGCCCGCGGCGCCAGGCTCGTCGTTTTTCCGGAATACTCCTCCTACTTCACTCCCGAGTTGGGCGAGCACTCGGTCGCAGCGGCGGAGACCCTCGACGGCCCCTTCGTCGCGGGACTCGAGGCTATCGCGAAAGTGCTCGACATCCACCTCGTCGTCGGGATGCTCGAACTGGTCGAAGACGATCATCGCTTTTCCAACACCCTGGTGGCGCTCGATCCCCGCGGCGGACTCGTCGCGAAGTATCGCAAGATCCATCTCTACGATGCTTTCGGCCAGTCGGAGAGCGACTGGGTCGTTCCCGGCCCGATCGAGGAGCCGGAGACCTTCCCGCTCGGGGAACTGACCGTCGGCCTGCAGACCTGCTACGACATCCGTTTTCCCGAAGTGACGCGCCGTCTCGTCGATGCAGGCGCCGACCTCGTGCTGCTGCCGAGCGAGTGGGTGCGTGGGCCGCTCAAGGAACAGCACTGGCGCACGCTGGTGACCGCACGAGCGATCGAGAACACGATCTACATCGCCGCGGCCGACCAGGCTCCCCCGATCGGCGCGGGCAACAGCATGATCGTCGATCCGATGGGCATCGAGCTCGTGACGATCGGGGAAGTCACCGGTGTCGCGGTGGCCTGGATCGCCTCTGGGCGGGTTGCCGAGGTGCGTTCCGTGAACCCCGCATTGGGGCTACGGAGGTTCGGTATTCAGCCTCTGGAAAGCTGATCTGCCGCGTAGAGTGAGCTGATTGTATTCTTGAGGGGGAATGGCATGGTGGCTCAGCCCTACCGCGTCATCGTGGTCGAGGACGACACGGATGTCGCCTTCTACACGAAGACGGCGCTGGAGAAGCGCGGATGCGTAGTACGGGTCGTCTTCGACCCTATGCTCGCCGGTGCCGCGATTGCGAGCTTCGAGCCGGACGTCGTCATCACCGACATCGAGATGCCCGGGCTCACCGGTCTCGACCTCATCGACCAGATCCGTGCCGAGCGCCCCGGTACCCCCGTGGTCGTCATGACGGCGCACGTGTCGATCGATTACGCGATTGCGGCCCTGCGCAGTCAGGCCGACGAGTTCTTGACCAAACCGGTCACCTCATCCGACCTCATCTCCGTTGTCACGAGGCTCGGAGAGGAATTCCGCAGGGCTCGGGCTGCGACACCGCCCCATGACATCGTTCTCGCGATCGGCGCCCATCCCGACGACGTCGAGATCGGCGTCGGCGGTCTGCTCGCCGCGCATCGCGCCGCCGGAGACTCGGTCACGATCCTCACGCTCTCGCGTGGTGCGCGCGGCGGCGAAGCGGATGACCGTCAGAACGAATCGCTGGCCGCAGCCGAACTCCTCGGCGCACGTCTTTTCCTCGAGGATCTCGTCGACACGCAGATCAGCAATGCCGACCCCACCATCGACATCATCGAACGCGTCGTGCGGGAGACTGCCCCGACGATCGTCTACACGCATAGCAACCACGACCGTCACCAGGACCATCGGGCGGTGCACGATGCGACTCTCGTGGCGACCTGTGCCGTGCGTACAGTGGCCTGCTACCAGAGTCCGTCGGCGACCGTCGATTTCCGACCGAATCGGTTCGTATCGATCGACGGCTTCACCGACGCGAAGATCGCCCTCCTGAGTTGTTTCGCATCCCAGGCCGCCATCCGCTGGTATCTCGAGCCGGACGTCGTCGTCGCCACCGCCCGCTACTGGTCGCGCTACGGCGGCGGAACGAGCAGCGAGCCGCTCGAAATCGTTCGCGACTCCGCCGACGTTTCGGTGTCCCGCGGCGATATCGCCGCCGCCGTCCGTGTCGAAAAGCAGCGCCTGGCGCGCGACGAGATGACGAACTGATGATCCGCGTTCTCGGCTGGTCGAGTGGTCGCTACCTTCTGATCCGAGAGGTGTTTTTCGTATGAGCATTCCCGATGTCGTGACCGACAAGGTGCAGGTGCTGATCGTCGAGGACAGCGAAGACCAGCGCACCCTGTTGCGCCGATATTTCGAACGTGCAGGATGCGCGGTGACCGTCGCCGAGTCCGCCGAAGAGGCCATCCTGGCCTATAGCCGTTCCACTCCGGATCTCGCGGTAATCGACCTCGTGCTCCCGGGCATGAACGGTTGGGATCTCACAGAGCAATTGCGCGCCGATCGCCCGGAATGCGTGATCGCCATCACTTCGGTACTCGATCCCGCTGACTACCCGGCGAGCGAGGCCATTCTGCCGAAACCCTTCACCGGCGCTCAGATCCGCAAAGTGCTTCGCGATTTCATTCCCAAGTGGTCGGCACAATGAGCGCCGGGGCCGTCCGCGTCGTGATTGCGGATGACGACGCGGACATCCGCGCCCTCGTATCGATCGCGGTGGGCAAGGCGGGTCTCGACCTGGTCGCCGCCGTGGCCGATGGGGATCAGGCGTGGCTCGCGCTGCAGGAGCATCATCCGGACCTCGCCGTGCTCGACGTGTCCATGCCGGGAATGACAGGCCTCGAACTGTGCAGGCTGATAAGGGCGGATGCCGCGCTCGCAGGCCTCCATATCGTGCTTCTTTCCGCGGCTGTCGATGACCAGGCTCGTGCCGCCGGGTTCGAGGCCGGAGCGGACGAGTTTTTCCTCAAGCCTTTCAGTCCGCGCGAGTTCGCTGCGTGGTTGTCCGACTTCATGGTTCCTGAGAAATGAGAATGAGGAGGTTCTCGCTCTCGATCATGAGGCGGCTGTCGGTCGATACCCCTTCGACGGCGCTCAAGCAGCTGCCGACGGTGATCGCTTTCGTCATCGCCGTGTTGCTCGCCTTTCTGCTGCCTGACATGATCACCCGGCCCATCGCGGTTTTCCGGGGCTCCGTCGTCATGGTGGTCGCCACGGCATTGTCGCTCTTCTTCGCAGGGCGGGGCAGGGTAACCGCCTGGGCGCTTCTCGTGCCGGGGTTGGACCTGTTTGCGATCGCTCTGCTGCGCACCGGCACAGGCGGAACCACTTCGCTCTTCTCGGCGCTCATCATCCTCCCGGTGCTCTGGGTCGCGGCCGAGAAGGGGCGACGCTGGGTGGTCGTCACGGCCGTCGGAACCTCGCTGGCGCTCATGGTTCCCTATGTCGTCGACTGGCGCTGGCCGGCCGACATCGCTGAATGGCTGCGAGGGGTGTTCAGCCCCTTCGTCTTCGGCGTCGCTGCAGCGATCATCAATGAGCTGTCCCGGCAGGCGAGGCAGCAGCTCGTATCGATCCAACGACTCGCGCGCGATCGCGAAGTCCGGCTCAAGGAGACGCTGTCCCTCGCCGATCAGCTGAAGGAGAACGAGCAGCGCCTGAATGCCGCCGATCGGTTCACCCGTAGCGTGCTCGACGCGGTCACCGAACAGTCCGTGATCGGCACCGACCTCACTGGACTCATCGATGTCTGGAATCCCGGCGCCGCGGTCATGCTCGGATTGCCGGCGACCGAAACCCAGGGGAAGCGGCACATCTACGACTTCCATCTCGACGAGGAGTTGGAAAACCGTTCGCGGGAACTCAACTACCCGCCGGGAGCCACAGTGCTCAATCCGGGCTTTTCCGCGCTCGTCGAGTCCGCGCGGCTGGGCAGGGCGGAAGTGCGGGACTGGACCTATGTGCGCACGGACGGTTCATCCGTCTCCGTCGCGGTGGCCGTGACCCCACGAGTGGACGAGGACGACGCAACGGTCGGCTATATCTTCGTCGCGACAGATGTGACGCAGGCTCTCGAGGTGGCACGTCTCAAGGATGAGTTCGTCGGACTCATCTCGCACGAACTGCGCACTCCTCTCAGCTCGATTCTCGGCTACCTCGAACTTCTGCGCGACGACGACGAGTCGCCGCTCTCTGAAGAGCAGCTGCAGTACCTGAATGTCGCCGAACGCAACGCACACCGACTTCTCCGGCTCGTCGGCGACCTGCTGTTCACTGCGCAGGTGACCTCCGGCAAGTTCCCGCTCGACATCAGCCAGGTCGTGCTCAACGAGGTCGTTGCAGCAGCCGTCCAGTCCGCCGGGCCGGTGGGATCGGCGGCGGGCGTCGAGCTGATCCTCCATCTGCCCGAGGATTCGATCGTCGTGCGCGCCGACGCGGTTCGTCTCGGACAGGCTTGCGACAACCTGATCTCCAACGCGATCAAATTCACTCCGCGAGACGGAACCGTCACGGTGAGCCTCGGATCGACCGATACGGATGCTGTCATCACAGTGCTCGATACCGGCATGGGTATCGCGGCTTCGGAACTCGACCAGCTCTATGCCCGCTTCTTTCGCGCATCGACGGCGACGAGGAACGCGGTGCCGGGGGTCGGCCTGGGCCTCACGATCACGAAGGCGATCGTCATCGCACACGACGGAGAGCTCGACGTCGACAGCGAAGAGGGAGTCGGCACGGCGTTCAGCATGTCGATTCCGCTGCCTCGCCGCTCCTAGCCGGAGTCGCCTGGCTACTGGCGGTCGAGTCCGGCCAGCTGGACGGATGCGCGCTCAAGCACATCGACCCGTTTGCAGAATGCGAAACGCAGCAGCGACGCGTATTCGCCCTTGTGCTCATCGGCCACGAAGGCGCTGACCGGCACCGCGACGACCCCGGCGAGCTCGGGCAGCTGTCTGCAGAGCGCTGCGGCGTCCGTGAAGCCGAGCGGCGCGGCATCCGCGATCACGAAGTAGGATCCCTGCGGCGCGCTCACACCGAAGCCCGCCTCGAGGAGCCCGGACGAGAGCACGTCTCGCTTGTGTTCGAGCTCACGAGCGATGCGGTCGAAATACTCGTCGGGCAGGCCGAGTCCGAGCGCGATCGCCGGCTGGAATGGTGCGGCGTTGACGTAGGTCAGGAATTGCTTCACGGCGAGAATCGTCTGCAGGAGGCGGTTGGGCGCGGTCAGCCAGCCGACTTTCCAACCCGTGGTGTTGAAGGTCTTGCCGCCGCTCGAGATGGTGACCGTGCGGTCCCGTGCCCCCGGAAGCGTGACGAGGGGAATGTGCTCGACGCCGAACGTGAGGTGCTCATACACCTCGTCGGTGACGATGATCGCGTCATGCTCATGGGCGAGCTCGACGATGAGCTCGAGCGTCTCGCGGTCGAGGACGGAGCCGGTTGGGTTGTGCGGATTGTTGATCAGGATGAGGCGGGTGCGGTCGGTGACGGCGCGTCGCAGCTCCTCATGGTCTGGCTGGAAATCCGGTGCACGCAGCCCGACGGTGCGATGGATTCCTCTCGCCAGCGCGATGATCGCGGCGTAGGAGTCGTAGAAAGGCTCGAAGGTGACCACCTCGTCGCCATCGTCGACGAGAGCGAGGATCGTGGCGGCAAGCGCCTCGGTCGCCCCGGCGGTGACGAGCACTTCGCGGTCGGGGTCCACGTGCAGGCCATAGAAACGTTTCTGATGGTCGGCGATAGCCTCGCGCAGTATCGGCATGCCCAGTCCGGGCGGATACTGGTTGAAACCGTCGCTGATCGCACGGCGGGCCGCTTCGAGAACCTCGGGCGGTCCATCCTCATCCGGGAACCCCTGGCCGAGGTTGATCGCCCCGGTTTCAGCGGCCAGCGCCGACATCTCGGCGAAGATCGTGGGCTTGAGGGCCCCGTCGTCGCCGAGCAGCATCGCGCCTCGCGCGGTTCGTTCCCACCCGCCCGAGATGTCCATACGCGCTTGACTCCAGGGTGTCGGTGATCGGGGACTGCGTTACTAAGAGTTCGCGTCGATAGGCGTGTGTGTCTTGTGCCAAATGAAGGAAATCTTGCCCTGGACCTCTCGAATCTCCGGGCGAGGGATCGCCGTAGCGGGGGAGATCTCCTTCATTTGGCACGCCTATCGACCCGGACTCTAACGCTACTCCGTCCTTCCTCCACTGTGCGCCGAAGGGATGTTTCATAACAGGTGTGGAAACTTCTGGCCACACGACGCGACGGTGCCCTACCGTTTTGATTATGTGGAACATCCCTCGGGTATCTCTCATAGCCCTTGCGGCGGCGTTCCTCCTTACCGGATGCGTTCCCACAGACCCGATCGTGACTCCAAATCCCGAACCCGGCTCGATCCCGATCTTCGCGACGGAAGAGGAGGCGCTGGCTGCTGCTACAGCGGCCTATGCGGCCTACGTCAAGGTGTCTGACCAGATCACCTCGGAAGGCGGCAAGAGTCCTGAGCGGATAGTCCCATTCGTGTCCGACGAACAATTGAGCAATGAAGTAGCGGGATTTGCAGTGTTCAGTACGAAATCACTCTCCACTAAGGGAGCCACTGCGTTTAGAAACGTCGGGCTCGAACGATACTCCGATAATGGCGCAGGACCAGCCGAGGTGGTCGTGTACTTGTGCTCCGATGTGAGCGCTGTTCGGCTGTTCGATGTCGCAGGGAATGATGTCACCCCGTCGAGTAGGCCAGATCGACAAGCATTTGAGGTTTCGTTCGTCCACGATCCGAAAAAGGATCGAGATCTGGTCGTGACGGGGAGTGAGCCATGGCAAGACGCTGGCGTTTGCTCATAGGTGCGTTGACATGCGTTGCGCTTATCGCGGTGTCGGCGCTCCCCGCAAGCGCCGAAAGCTGCACAAATGCCGAGCAAGTTGCCGGAATTTGCCCGACAGTCGGCGGCGGCATCACCAACGGCGGCGTCGAACTGGGCGGCTCGATCACAACACCGGGATCACCGGGAGGAGGCACCGGGGCTGAGGGAAGCGCGTCGGTCGAGCTTCCGTGCCCGATGATCGGCGTCAAGTGTATGGGTCCACGAAATGGGCATGGGACGGTCAATCCCGCCGACCCAGTGGCGCCGATCACGCTGAGGGATCTCATCAACTTCAGGCCCGCAGCGGGCGTCGACCGAATGGAACCGAACGGCTGGATGATCGTCGGCCTCGACACCAACTTCTATGCGACGGTGGAGGCGCAGGTTCAGAATGGCCAGCTCCTGGGCCAGCCGGCATCCGTCAAGTTCACTCCGATCCGCTATCACTGGACCTACGGCGACGGAGCTTCGGCGAGTCGTGCCGTCAAAGGCGGCACTTGGGCTTCGCTGGGCATTGAGGAATTCGATGCGACGCCGACGAGCCACGTCTACAGCGTCGCCGGAACCTACAACATCGACCTCGTCATCGAATTCTCCGCCGAGTATAGATTCGCGGCCCGACCCTGGGCGGTGATCCCCGGAACAATCGCGGTTCCGGCCAATCGTCTGGTCGCAACCGCGGGCTATGCGACAACGGTTCTGGTGGAACGGGACTGCGGCAGGAGCCCCTCCGGGCCCGGTTGCTGAGTTTCTCTGCAAGACCTTAGGCGCACACCGGCACGCTCACAGCGCGTCCAAATACAATGCTCAGGTTGGCGGTAGATGCTAGCAACGCTTGGAAGGAGCAGCTCCCATGACCGACGCACCCCAGGAACCCATTTCTGGCTCAAACACCCCTGAAACACCCGCAGAAACCGAGGCGCAGTTCACCACCCCAGCCGAGGTCCTCGAGCAGCCCATCACATCCGAGCAGCCGCCCGCTGCGCCCGTCCAAGACGCCGCAACCGCCCAGGACACGGACTATGTGTGGGCTCCAGCCTCCGAGACAGCACCGGTGGCAACGAAGCAGCGTTCTGCCAAAGTCGGCCTGATCGCCGCACTCGCGGTCGGCGCACTCGTCGGTGGCGTCTCCGGCGCAGGAGTCGCGGCATGGGCCGTATCGGCCAACCAGCCTGGCTCGTCCATTCCGACCGCTGCGGCTCCCCAGAACATCACCGTCAATGACACGGCGAATGTCAACGTCGTCACCGCGGTAGCGGCGAAGGCGGAACCCTCAGTCGTCACGATTTCCGTATCCAGCACGAACGCCGCGGGAACCGGATCGGGAGTCGTCCTGAGCAAAGACGGCTACGTTCTCACGAACACCCACGTCGTTACGCTCGACGGCCAGATCGCTGATCCGACCATCCAGGTCACGACCTCAGACGGCCACCTCTACACCGCGACCCTCGTTGGAACCGTCCCGATCGCCGACCTCGCCGTGATCAAGCTCAAGAACGCAAGCAACCTCACCCCCGCTACCTTCGGCGACTCGAGCAAGCTCAACGTGGGCGAGACGGCCATCGCGATCGGCGCACCTCTCGGCCTCTCCAATACGGTCACCGACGGCATCGTCAGCGCGCTCAACCGCAGCATCTCGATCGCCTCCTCCGCGGCGCCGGCCCCCAGCTCGGGCGACACCACGACCCCCAACCAGAGCAGCCCCTTCGACTTCCGCTTCGACAACGGCCAAGGTAGCCCGCAGAGCACGGCTCAGGCCACGATCTCGCTCCCGGTGATCCAGACCGACGCGGCCATCAACCCCGGCAACTCCGGCGGTGCGCTGCTCAACTCCAACGCCGAGGTGATCGGCATCAACGTCGCGATCGCGGGTACCGGTTCCTCGAGCACCAGCACCCAGTCGGGCAACATCGGCGTCGGCTTCGCCATCCCGGCCAACCTGGCCCAGCGCGTCGCCAATGAGCTGATCAAGAATGGCAAGGCCAGCCACGGTCTGCTCGGTGCCAGTGTCGCGGATGTCGCATCCGGAGACTCCAGCGCGG
>JAODMW010000246.1 GCA_025464815.1 Microbacteriaceae bacterium | reverse complement strand
CGAGCGCGAACAGGACACCGAAGAGGATGGTCGCCGCGATCGCGATGAGCACGCCGACGCCGCGATTGCCCTGCTTGCGCGGTGGATTCGGCGCGGCGACGTAAACCGTCTGCACCGGCGCAACCGCAGGGACAGGCTCGAATTCCGCGGCGGCGGGATCCTCGGTCGCGAGCACCGGTTCGGTGGATGACAGCCCTGCTGGCACCTCGTCGACCGAGTCGGCAGGGTTCGTTGTCTCTGTGGACGCAGTCGGCGTGAAGACAGCCGGCTCCTCTTCGGCCGCGGTCTCCAGCGGCGTCACGGGTTCTTCCGGCTTGGCGGCTTGGGGTCTGTCGTCGCTCATCGGTGTCACTCCTTAAGGGCCACTCTGGCCATCCCATTGGGTACGGTCACTCTAGCAACGGCTGTGATGGTCCGAACAGGGTGCATGCAGCGAGGCCCTAGGGCTTGGTCGAGGCACTTGGATTAGGAGTTGGCGTTGCTGGGGTTGCAGCAGCCGCGGCGGCGGCGGTGGGAAGCGCATAGATGTAACCCCCCATGACACCGGTGAACTTGCCGTCAGAGGGCGAGAGCGTAATTCCGGTGCTAGTGACGAGAAAGAGTCGCTGGCCCATTTGAATGCCCCCGATGAAGTTCATCACCGCGTCGTAGGCTCCGGTGACCGTGAGCTGAACCGGAATCAAAGCCAGCCGGCTCGTGGAGGCGGGTCTCGCCGGAGTCGTCCCACTGGTCGGGCTCGAAGCCGTGGCAGACGGCGACGGCGACGGGGTGGCCGTTGAGCCGGTGCCCGTCGAGCCCCGCGGCGGCGGCGAAACCGGTGGCACATAGGCTGTCGCGTTCTGGAAGGTAACGCCGGTGAGCTGCACCTGATCCTGGCTTGTAAGAGAATCGATCTCCCTCAGGAACGCCTGGGTATCTGACGTCTCCGGTACCGAGAGTTTCAACTTGTCGAGTTGCCCCTGCAGTTCGCCGATGTTAGCAAACTGCTG
This sequence comes from Microbacteriaceae bacterium, assembly GCA_025464815.1. Classification (GTDB taxonomy): domain Bacteria; phylum Actinomycetota; class Actinomycetes; order Actinomycetales; family Microbacteriaceae; genus Lacisediminihabitans. The sequence continues at coordinate 7,119 of JAODMW010000246.1, read as the reverse complement.
CCTAAGCACGGAAATGCGCGCCGCGCTCGAGTCGTTGGTGGCGGCGATGTTTGCGCGCTGAGAATCGGCCGCGGATGCCTGGTCGACTATCGGCGAGACACCGACGAACCAACCGCCGACGAGCACGGCGAAGATCAGGATACCGATGCCGATGAGCCACAACCTGTCTCTGTTCATGGCTATTTCTTCCCAGTTGCGAAGCGGGCGGAGAGGGCATCCGAGTTGACGTGAAGCGTCACCGTCGAGGTGTAGCGGCCGGATGCCGAGTCGAGGGTGACGCTGCCGGGAACGGCATCGACGAAACCTTTGACCGACGCGAGATTGTCGAGCCAAACAGAAATGGGAGCCTGCGGACTGCTGGCGGTGATCATGATGGTGGCGATGTGCGCACCCTGGAGCGGAACGGCCGCCGCGGTTCCGGTAGCGGCACTCTCCAGGGACTCAGTCAAGCTGGTGATGGACATATCCGCCGGGAGCGCCGATTGCAGACTCGCGGTGAACGGTTGCCAGAGGATCTCACCAAGGGCTGCAACGGGCTGCACCGCTTCAATATCGCTGACCTGGCTCTGCACCGTCACGACCTTGCTGTACTTGGCCTGCTCCAGGAGGAGGCCCGCTGTGCGCGACTGTTCGTCGGTCAGCCGCGTGTTCGCGGACAGCACGCTGAGAGTCGCGGTGCCAATGCCGGCGAACACGGCGACGGCGGCTCCGATGAGTACGACGACAAGTGTGCGCCTCAGCGACCTGGCCCTTTGAGCCGCCTCGATTTCGGGCGGCAGGAGCATGGCTCGTGGGACGGCCCCGAATTCGAGGACCTCAACGACAGCGACGGCGCGGCTCATGCGGTGCTCCCAATGGCAAGCCCGATGGCGACGGCGAGCGACCCACCGAGGCTCTCTATCTGACCGCGGTCGATGCGCTTCGCGATGTCGATCGATTCGAGCGGGTTTCCCGCAATCACAGGCAACCGAGTGTACTCCGAGAGCGCGTCGCTGAAGCCCTTGAGCTTCGCTCCCCCGCCCGTGAGCACTATCCGGCTCACGGTTGCGCTGCGTTTGGCTCCCGCGAAGTAGGCGAGCGTATTGCGGAGGCTCGTTATGAGGTCGCTGGTGACTTCGAACATCGCGACGACCGCAGCCTTCTGGCTTTCGTCGCTCGACCGCGCGCTGAATCCGATGGACCTCTTGAGCGTTTCGGCCTGCTCGTTGGAGATGTTCAATCTGGCCGCAAGCGCGTTGGTGAGGTCGTCGCCTCCGGTGGGGATGATGCGCACGAATTGGGGCACGCCATCGATCGCTACAACGACAGTGGTGGTGCTGCCACCGACGTCGATGACCGCGGCGGTCCCCTCCCGGCTCGCCCCGCGCAAGAGGATGCGGCTGAGTGCGAACGGCACGAGGTCGACCTGAGCGGGGTTGAGGCCGGCCAGCTGTACCGCCTTCACATTGCCGAGCACCGCGTCTTTGACCACCGCGAGGAGCAGTCCGTTGGCGGTCGGCCCGTTCTCGCTGGCCTCTTCGGCGATGGGGTAGAAGTCGAGGAGGGCGTCTTCGACCGGGAACGGAAGCATCTCCTGAACCTGGAAGGGAAGGGTCTCTCTGATGCGTTTGAGCGACATCTTCGGCACGGCGAGGTCTCGGACCAGCACTCGCGAGTTTCCGATGCCGAGCACCACGTCTTTGCCTGTGAAGCCTGCCGCAGACCAGAGCTGCTTCAGCGCTGTCGCAACCGTGCGCACCTCGATCACCTCGCCTCGCGTCACAGCACCCGCTGGGAGCGCCATCTCGTGATGCCGGACGAGCATCGGCCGGGCTTTCGTCGCGCCCATCAGCTCGACGGCTCTGAGTCTGTCCGCGCTGATGTCGACCCCCACAATAAATTTCGCCATGTCTCCCCCAACAATCCGATGGTCGTTACGTAGCCGTAAGGCCAAATAGTGACAGATAACTCAGTGCGATGGCATTGCCGGCGGCAACACCGAGCCAGCCGCCGGCGAGCATCCACGGCCCGAACGGTATTCCGCTCCTCCGGTTGGCGCGCTTCAAGACGAGGAGCACGACCGAGTAGATTCCCCCGAGAAGGAAGGCCGCGAGCGCGCCGACGACGAGCGCGCCCCATCCCGACCAGCCGAGGTACAGGCCGATGACGCCCGCTAGTTTGACGTCCCCCAGCCCCATACCCCCTGGATAGGCGAGCGCCAAGACGAGGTAGAAGAATGCCAATGCTGCCATCGCTACCCCCGAGCGCACGAGCGCCATGTAGTCGCCACCGACAACGCTCGCCGCGACGAAGAGCACCCCTGCAACCAAATAGGAGGGGAGCACAATTGCATTGGGCAGCTTGTGCACGTCGATGTCGATGAGGGCCAGTGCCACGGTGATTGCGGCGAGATAGAGATAAGCAACGAGCACCAACAGCCCGGATGTGACCTGCCGCGTGGTGTCGAGGCGGGGGGACATCAGCGAGCCGACAAGTGCGACTGCGGCGAATGCGAGGGCGGTACCCGCTTCCACGAGGGGATACCGGGGCGAAATGGCGGTTCCACAGTTGCGACAGCGGCCGCGAAGAAACATCCAGGACAGCAGCGGGATGTTGTCCTGGGGCTTGATGCGGCTCTTGCATTGGGGACACGCACTTGGTGGCGAGATGAGGGACATTCCCGCGGGCACCCGGTAAACCACAACGTTGAGGAACGATCCGATGAGAAGGCCGAATATGCCAGCCATCACGGCGACGGGAAGGGCCAACTCAGCCAAGGGGCACCGCGCTTCCATTCGCGGTGAAGCCCGGCGACACCTGCGCGCTCGATGTCGTTCCATACGTCGTGGAAACAGGGGCAAGGAACTTCGGCGGTGCCGCGGTGGCCAGCTGTGGGTCGTACGAGTATCGCTTGATATACCCGGAGTTCTGGGACACGACTCCGCGGAACTTCTGGGCTATCGCCCCGGTGACCCACAACTTTGGAAGAGGGTTGGTCGACCCGGACTTGTTGGTGTTCTGGACGGTGAAGGTGTCATTGAGCGACAGGATGGCTGCGTGAATGGTGCGGTCGGTCTGATCTTGCGGCAATGTTCCGTTGCTCAAGTACGGATTCCATACCCAGACGGCCTTCGTCCCGACCAAACCGAGAATGTCTCCGTCGGTATTGGCATAGGTGATGTCACCCGTCACATACACGTAGTTCGCGGCTGAGATTGTCAGTCTCCCGGACAGAGCCCCCTGGACAAAAGCGTCACCGGCAGTGCAGCCGTACGACGTCGCCGATGGGGGAACCTCGTTCACGAATTTTCCCCCCACCGTCGCGACGGTGGGAAAGCCGATGCCGTTCCCGCTGACGGCCACTGCGCCAAGGGTGCTGTTGGTGTTGGTATTCGCCCCCGAACAAGCCGCGGACCCTGCCGCAGGGGTCGCGCTGTAGTTCGGATCGCCTGCGCCGGGCACCGCTTGCACGTCCACGATGTTGTTGTTCGGAATTGGCACGACCTGACCGGCTGCCGAGCCCAGCCCGGCGGAACCCGGTGTGCCGCAGTTGGGGACGATGACTCCCGGCGCCGGCGTTCCTATCGGCCCGGAGTAGGTGACCTTGGTGAATGGGGAGACAACACGCATGTTGCCGTCTGCGGTGAGGGTGATCTTCGTCGGGCCGGTGTAGAGGCAGCCTGGGCGTGGGACATTCTGCGGGTCGTCTATTCGCGTCCCTTTGAGCTGGTCCTGATTTGTCGCCGGAATTACGATCGATGAGTCCTGCGTCGGCTGCTGAACGCCATTGATGATGGGAAAGGCCGGGTGGGTGCAGCCCGAATGCGAGGGCTGTGTCGTGCCTGCGGCGCCGTACGTGACGCCCTGGGTGGGGCTGTAATACGGCGACGTCGAGTAGGCGCTCGTCACAGTGCCGGTGAAAGTCGCGTTACAGATGTGCATGATGTCGTTCGAGTGCACCGGTCCGTTGAGTATGTCGCCGCCCGAAAAGGTGATCTCCGTGCAGTTGGGTCGGACGCTCGCTTCCCAGGCGTGCTGGGCAACGCAGGTCTGCTGGCCGTTCGCGTCGAACGGGCCGAGCGACGGGTCAGCAATCTCGTAGTCCGTGAAGTAGAGGAAGTCGATGAAGCCCTTTCCCTTGACGGTGGCGACGATACTTCGCGTCACCTTCCCCACCTTGCCCGTGGACCTGATGCGGAGCTGCCCCTTGTTCGCGAAATTCGAGTTGTCGACCTCATAGCGGAACGAGGCCGTACCGTTGCTTCCCGCGATGGTCGCCCAGGTGCCCCCAGCGCTCACGCCGAAGGCGGGGTTCGGCGACGTCGACGCGGGCTGGATCACACTACTGCCCGTCCTCTGGGTAAATAGCGAGTTGGGGTTGCCGTATTGTCCGTATGAGCTGTCGGCCGCCAGGCGGCTCTCGTACTCGTCGACGCCGGCGTAGGCGGCCGCAAGCGCCGCGCTACTGTCTTGGTCGGCCCTGGCCGTTGTGAGTCCACTCACCGACAGGGTGGTGGCCGTCACCGCAAGCAGAATGAGTGCGAGACCTATCCCGAGCACCAGCGCCAAGGCGAAACCGCGCTCGGAGTCATCCCGAGCGAGCCGACGGCTGAAAATTCTGACAATCATTAGTTCGCGCCTACATTCGGAATGCCGACGGTGTTCTGCAGCGTGACCGCGGCGGATGCCGACTGCAGCGACACGGTGACGGTCACGGACCTGACTAGCGCCCGCTGCGCAGCATTGGTGCCCACGGTCAACGCGTTGCCATTGACATCCAGATAGGTGAACAGCGAACTCGTGGACAGGATCCGGCCAGGCAGGGTGCGGGTGAGACTGGGTTGCGCCGTCGTGTTGAAGCTAAACAGCCCCGTGGCACCCACGCTCGCCGGCCAGCGCTTTTCAAGCACCTGGCCGGTCGCGGAATCGATGGAGAACTGCACGAGGAACGGCGTTGTACTGACCGCATTCGCGTCCACGTAGGAGTACATCGACAAAGACTGGGCACTCGCGCTGAGGAAAACCGGGTCCTGGGTGCCGCCCGTAATGGGGTTCGGCGTTCCGGAACGGATCACTCGCGACAGTTCGTTCATGACGTTGGCGGCAGCCTGGGTCTTCTGGGAGGTCGACGAGGTGGTGGCCACGGATTTGTTGGCTGAGACGAACAGGCCGAGCACCATGGAACTGAGGATTCCGAAAACCACGATCACGACGATGAGTTCGATGAGCGTGACCCCGTCATCCGAGCGCGCGCGGTGCCCCAGGCCACTCAGCCGGTGCTTCACGATCTGGGGCATTACTGGGCCACCCTCGGATCGAGCGTCACGGTGTTCGTGGCAGATGTCGACGATGGCACGGTGACGGTCATTTTCGACGCCGGCACCTGAGTTCCGGTGCCTGTCGTTGAGTAGTAGAGCGTATAGGTGCCGAAGGGCAGCGCGAGAGTCTTCGGGGTGCTCGCGTTCAAAACATTGCCGAAGTTGTAGACGGGGCTGATAGAGGCGCAGCCGGGATCTGCGGTTCCGCTCGCAGCCGTGGTCTGAGAGACCGCACTCACCGCCTGACCGGCAGCCGTTCCCTGGACCTTGACGATTCCCATCGGCACGCTGGCCGGCACGCCGGCCCCGGGGATCGCTGGCTGGATCGTGGGTGGGGCGTAGGTGACAGCGCCGACGAGTCCCGCCGCCCACAGGGACGGGTTGGGCGAGAGGCAGCCCTGGGTCCCAGTGTTCTGTGGAAGGTAGTTTCCCGCGTATACCGAGTAGCCGTCGGAGAATGGATACAGCGACAGCGGTGTCGGCAGGGTCGCCGCGTTGACGGCGGGATCGGTTCCGTGCACAAGGCTGGTGAACATGGTCAGCGGGCGGGCGGGGGTGTCGGGTCCGGCATAGTTGGAGGCGTAGTTAATGGTCAATGGCTTCGACGCGGCCATCGTGAACGGGACACTTACCGACGTGCCGGCCGCGACGGTGAGGGCCCCACTGCTCTGCGTGGTCTCCTGTTTCGGGCCGACGTAGCCTGCCTTGGTCACGGTGATGGTGTAGCTGCCGACAGGGACCTTGAGCAGGTAGCTGCACCCGTCGACATCGGTGGCCCCGGCCAGCGGAGCCAGCGCCGGCGAGGTCGTGACCGTGGCTCCCGGGACGCCAGCGGGAGCGGAAGTGCCCGCGATGAGTCCCGTGTTCACCGAGACGAGGATGGTGGCATCCGCCGGGTCGCTCACCCGCATAGAAGGAGCGATCAGGGTGTCGGCACGTACCGGGACGGCCGGATTCGTCATGCCCGGCCAGGTGACCGTGACGTTGACTCGCTTGTACTGCAACGCGCCGGCACCGGCGCCGCAGGGCGCAACCTGGTTGGGGTCTGAAACCCACTGCGCTACCCGGTTGACCGTATAGGTACGGCCAGCGATCGTGTACAGGTGCGCGGGGTCGTTGAAGAGATTGAAGACATTGGTCGTGGAGCGGGCGGCGTCGATCGCCTGTGCCGCCAGGTTGGTGGCGGTTTCCCTCGCCCGCGAATCTCTCGCGAAGGTTGACGTGGCGATGAGCGTGCCGACGATGCCGACCGAGACAATCGCGAAGATCATCATGGCGACGAGGACTTCTACGAGGCTGATGCCTTCGTCCGAGTGACGCAACCGTCGGGCAAGAACGTTGCGGAATGAGTGCACGATTCACCCCCCTCGGGCATTGGATGAGGCAGTGGAGTAAGTCCGATGTAGAGCCAGAACCCGAAAGGGTGGGGCGTCGTGGTGACGACGCCCCACCCTCCGGTGTCAGCGGTAAGACCGCTCAGTGTCAGTTACGGGCAAGCGCCGGTCGCCACACCGCCGGTGTCGCTCACATGGAATACGCTGCTCGTCACACTCGTAGCCACGATGCAGAAACTGCTGCCAGTTACCGTGATAGCGGGGATACCTGAGGTGGCATAGTTGCTCGCGGTCGGGGCCGTGTAGCCGTCCGCAGGGTCGAGCGAAGTGAGGGCTGTCACTATCGTCCCATTGTTCGACGTCGCGTGCGCGACGACCGCAGTCTTGGCGTTCGCGAGGTCGGACTTGACGGCCGAGTCCTTTGCGTTGTTCTGCACACCGATATAGATCGGGATGGCGATCGCGGCGAGGATGCCGATGATGATGAC
>JAODMW010000093.1 GCA_025464815.1 Microbacteriaceae bacterium | reverse complement strand
TGGCCGATCAGGATATAACTCAGCATCGGCAGCAGCAGGTAGTCGAGCAGCAGCGCCCATCCGACCATGAAGCCGAGGTGGCCGCCGAAGGTCTTCTGCGTGTAGGTATAGGCGGATCCGGCGACCGGGTACTCCCGCACCATGTTCGCGTAGCTGTAGGCCGTGAAGAGCATGGCTATCGTGGTGACGATGTAAGCACCGGCGAGATGTCCGTTGGTGGCCGCGGTCGCATAGCCGTAGCTCGTGAAGACGGCGAGCGGCAGCATGTAGGCGAGTCCGAAGACGAGCAGGGCCGGCGTGCCGAGGGCACGCTTGAGTCTGGTCTGCCCGGCACGGACGGGGGCTGGTGAGGCGTGAGTTTCTGACACTGGAATCCTCTTTGCTAGGTGCACGAGTGTGCGACGGAACTTAACCTCTGATTCAGCAGGTTGCCCAGTAATGTACACCTTTGGTAAGCCTCGGTGTTGACCAATTAGCAACCAATATCGTACCTATCGGCATTGTGACCCGAAAGTGAGAGGATCGGGGGATTCGACCGACGCTGGGAGTCACCGTGACAGACACGATCATCACCGTCCAGGGCCGCTTCTCCGCCTTCTACCCCGCCGAGCGCGCGACGGTGGCGATCGGCATCCACCTCGAAGGTCCCGAGAGGAACGAGGTCTTCGCGGAGACCACGACTTCCGCGGATACGCTCCGCGGCGAGATCGTGGCCAGGCACTCACCGGGCACGGGCCCCATCACCTGGTGGTCGAGCGATGCCGTGCAGGTGTGGAGCGAGAAGCCGTGGAACAAGGACGGCAAGCAGCTGGCGCCGGTGTTCCACGCGCGGATCGGCTTCATCGCCAAGTTCAGCGATTTCGTCGAGCTCTCCGCCTGGGTCGAGCGCGTCGCCGCCATCCCCGGCGTCTCAGTCGGAAGCATCGTCTGGGACCTCACTGACGCGCGCAAGAACGGCGTGACGGCCGAGGTGCGCTCACGAGCCGTCAAGGATGCCGTGGCCAAGGCGAGCGTCTACGCGCAGAGCATCGGACTCGGCTCTGTGCGTGCGATCGCGATCGCCGACCCCGGCATGCTCGGGGACCAGGTCGGCTCCTCGGGCGTCGACGCGAAAGCCTTCGGTTCGATGCGAATGGCGGCCGCCACGGACGGCACGGCTCCAGCACTCTCGCTCAAGCCGGAGGACATCGAGGTCGACGCGGTCGTCGACGCCCGATTCGTCGCGAGCTAGTCGCCGAGGTTGCGCTGGGCCGACATCGCGCGCTGGGCCTCGCGATTGTCCTGCCGCTCCCGCAGCGCCTGGCGTTTGTCGTACTCCCGCTTGCCCTTCGCCACCGCGATCTCCACCTTGGCCTTGCCGTCGCTGAAGTAGATCGAGAGCGGCACGATCGTGTACCCGCCCTCCTTGGTCTTGTTGTGGATCTTGAGGATCTGGGCCTTGTGCAGCAGGAGCTTGCGCTTGCGGCGGGGAGGGTGATTGTTCCAGGTGCCTTCGTTGTATTCGGGAATGTGCACGGCATCCAGCCAGGCCTCGCCGAATTCGATGAAGGCGTAACCATCCACCAGGGATGCACGACCGGCCCGCAGCGACTTCACCTCGGTTCCCGTGAGAACCAGTCCGGCCTCATAGGTGTCTTCGATGGTGTAGTCGTGACGGGCTTTGCGATTGGTGGCCACGACCTTCTGGCCACGTTCCCTGGGCACGATCGACTCCTGTTTCGGCGCACACGGACGGCCCGGGCGCAGCCCATCAGTCTAGCTTGCGAAGAGACCGACTACACCTTGAGATAGCGACCGATCGCGAAGCTGGCGGATGATGCCGCCAGCACGGCGCCGACGACCAGCAGTATCGGCACGACGATGTAGGCATCGGTCAGGCCGATGAACGGGGTGTCCTGCGCCTGGGCGCCGAGATAGCCCTGCACGAAGAACTTCACGAGCGCGATGACCGCGGCGCTCGCGAGAACCGATCCGATGAGCGCGGCGATCACCCCCTCGAGAATGAATGGCGTCTGGATGAAGCGGTTCGAGGCACCGACCAGCCTCATGATCCCCAGCTCGCGCCGTCGTGAGAACGCCGAGAGCCGGATGGTGGTGGCGATGAGCAGCACTGCGGCGACGAGCATGAGCGCCGCGATGCCGACCGCCGTGAAACTCGCCACATTGAGCGCGGAGAAGATCGGATCGAGGTACTTCCGCTGATCCTTGACCTGCTCGACACCCGCGAGACCGGAGATGCTCTCCGTGATGACGTCGGCCTGGTCGGGATTCTTGAGGTTGAGCCAGAACGTCTCCGGCAGGAACGCGGGCGTGACGAAGTCCGAACCCGTGGTGTCGCTGAACTGAGCCTTGTACTGCTTGTAGACCTGATCGTGGTTCTCGAACGTGACGCTCTTGATAACCCCTGCGAGAGCCGGCGACTTCAGTTGGGCGCTGACCATATCCTTCTGGCTCTTCGTAGCCTCGACCAGATTGCAGTTGCCTGCGGTGGAGAGGCTCGTGCACATGTAGATCGCGACCTGCGCCCGGTCATACCAGTAGCCCTTCATCTGACCGATCTGGAACTGCAGGAGGATGGCCGCGCCCACGAAGGTGAGGGAGATGAAGGTCACGAGAACCACCGAGACCACCATGGAGATGTTGCGCCGCAGGCCGTTGCCGACCTCCGACATGAT
>JAODMW010000243.1 GCA_025464815.1 Microbacteriaceae bacterium | reverse complement strand
CTGACCGGCACGGTGGTCGGTGGCACGGATGTCTCGGGGATCGGCGCCGCGAACGGCCAGAAGCCGATCGGCTCCGACAGCCAGCACGGCACGATGGTCGCCTCGATGCTCGCCGGGCACGGCCACGGAGCGGGCGACGGCGTCATCGGTGTCGCACCCGGGGCGAAACTCCTCGCGGTCTCGGTGGGGTTCGGCGTCGGGTCGTCCGATTCGGATGACCAGATCGCCAAAGCGGTGCGCTGGTCGGTCGACAACGGTGCAGACATCATCAACATGTCGCTCACCCGCAACACGCTGGACTGGCCGACGAGTTGGGACGACGCCTTCCTCTATGCGATGGAACACGACGTCATAGTCGTCGCAGCCGCCGGCAACCGGGGGAGCGGCACGACCGAGGTCGGGGCTCCCGCAACGATGCCGGGAGTCGTCGTCGTGGCCGGGGTCGATCGCAACGGCAAGGCGAGCTTCGACGCATCGTCCCAGGGGATCACGCTGACGGTGGCGGCTCCCAGCGAAGACCTCGTCGGAGCGGCTCCGGGCGCCGGCTACTACGCGTGGGCGGGCACGAGCGGGGCCACGCCGCTCGTCGCCGGCGTTCTCGCGCTCATCAAGGCCTCGCACCCGGGCCTCAGCGCGGGCAACATCATCAATCGGCTCACGGCGACGGCGACTCCGGCCGGGGATGCCATCGTCTATGGCAGCGGACTCATGAACGCGTCGGCGGCGGTGACCGCATCCGTCGCCTCTGTGAAGGCGAATCCGGCTGACGACCTGAAGAACTGGATCAGACTCAACCGTCGCGCGGCTTCGACGTCGACCCCCATCCCGACCGACACCGTGACCCCGAAACCGACGCCGATTCCCGCGGCAGTACCGGCCAGTCCATTCGGGCGGGTGCTGCCCTCGGTCGGCTCGTTGAGGGACCTCGGAGTGCCGCTACTCGTCTATCTGGCCTTTGCCACGTTGCTCTTCTTCCTGTCCCGGGCGGTAGTGCGCGCGTTCAGGAGGGCTCGACGCAAGTAGTAGATTGTAGGTCGTGCCCAAAATCCTGATCGTCGGCGGCGGCTACGCCGGTTTCTATACGGCCCTCAAGCTTGAACGCTCGCTTCGCCCCGGCGAGGCCGACGTGACCATGGTCGACCCGCTTCCGTACATGACGTACCAGCCCTTCCTTCCGGAGGTCGCGGCCGGTTCCATCGAACCGCGCCACGCCGTCGTCTCGCACCGTCGCCACCTCACCAAGACGAACGTCATCACCGCGAAGGTCACCAAGCTCGACCACGCGAACAAGACCGCGACGATCACGCCGCCGGCGGGTGAGCCCTGGGATGTCGAGTACGACATCGTCGTGGTGACCGCCGGATCGGTCTCCCGCACCTTCCCGATCCCCGGTGTCGCCGACGAGGCAATCGGCCTCAAGAACATCGAAGAGGCGATCGCGGTGCGCGATCGTGTGCTCACCAACTTCGACAAGGCATCCAATCTGCCCGCCGGCCCGGAGCGCGATCGTCTCCTCACCTTCACGGTCGTCGGCGGCGGCTTCGCTGGCATCGAGATCTTCGGCGAGCTGCGCAGCCTCGCGAGTTCGTTGCTGCGTTACTACCCGAACATCACATTCGACGACACCCACTTCCACCTCATCGAGGCGATGGGCCGCATCATGCCAGAGGTTTCGCTCAAGACGAGCTACTGGGTGCTCAAGAACCTCGCCCAGCGCGGCGCCCAGGTGCACCTCGACACCCAGCTCACCTCGGCTGTCGGCGGCAAGATCGAGCTCTCGACCGGTGAAACCTTCGAGACCGACCTCATCGTCTGGACCGCCGGCGTCATGGCGAACCCCGTGCTGCGCAGCACGGACCTCCCCGTTGAAGAGCGCGGTCGTCTTCGCGTCGGCGCCGACCTCCGTGTGATCAACGATGATGGCGTCGTGCCGGACGCCTGGGGCGCTGGCGACGTGTGCGCCGTTCCCGACCTCACCGGCGGTGGCGTGGGCGGATTCACCGTGCCGAACGCCCAGCACGCCGTGCGCCAGGGCAAGCTGCTCGCCAAGAACATCACCGGCCACCTGCGCGGCGACCTGCCCAGGGAGTATTTCCACAAGAACGCGGGCGCGGTCGCCGGCATCGGTCTCGGCGAGGGCGTGTTCCAATCGGGCAGGCTGGCGGTCAAGGGCCTCCTCGCCTGGTTCATGCATCGCGGCTACCACGGTCTCGCCGTTCCCATGTGGGAGCGCAAGATCCGCGTGTTCTCGGTCTGGATCCTCAACTTCTTCCTGGGACGCGACATCGTCTCGCTCGAGGCGCGTGCCTTCCCCCGTGCGGCCTTCGAGACTTTCGCCTCGCGACCGAAGCCACCGGCGGCGTAGTAGTTTCTTCCTATCTTCCGTAAGGATTGGAGCAGACGCCCCCGTAGCCCAATCGGCAGAGGCAGACGACTTAAAATCGTCCCAGTGTGGGTTCGAACCCCACCGGGGGTACCGCGATGTACGCCCGCGCCGCAGCGGCAGCTCTCGCGCTCATGGGTGTGACCCGAGAGGTATTCGGGTTCCGCCTCGGGCCACAGTTCTCATTCGACTCCAGAAACTATTTTTGTTCCACCCATTGACACTGAGCCGGACTCCACTTCACGTTCCTGCCCAGGCCGGGCTATCCAGATCAGAGCGATCGGAGCATGCCTCCGTCGATCGCGATCACCGAGCCGGTGACGTACGAGGCTGCGGGCGAGAGGAGAAACGCGGCGACGCGGCCGAATTCGCTCGGCTCGCCAAGACGACGGAGCGGGATCGAGGCTTCGCTGCGTTCCCGAGCTCCCGGGTTTCCCGCATCCAACTCGACCGTACGCGGGGTTGCGATGCGTCCGGGAACAAGCGCCAGGACGCGAATGCCACTCGGCCCCAGCTCGTCGGCGAGATCCTTGACCAGCATGGCGAGAGCGGGCCGGAACACGTTGGACAGGGTGAGGCCGGTGATCGGAGTGCGCACCGAACTCGACAGCACGAGGGCAATGGCCGATCCGGGCTTCAGAACGGGAAGCGCCTCTCGGATGAGCCGGACAGTGCCGAGGAGGATGGTTTCGAAGGACGAACGCCACTGGTCATCGTCGATGGCACCGAAAGCGAGCTTTGGCGGTCCGCCGACGCTCACGAGCAGGCCGTCGAGTCGCCCGAACCGCGCGACGGTGCGCTCGATCAGCGTCGCCGCGGCAGCGGGATCCCCGTTGTCGGCGACGAGTCCGATCGCCCCGTCTCCCAGCTCTTCTGCCGTCTGAAGAATGGTCTTCTCCGACCGTGCAGAGACGGCCACGAAAGCCCCGTCATCCACGAGCGCCTGCGCGGTCGCTCGGCCGAGCCCGCTGCTGGCTCCGGTGACGAGGTACGCCCTTCCGGCGAGGCCTAGATCCATAGTGTTCTCCGATCCTGCGCTTGCGCGCTCCACTCGATCACGATCGCCTGACGGCGACCAGTCGTTCCAACTCCCGCAGGGCGGGGCGGACATCGTCCACCTGATCGAGGTCCTCCACCAGGTCATGCAGCCCGATGCCAACGATGGTGTCGGGCGTGCTCGCGCACAACTCCGTGAAACGCACCGAGGCCTCTGCCCATCCCCATCGCAGGGAGGGATCCCGACCATCGCCGGGATAGCCGTTCGCTTCCATCGCCACAGTGCTCCCGTCGGCCAGGGTGAGCTCCACGGCACCAGACGGTCCGCCCTCGGGCAGGTCGAGGGCGACATCCACCCGGGACGCGACGGCGAGCACGTCATCATCGGTGAGCCGCTCCGCCGTGAAAGCGCCGAGAAGGGCCGCCCCGTTGCCGATGTGATGGGCCTGGACGACGCAGCTCGCGAGTGCGAAGCGCGCCGAACGCTTGGCCTCTTTCGTGCTTCGAGGGGGAAAGCCATCGAACAGCCGCGACCCGGCGCGAGGGGTCAATCGTACGGCGATACGCTCGATTTCGTCGGGATGCAGACGTCGGGCTCCCAGCAACTCGATGAGCACGGCCGTCACGGGATGCAGGTCGCTGAAGTGCGGATACGGTTTGAAGCTCACCCGCTCGATCGCGACGGTCCCGCCCATGAGGTCGATGCTGTCGGGGGGCACTGAGCCAGCGGGCGCGGCGCTGCGGCCGAGGAGACCGCCTGGCGCTTCGAGCGCCATCGGGGAGGGCACGACTCCGGCCATTGCGAGCCCGGCCGCCCGGAGACCGGCGCTCGCGGCCCATGCCGTCTGCACGGTTCGCATGGTTTCCTGCGGATCGAATTCGGTGATACCGAAAGAGAAGGAAGCGCCGATTCCGATCGCGTTCCTACATACCGCCGCCGGCATGCCGTGAAGGCGGGCAATGGCCCCGGCCGCTGAAGGAACCCCGAGAAATGCACTCGGATGCTGGCCGCGCAGGTGGAGCTGTCCCGCATCCGCCGCCCTTCCCAGGCCTCCGAACAGCTGATAGCCCGCGACGAGCGCGGCGATGAGGTCGGCCCCCGTGACCGCGCGCGATGACGAGAGAGCGGAGGCGATGATGGCCGGCACCAGCACGGCGCCGGGGTGCGCCCGCGTGGCCTCGTCGAAGTCGTCGAGGCCGAGCACCCCACAGGCCACGCTCATCACGAAGGCAGGGTCGGTGGATCCGACGGCTCGACGCATCCGTTCCACACGTTCGTCCCCGTTGCCGGCGATGATCAGGCCGATGCAGTCGAGCAGGTGCACCTTCGCGGCGATGATCGTGTCCTCGGACAGGGCCGCCAGGTCGAGCCCGCCAATCGCGATGCCCGCGCGGGAGGCGATACCGCTCTCGCCGGTCACGCTCCTTCCCGTGCCTTCGACTCCTGCCACGCCCAGTGCGCGAAAAGCACGTCCTGGGACGCAAGCCCCTCGGTCCGCACGATGATGGTCTCGTCGTCATCGCGTCGACCCGGAATCGTGCCCGCGATCAGTCCGGGCAGTTCACCGGCGAGACGCTCCTCGATCGGGCATCCACCCGCGATGAGTGTGACGATGTCTGCGGCCTCCTGGGTTTGCGCCCAATCGTCGACGAACAGACGGTCGCAGGAGAGATATGCCTCGGCATCGAGTTCGTTCGAGCCGAGAGCGCACATCAGCATTCCACGGGGAAGCGGGCCGCGAATGATCGGCTCGCGAGCCGTTGTGGCGGTCACGATGACGTCGCACTCTTCCATGAGCGTCGAGATATCGGGAACGACACGCACCTCCGCATCGGTGAGCGAGCGAGCGAGACCGGCGAGTGTTTCGCTCCGCTCGATGGTGCGGGAGGTCAGGGTCACGTCCATGACCGGCATGGCCGCGAGCAGAGCCGTCACCGCCGAGCTCGCCACGGTGCCGGCGCCCACGATTCCGAGGCGGCCCGGCGTGCGGGCGAGCCGCGCGGCAGCGACGGCGACGCTCGCCGCCGTGCGAAGGGAGTAGTTGTAATGCTCGTCGACGATCGCGAGCGGTACGCCTGTCTCGAGGTCCATCAGCACGATCATGCGGGT
>JAODMW010000048.1 GCA_025464815.1 Microbacteriaceae bacterium | reverse complement strand
GTAGCCCGCGCGCCCGGCTCGGCCGGCGATCTGGTGGAATTCGCGCGCGCTCAGTTGGCGCATCCTGGTGCCGTCGAATTTGGTGAGCGCGGTCAAAAGCACGGTGCGTATTGGCACATTGATACCCACGCCGAGGGTGTCTGTACCGCAGATGACCTTGAGCAGGCCGCGCTGGGCGAGCTGCTCCACCAGTCGCCGGTACTTGGGCAGCATCCCCGCGTGGTGCACGCCGATGCCGGAGCGGATGAGGCGCGACAGGGTGCGTCCGAAATTGGTGGTGAAGCGGAAATCGCCGATGGCATCCGCGATCTCGTCGCGCTGCTCCCTCGTGGCGATCTTGACGCTCGTGAGGGCCTGCGCCCGTTCGAGGGCGGCTGCCTGTGAGAAGTGCACGATGTAGATCGGCGCCTGGCCGGTCTGCAGCAGGTCTTCGACCGTTTCGTGCACGGGCGTCGTGGCATAGGAATAGTGCAGGGGCACCGGACGATCGACGCCGACGACGACCGCGGTATCCCGGCCGTTGCGCTCCTCGAGGTCCTTCGCAAGCCAGTCGATGTCGCCGAGGGTCGCCGACATGAGGATGAACTGCACGCGCGGGAGCGTGAGCAGCGGCACCTGCCACGCCCAGCCGCGTTCCGGGTCGGAGTAGAAGTGGAATTCGTCCATCACGACCTGGTCGACGGGAGCGTCCACACCGTGGCGCAGGGCCAGGTTCGCGAGGATCTCGGCCGTGCAGCAGACGATCGGCGCATCCGCATTCACGCTCGAATCCCCGGTGACCATGCCAACGTTCTCCGCCCCGAAGATCTCGACGAGCGAGAAGAACTTCTCCGAGACGAGTGCCTTGATCGGCGCGGTGTAGAACGTGCGCCTGCCCTGGCTCAGCGCCGCGAAATGCGCCCCGACGGCGACGAGCGACTTGCCCGTTCCCGTCGGGGTGCTCAGGATGAGGTTCGCACCGGAGACGATCTCGATGAGCGCCTCGTCCTGCGCGGGATAGAGACTCAGGCCGCGCTCTTCGGCCCAGGCGACGAACGCCGCATAGACGGCATCCGGGTCATGAACGGGCGGGATACGGCCGAGAAGGCCCTCAGGCATGGTCGGTGGCGACCAGCCTGTAGACGTGCTCCACGTAGGCCCAGAATCCGTCGACGTCGAGCTTCACCGGCACGATCGCATTCGGGAACGGCGAGTCGAAGTCGACGACCGTCTCGCCGCTCGTGAACTCGCCCTTCGTCTCGACGCGAACGAGCGCAGGGCGGGAGGCGAAGAGATCGGGCCGCGCCACGTAGGCGACCGCGCAGACATCGTGCACGGCCTGCCCGTCCCATTCTGCGTTGTTCGTGTCGACCCAGTAGGTGGCGAGCGGCAGGATGAGTTCGTCCGCAAGGCGGCCGAGTGTCGCGAGCCTCTCGACGACGGGACCGTTCGCCTGCGCCTGCAGCGTGAGATCGAGCCCGACCATCACCACCTGCCAATCCGCGTCGAAGACGATCCGAGCGGCCTCGGGATCGGCGTAGATGTTGAATTCGGCCGCGGGCGTCGCGTTGCCGCGCGTGAACGATCCCCCCATGATCGTGAAGGATGCAGCCCAGCGGGCGATCGCCGGCTCCTGCTTCAGGGCGAGCGCGATGTTGGTGAGCGGACCGGTGGCCACGAGGTGGACGGCACCGGGCGTCGCGCGCAGGGTCTCGATGATGAAATCGACCGCATGCTGGTCGGACAGCGGAAGGGTCGGTTCCGGCAGGGCGACGTTGCCGAGTCCGGTCTCTCCGTGGACATGGCTCGCCTCGCGCGTCGCGCCGAGAAGCGGCTCGCCGGCACCGGCTGCGACGGGAACACCGTCGAATCCGAGATATTCGCGCAGAGCGAGTGCATTGGCGGTCGTACGGCCCAGTCCGACGTTCCCGCCGACGGTGGTCACCCCGACGAGGTCGATGTTCGGGTCGCCGTGCGCGAGCAGCAGCGCGAGGGCATCGTCGAGGCCGGGGTCGCAGTCGAGCAGGATCTTTTTCGCCATGGGTCAACCGTGCCACATCGCTGACGCCCGACGGACCTGAGATGCGGCAAATGGTGCTTCCCGCGACCTCGCAGGAACCATTTGCCGCATCTCAGTGTGAATCGAGGGCGTGCGTGCGGGCGTCGTAGAATTACCCGTGCCTTCCGACTCGTCCATCGACCCCTCCGACCTCGAGGTGACCCTTCGCGTTCTCGCGACGATGGACGGCATCGACGAGGATCATCCCGACTTCGTCGCCGTCCGCAGGGCGACGGCACGGATGTTCAAATCGGTGAAGAAGAGCCGCCGGCTCGAGAAGCGGGCCGAGATCGCCGAGGCCGACAAGCGAGTGGTCGCGAACACCGCAACGGGGGCCTCAGACCGCATCGACGACGAGACCCGCGGCATCCCGCTCGCAATCACGGTGGCCGCTCCCACCGCAGGAACGCTGATCAAGTCGCGTCCCTGCTACATCTGCAAGCAGCACTACACGCAGGTCGACGCTTTCTACCACCAGCTCTGCCCCGACTGCGCCGCCGAGAACCACGCCAGGCGTGATGCCCGCACCGATCTCAGCGGCAGGAGCGCGCTGCTCACCGGCGGTCGCGCCAAGATCGGAATGTACATCGCGCTTCGCCTGCTTCGGGATGGCGCGCACACGACCATCACGACGCGATTCCCGCGCGATGCCGTGCGCCGTTTCTCGTCGCTTCCCGATTCGCGGGATTGGCTGCATCGCCTGCGGGTCGTCGGCATCGACCTGCGCGATCCCGCCCAGGTCATCGGCCTCACCGACGCGATGATCGAGGCTGGCCCGCTCGACATCCTCATCAACAACGCCGCGCAGACGGTACGCCGCTCCCCCGGCTCGTACGCGCCGCTCGCGGATGCCGAATCCACCCCTCTGCCCGACGGCCCGCTTCCCGAGCTGCTCACCTTCGGGCACACGAATGACGCGCATCCCCAGGCGTTGGCAGCCTCGGTCGCATCGCACCCGATCCTGTCGAGTGCGCTTGCCATCACCGCCGACGAGCTCACCGAACTGGCGCTCGCCGCAGGGTCGTCGTCACTCGAGCGCCTCGCCGCAGGAACCGCGATCGATGCCGGCGGACTCGTCCCCGATCACCACGACTCCAACTCCTGGACCCAGTTCGTGCATGAGGTGGACCCGCTCGAGATGCTCGAAGTGCAGCTCGCCAATGTGACGGCGCCGTTCCTGCTCGTGTCGCGGCTGCGTCCGGCGATGGCTGCATCGACGGCCCGCCGCAAGTACATCGTCAACGTGTCGGCGATGGAGGGGCAGTTCGGCCGGGGCTACAAGGGTCCGGGGCATCCGCACACCAACATGGCGAAGGCCTCGCTCAACATGCTCACGCGCACGAGCGCCAAGGAGATGCTCGAGACCGACGGCATCCTCATGACGAGCGTCGACACCGGCTGGATCACGGATGAGCGCCCGCACCCGACGAAGGTGCGGCTCGCCGAGGAGGGCTTCCACGCGCCGCTCGATCTCGTCGACGGCGCAGCCCGCGTCTACGATCCCATCGTGCGGGGCGAGGACGGCGAGGACGTCTCCGGCGTCTTCCTCAAGGATTACAAGCCGGCCGCCTGGTAGCGAGCGGCGGACGCTACTTGGAGGCGTCCGTCACCTCCTTGATCTGCGTGAGTGTCAGCGGCACCCAGGGCGAGCCGTCGGGATCGGATGAGGCGGCCGCGGGGCTCTGCGCCTGGGTCCACCACTTGGCCTCGTATGGCACGTCGTCGAAGAGCACGCGGTCACCCTTGTTGTACTGCACCGTACCCGTCCAATCCGGATAGGTTCCGGTCGGAAGCGTCGGCACGGGGATCGGCTTCTCGCCCTTCAGCACGGGGCCGACGAGCAGCCACGGGGTCTCCCACTCGTTGAGCACGGGATTGTCCGGCAGGTCGCCGCGGGTCCACCACTTGGCCTGGTAGACGTTGTGGTGCCAGACGATCTTGGTGCCCTCGAGGTACGAACTGGCCGCGTTCCAGATCCGGTACGGGCTCGTCGCGGGATTGTCTTTCAGCGCCTTGGCATCCACCGGCTCCGACGTGGTGACGACCGCCGCCGAGAGCAGCGGACGACCCTTGAGCGACGAGGCGAGCAGGTCGGCGAACTTCGCCTTTCCCTGATCGACGCCGCTGCAGGAGTCGGAGACGATCTTGAGCGTTACGTAGTTCGAGCCGCAGACGATGTCACGGTTGAGCGACCACATCGAGACACGGCCGACGCCGTGGTCGAGCACGAAGCTGTTGAGCGACTTCGCCGCGGCGAGGGTGAAGACCTCGCTCTGCACGTCGTTCTGGCCGATCATGGGCGTAACACCGATCTTGCTCCACAGTGTCTTGTCCGAGAGCTGCGTACCCGACTGGCGATACAGGATGCCGAGCTGGCGCTGCGTGGCGGTGAGTGCCTGCGTGGTGCCGGCGAGTTCGCTCGTACCCGCTTTCAAACTGCTCCCGTAGTCCATCGTCATGGCGTTGACGCCGGCGATGTCGACCTTCTTGACGAGGGCGTCGCGCACCGCGGCCTGGCCATTCTGATCGAGGCCGCTCGGTGATACCGGCAGAGTCAGCCAGATCGCGAGGTCCTGGCCGATGCCCCGCCGCTGTGCCTGCACGAGCGCGAGCGCTTCGGCACGACGCTCGTTCGCGGCAGTGTTCGAGAGGTTGGCTCCCTCGATGTCGAGGTCGATCGTCGTGATCTTGTAACGGTCGATCACCGCGGAATACGCGGCGGCGAGCCTGGTGACGTCCGTGCAGCCGGTCGCGAGCTCGTCATTGGCCTGGCCACCGAACGATATCGCGATGTCGCCACCTCCCTGCTGCAGACGGGCGATGCGGCGGTCGAGATCAAGCGACCCCGCGGCATCGTCGAGTGAGTAGGCGGCACCCCAGCTCGGCGCGCAGGCATCGCCCGGCGTGGAGACGATAAAGGACAGAACGACGTTCTTGCCCGACTTGCTCGTCGGCGACTCGAACGCGAACGAGGGCGTCGCAGTGACATCGGCGTAGCCGGCGAACCAGGCTTGCGCCTTGGTCTCGGCGGATGCCGACATCCACTGCACTCCGAAGACGGCGCCGGTGACGACACCGGCCGTCACGATGAGCGCAACGATGAGACGCGGAATGGAGAGCCTGCGCCTGGTGGTGCGCGGACGTGTCGCGCCGAAGGCACTCATGCTGCCACCTCGTGCTCGGCGATGCCGTTGCCCGCCATCTCTTCTTTCACGCTGCGTGGGAGCGAGGCTCCAGGATGCCCGTGGTACAGCACCGCACGCCAGTCCAGCGTTTCGGTGGCCGGCTTCACGTCGCGATGCGATGACCGCAATGGCTTCTCGACGAAGAGCCAGCCGGTGGCGCCGACCCAGAGATCCACGATGGAGTTCACGATTCCGATGTAGGACAGGATTGCCCAGCTCGCGAGGACGGCGTTGAACGCGGCGAAGGCCGCGTTGCCCCAGTTCTGCCCGAGGACGTCACGCCAGAGGGTGAAGAGGGAGAAGGCCACGACGAGGTAGGGAGCGATGATGTACCAGACCGGTGCGGCCGTGTGGTTCTTCACCTTCGGCGTGCGGGCGAACGGGATCTTCTTGCCGGTGATCGCCTGCTGCAGCGATTTGAGCACGCCTGCCAGGTTGACCGGCAACAGGATGAGGTTGAAGCCGTAGATCCGCAGCACGTCGGAGGACTTGTAACCGGTCGACCGCAGGTCGCTGCCCATTGCGAGGAAGTACGGAAGTGCGGCGAACAGCACGAGCGGGCTGAGCAGGCGGGAGTCGTATGGATAGGCGAGCAGGAAGACCAGGCCGAAGCTCGCCCACGCGATCGACGACATGTAGTTGAGGCGCAAGGCCAGTTCGAGACGGGAGATGCGCTGACCGTTGCGCTTGCGCTCGGCCATCTGGCGCCAGAGTTTCGGCAGGATCAGCAGGCCGCCGTTCGCCCAGCGGCGGCGCTGCACGATCAGCGAACCGAAGTCGGGCGGAGTCGCGCTATAACTCAGACGCTCCGGGTAGTTGACGAGTGTCCAGCCGTGAGTCCCCAGGTCGATGCTCGACTCGGTGTCCTCGATCACCGTACGATCCTGAACGTAGCGACGGATCTCGAAGCCTCCCACCTGCTCGACCTCGACGATGTCTTCGAGAGCGCGCTTGCGGATGACGGCGTTCGCGCCGACCCAGAACGCCGCGCCGAAGTGCGACATCCCCTGGTGCAGGATGTGCTGCAGGTCGGTGGTCGCACCGGCGAGGCGTTCGATGCGCGTTCCGGCGCCGCGGAACGACGAGTACGGGGTCTGCGTGACGGCGACCCGAGCATTCTCCGGCTCCTCGAGCAGGTAGACCAGTCGCAGGCAGTAGTCGCGCAGAAGCAACGAGTCCGCGTCGAGCGTCAGCAAATACTCGGAGTCCGGGACCTTCAGGTCGCCGAAGAGCGACTCGTCGACGCGGCGCAGCACGACACCGTCCGGTGTCTGCTCATGACGGTAGTTGCCGCCCATGAGCCCGATGTAGGAGTTGAGGTTCATCGCCTTGTTCGCCTCGTGCGAGACGGAGGCGTAGAGCTTGCGCTCGAAGGTCTCGACCTCGACCGTGAAGGTGGAGACGAGCCGCCGGTACAGCTCGACCATCCGCTCGCGGGCCGGAGCCACATTCTCGCTCGCTGCGGCACTGAGTGCCTCCGCGATGAGCTGGAATTCGGCCGCCAGCCCGAGCAGCACCTCATCGACGAAGAAGCGGTCGACGTGGTCCGTGTTGTCCTCCTCGGCGGCCATGCGCTCGAGCCAGTCCGCGGCCCAGGCGTAGTGGTTGGCGAGATCGCGCGCGGCGATCGGGTCCACCCAGCTCGACGGACTCGCTGGGGGGAACGCGCGCTGAGCCGCGGCGAATCGCTCGGCCGGTCCGGCGAGAGTGGTCATGATCCCCGATGCGAGCGCCCGCGTCTCCTCGAGCCGCGCGGCGACGGCCGGGTCGCTGGGGAAGGGCGGGTCATCCAGCAGCAGCACGACGCGCAGCGAATGGTATTCCTGCAGGGCTGCCGACCACAGCGTCTGACGCACGACATGCGGCTCTTCCGCGTAGCTCGGGACGAGCACGGTCATCGAGCCGGTATGGGCGGAGAAGTGCCTGTCGAGCTCGGCGCGGGGCACGCGCACATGGCTGCGAAAGCGCTCCAACGCCCCCTGCCGGGCGACGAGGTACATGAGCGCCGAGAAACTCAGGAAAGTCACCACGACCAGATAGGAGATCGCCTCCATCGTGAAGCGGAAGGTGCTGCCGCTGTCGATGAACTGGCGGATGATGGTGGACACCACGTAGGCGACCCAGAAGAGCACGGTGGTGATGATCGCCAACCGGCCGAAGGTGATCTTACGGTCGCTCGGGCGCGCGTGAATGGTGGGGAGGGAATGGGTACGCCGCTCAGAGCCGAATTGGCGTTTGCGGGCAGGCGTGGTCGTACTGTGTGTCGTCATGGGCGGGTAAGTCCTCAGAAATCGGCCAGCGCGGGTTCGGGTCGCGCTTCGGGTGGCCGAGGGAAAGGCTACGCCAGTTGCCTGCACCGCCGGAGACCCCCGTTGGGGGGTGCGCAGGTCGAAGTTCCCGATATACCGGCGATCCGCGGCCCTGAGCGAGAAAAATATTCAGCTCGCATTCATCTTCGCCGGCCGGGAAGTTGTCGTCTCGGCCAGCGCACGGCGATCGACGCAGAACGTTGATCCTCGAGGCTCGAACTTCCTAGACGGCGTCCCGGTTCAGATCGATGGGCTGTGAATGCGTTCGTAGCTGGCGAAGCGATACAGGCTGCCGGTGCCAGACCGATGCCAGCCGTCCACCGGATCCGCCGTCCGTCGCCAGGAATCGTCGATGGCGGGCGCGAAAGTCTCACCCTCGACATCGAGATCGACCTCGGTGACCTCCAGACGCGACGCGAATGGCATCGCTTCTCGATAGATCTCGCCGCCGCCCATGACCCAGACGTTCTCGGGAAGGACCGCGAACAGCTCGGCGTCGACGGAATGGACCACCTCGGCACCGGGAGCGCTCCAGCCGGGCTGCCTGGTGACCACGATGTTGCGCCGGCCGGGAAGCGGCCGGAACCGCCCGGGGAGGGAATCCCACGTGCGACGCCCCATGATGACGATTCCACCGCTCGTCATGGCCTTGAACCGGGCCATGTCTTCTGGCAGGTGCCAGGGGATCTCACCGTCGCGGCCGATGACGCCACCGTTGGCTTCGGCCCAGATGAGTGCGACGCTCATATCGCGACGGGTGCCTTGATCGCCGGGTGATGCACATAGTCGACCACCTCGACGTCCTCGAACTCGTAGTCGAAGATGCTCGGCCGCTCCCTCGCGATCCTCAGCCTCGGAGCCGGATAGGGTTCCCGGCTCAGCTGCTCCGTCACCTGCTCGACGTGGTTGTCGTAGATGTGGCAGTCGCCGCCTGTCCAGACGAAGTCGCCGACCTCGAGTCCGGTCTGTGCTGCGACCATGTGGGTGAGCAGCGCGTAGCTGGCGATGTTGAACGGCACGCCGAGGACCAGATCGGCGCTGCGCTGGTAGAGCTGGCAGGAGAGGCGCCCGTCGGCGACGTAGAACTGGAACAGGGCGTGGCACGGTGCGAGGGCCATCTCGGGGATGTCGGCCACATTCCAGGCGGAGACGATGAGACGCCGGGAATCCGGGTTGGTTCTGATCGCCTGGATGACCTCGGAGATCTGGTCGATGTGCTCACCCGATGGTGTCGGCCAGGAGCGCCACTGCACACCGTAGACGGGACCGAGGTCGCCGGCGGCATCCGCCCATTCGTCCCAGATCGTCACGCCGCGATCTTGCAACCAGGTGGCGTTGCCCTCGCCGCGGAGGAACCAGAGAAGCTCGTAGACGACCGACCTGAAGTGCACTCTCTTGGTCGTGATGAGGGGAAACCCCGCGCTCAGGTCGAAGCGCAGCTGGCGTCCGAAGACACTCCTCGTGCCGGTGCCGGTGCGGTCCGATTTCACGGTGCCACGCTCCAGCGTCTCGCGCAGCAGATCCTCGTACGGGGTGGCGATCGTGGTAGTCACGTGATCGAGCGTAGAGGCAAACCCGGATGACGGGAGCGGGGCACTCGCATCGATCCGCACATCGATTCGGGCAATCCTCTAGAAACCATCGCCGGATCGGTATTGACTCAACGTGTGCCTCGGCCTCAACGCGCGGCCATGACTGGAGAAACATGTACTGGCATGGGCGGGCGGCATCCGGCGGCAGCCTGGATGTGCGAGTCAGTGGCGGAATCGTGCGTGGTATCGCGGAGGGCGGCACTCGAGCCTGGCGCGGCATCCCCTATGCAGCGCCGCCGGTCGGGACGCTGCGGTTCCAGTCTCCGCGGGCGGTCGCCACCTGGCAGGGCGTGCATGACGCCTCCCGCTATGGGAAGGTCGCGCCCCAGGCGTATCGCGGACAGTTCAAAGGTGTCGGCCCTGGGATCCCCTCCGGCGAAGACTGTCTGACTCTCAACGTCTTGTCCGGCGCGACCACCGGGGCGGAGCTGCGAAATCTGCCGGTGATGGTCTTCATCCACGGCGGCGGATACAGCGCGGGCTCATCGCAGGACTTCTTCGAGCTGGGTGCCGGCTTCGTTCGAAGCGAGGGCATCGTCTACGTCAGCTTCAACTACCGGCTCGGAGCCCTCGGGTACCTCGACTTCACGCGATACGCGACACTCCGGCATCCGATCGACAGCAATCTCGGG